>RDXH01000186.1 GCA_004292745.1 Oscillatoriales cyanobacterium | reverse complement strand
GACGGTGTTTGACCACCGTAGCGAGAGTAAAACTTTGGGCATTACCTAAAGTTGCTTTGTCCGCAGAATCTCAGTGGCTTCAGCCCTGAGAGTGTCAACAAGATTTTCAAATGAACGATTGGCAATTGGTTCATTTACTAACGGCCTCTTACGCTCTGCTGGTTGTAATTCAGGAGAATGAGAGGGCATAAATTCCAAGTGTAGACCAAGAAGGAACTATAACTTGTGGGCTAGTATGCCAACCTGCTTGGTCAATAGTTAAGATGATCTGTTTATCTTTGCCAAGCCCAAATTCTCTGGCAAAGTCTACTAAAACTTTGTTAAAAAGTTCGATGTTAACTTTTGGGAGAATCCAAAAGTAGGTTTCTCCCGTTGACGGGTGTACAAAACCATACAACCATAGCCATTGATATCGCCAATTGACGTTGGCTATGGGCTGCTCGACCTAGCCTACCCAAACTCGCCTAAGTATCGGCTTTAGTCCGAGACGATGTTCATCCATTGCCCACACTTCTACTGCTGCCAATGGATGCTGCTGTTGAATTCGTTTGGCTCGCGCGCTCCGTTTTTTTTCCAAGCTTCTTGGACCTCAAGGTCAGCTAGGTCGTGTTCAGGTCGGGGTACCCGTAACCGAAACTCTAACGAACGTAGATAGTCCCAACCTCTTTGTACGCTGACTGGACGATCGAGTAAATTACCGATCCACTCAGCAACTTTACGACTGTTCCATAATCCTCCATCAGCAGTCGGAGTCCGTAAAGTTTGCAATAGTTGCGCTTGTTCCACAACAGAGAGTAAAGGTGGAGTGCCCGGATGTTGATGACGTTTGTCTTTCAACCCATTTGCACCTAATTGATTGTAGCGACGGACTAAGCGATATATAGAGTTACGGCAGTAACCCGTGACATCCGCGACATCTTCTGTGACTCGTCCAGTTGCCAAAAGCCAGATTATTTGGTAGCGTGTCCGTTCAATTGGGTCTGACGCTTGACGATAAAGTTTAGACAACTCGGATGAGGTTTGATGAGGCTCGCGCCTTGAGGCGTTTAGGCATGACTTGTCCTCTTTGCACTCGCTTACGCTCTTTCAGTACATCATTCCGGTGCAACCGGAATTGATATGATGGGTTTTTTTTACGCGGATTTGAAGGTCATTGAGCGGAGCGCCGTCAGCCAGCGTAGTCGAAGGGTCGAAATGTCCACTTCGACTACGCTCAGTGACCGGAAGCGTCCTAACCACCTTGGCGGTTGCTATAAATAAAAGTCGCTATAGTCTAAGTGGATAACGATATCTGGGGACTTTCGTATGAGATGGTCATTTTTCAAACAGCGGTGGACATTCTTTTTAGCCACAGGGGCGGGAATGTTGTTTTACAGCAGTGCTGCGGTGGCCGCTGAAAAGGTAGTGCTCAAATACAGTGTGATTCGGATGACTATACCAGTCAGCGAATTAGAAAGTTTCGCGGAAACTGGGAAAATGTCTTCTGACTTAGAAATGCTGTTGGGACAAGCTAAACAAGACCCGGAAGCTATTCGCCGCAGTCTGACGAGACCGGTGAAAGTCAATCACAGGTTTTTGGATCGGACCCTGAATAGTAAAGTTGGAGACATGATTCTGGATGAAGTCGGTCAGGTAATTCACACTCCTTCTGGGAATGCAAATAAAGAGGCTTTGCGCGCGGCTTTGGTGCTGTCTGCCAGCAGCGATCATGAAATTACGTTACTGGAAACCATCAAGAATTATCCGACGACTGAAGTTGACGTTGAGGGCGATCGTTTGGTGGAAGCTTATGGCAAACTGGTAGCCTTGTCAGAACAATTGGGCGGTGTTTCCGAACGGCTCCAAGACCTTTTGAATAAGATTCGTCTACCTAGACTTTAGGAGACGATCTCAAATCAGACGGATTTGTTAGTTCGTAAACAGAATGCTTGTCAAGGTTCCGTATTTTCACTTATAAACAAGTTTTTTAACCCAAAAAATAGCACAAGTGTTTCTGTAACTTCAATATAATGAAATCCGAACCTATGGACATTATGAAATATCTATCTTAAGATATAGAAAAGCATCTCAAATCCCAAGATAACCGTACCTACTAGGGCGGTTGACTGCCATTCAATCGACTTTATTTACTGGATAAAAACTAGCAAAATGAACAACAATCCTATTCGGTCTAAAGACCGCTTCCTCGTATTTGGCTCTCCTGCAATCGAAGATGCTGAAATTCAGGAAGTCGTATCGACTATGCAAACAGGCTGGTTGGGTACGGGGCCAAAGGTTATGCGCTTTGAAAATGACTTCAAAGCTTACAAGGGTTCTGAGTACGCAATTGCAGTCAATTCCTGCACCGCAGGGCTGCATTTAAGTATCCTCGCTGCTTCGTTAAAACCAGGGGATGAAGTCATTACTACTCCGATGACTTTTTGTGCGACAGTTAACGCGATTATTCACGCAGGGGCAACACCTGTACTGGCAGACATAGACCCGCTGACCATGAATATAGACCCAGCGAAAGTAGAAGCCAAAATAACTCCCAAAACTAAGGCGATTTTGCCAGTTCACTTTGCAGGTCGTCCTTGCGATATGGATGCCCTGTGCGAAATTGCTCAACGCCACAACTTGAAGTTAATCGAAGACTGTGCTCACGCCATCGAAACAGAATATAAAGGACGGAAAGCAGGGACTTTTGGCGACTTTGGATGCTTCAGTTTTTATGTCACCAAAAACATCACTACGGGTGAAGGTGGCATGATTCTAAGTCGGAAACAAGAAGACGCCGATCGGCTCAAAATTTTGGCGCTGCACGGTATGAGCAAAGATGCTTGGAAGCGCTTCGGCGATTCAGGATACAAGCACTACCAAGTGGTGGAAGTCGGTTTTAAATACAATATGATGGATCTCCAAGCGGCGATCGGGATTCGTCAAATGGAACGAGTTGCTCCTTATTGGAAGCGGCGCGAAGAGATTTGGCAGCGCTACAATGAAGCATTTGCCGGTTTACCAATTACTCTGCCTTCAGACCCAGAACCAGACACAATTCATGCCTACCACCTATACACGATTTTGGTAGATGAAGCCACCGCAGGCATCAGCCGCGACGAGTTTCTTAACGCTATTAATGCTGAAAATATCGGTGTTGGCGTACATTACATGAGTATGGCAGAACATCCTGTCTATCAGGAAATGTTTGGATGGCAGCCGGAAGATTATCCGAATGCAAGTTACGTCGGACTCCGCACCATAAGTTTGCCAATTTCAGCCAAATTAACAGATGCAGATGTTGAAGATGTGATTGCTGCTGTTAAAAAATGTTTGGCCAAGGGTAAGGTTCTACCTCAATTAGAGGTGACAGCAGGCAAAGCTGCCTAGACTATTAGCCCCAAAAACATCTAATACCAAATCCGGGTTTTTCACCCCCTTTATTACTGTATGGGCGAGAGGGAGAAATTAGCGACCCACAGCCGAAATGGGGTGAAAAACCCGGATTTAGTCGGATATCTCTATTCCTCATGCTCGACTAATTGAAATGTTGAAGTACAAAGCTGAATTGATGGGAATAAAGGTAATAGAACAAGAAGAATCCTAAGATAGTTTAACACATTTCAATTTGTCCAGTTGCTAAGGAAAAAAATCAATAATGAATAAACAAATTGGCTACTTTATCCCTGAATTTCCAGGGCAAACTCATACTTGGATTTGGCGTGAATATCAAGCAATGCTGGATATTGGTATGAAACCTCACATCATCTCCACCCGCCGTCCGCCCACTAAGGTTGTACATACTTGGGCTCAGAAAGCCCAAAGTATCACCGATTATTTAGTCCCCTTTGAACTCAAAGATTTTGTAAATGTTCCCATCCAACTCATCAAAGCTGGTCCGATTGCTTGGTGGCGCTGTCTGAGTGTAATTGCCAATGCCAAGGATGTCTCTTTAGCTCAAAAGCTTTACTACTTGGTATTGGTCGTTATGGGTGCAAAGCTAGCTTGGTTGGCCAAAACCCAGGGCTGGTCTCACGTCCACGTTCATTCCTGTGGCAATGCTGCTAATATAGCCCTATTTGCCTCGATACTTTCCGATATTACTTATAGTGTCGCCCTTCTCGGTCAGTTAGAAGATTTTGGGGGCAATCAAGAGCAAAAATGGCAACATTCTGCTTTTGCTTCTGTGATGTCTGAACAACTTCTCTACTCTATCAAAGATGAGCTAGAAGGTTTCTTGCCCAAGGATGTGAGAGTTTCACCAGTGGGTGTTAATCTCGATGAAATTAAGCGTGAAACTCCCTACACTCCTTGGCAGGAAGGGACTCAATGCCGAATTTATACTTGTGGCCGTCTCAATATAGCTAAAGGACACAAGTACCTGATTGAGTCAATTAAGTTGCTTCGAGAACGAGGGTTTGACGTGCGTTTACAGATTGCTGGGGAGGATGGAAATGCTGGTAATGGCTACCGGAAAGAATTGGAAAAATTCATTGCGGATGAATCAATGTCTGATTATGTTCAACTGCTGGGTTCTGTCTCCGAAGAACGAAATCGGCAAGGTTATAAAGAGGCTGATATTTTTGCTTTACCCAGCTTAAAAGAGGGAATTTCTGTAGCGGTGATGGAAGCAATGGCTATGGAAACTCCCGTGGTAGTTACCCATGTGGGTGGGATGGCGGAACTGATAGATAACGGCGTTGACGGTATCCTGGTCCCGGCGGAAAATCCCGAAAAAATGGCAGATGCGATCGCAAAATTGTTACAGGACAAAGAGTTAACTTTGAGTCTGACTCAAAAATCACGACAGAAGATTGCTGATAAATTCCACCATCGGCGCAGCGCTCAGATTTTACTTGAATCCTTGGAGCATCTCAACTAAATTTTGGCAAAATTCAATTCGGTGATTTTTTGAGTAGGGCCCGATAACGTCCTAGCTCCTGAATATAAGGAGCTAGGATATTTATATTAATTTTGAAATGCCCTTGCTGCTGAAAAATCGTGAAATTAACGCCATGTTTCAAGTTGGTTTTAAACCAGGGGCGATGGGAAGCTACTATGAGTTACAACATTTCGCTTCGCAGCACTCAGTAAGCCAAAGTTGCTAAAGTTTCTCGCAAATAGGAGCGAACTTGCTGGTCGATGCTGACATTTGCCTGCTGATTCTCAAAATTTCGCTCTAGCTGCCAGCGTTGAAATCCAGAACTTGCGCCGATCGCTTTTTTGAGACTGCCCCAGATTTGAGAATCTTCGTACAGCTCGATCGGCTCTGCTGCTTGAGGTTCTTGTGCGATCGTTTGTGCATTCGCCATATTTTTATACCTCTGTTTTAATCCCCAGTGAGGACTTAAAGCTTACCTTGACAATTTCCATTATATATTCTCCTCTCCAAATAGCCAATGAAAAATCAAAATAACCTCAAATTAAAAATTTGATATTGAATGTTAATAATCTCAATAAATTTCAATTAATAACTATGGATTTATTAGCACATTATTTTCAAATCAGCAGTATCTTAAAATACAATTGAATCCAGGGCAGATTATTTTTTTAATCCTAAATCCCCAATCCCAAATCTCGCCGGGCCAGGATCAAATCCCATCTCCCTCTTCAGGTTTCCCCCGATCTTCAGCTTCGGCAAAAGTGGGTAAAATGCGATCGACCAGCCAGCCTGCGATCGTGAAATCGAGCCCAACTTGGTCCAAAACATGAGGCTGTCTCCCTGCAAATTCTGATTCCGGTGTCAGCAATACAGCCAGGACACTAGCAGGGACCTGCAAGAACAAATTGCTAGCTAGAAAAGCCCAAGCAGCCAACAGCAATCCAGCCAATCGCCATTGAGGAGGAAAAGGAGCCACGGAAGCCGCCAGGGGAGAAAATCGATATAGTTGCCACAAAATTACTGCCAGCAAAATAGCCAAAAATAGAGCTAATCCTTGATTTAAGCGAGATTTAAACCCAGCCAGAATCCGCTGCTGTGCATTGGTGAGATTCTGGGGTTTCACCGCCACCACTAAAATACTAAAAATGTAAAAAGGACGGAACCACTGCATCCAGAGCACAGGCCCAATACCTGCGGCCCCAACTAAAAATACTTCTAGCCACACTGGTAGCAGCGGAGAGCCCACCGCCAGTCCCAGCCAACAAAGTCCAAGGAAAATCGGCAATGCAGCCAGCCCAGCGAGGTGAATCCACAAAAAAGGTTCAGACCAAAAAGAACGCATAAGTATAAGGAAGAAGGAATAAGGAATAAGCAAGAAGGAATAAGACCCCCCCCTAGCCCCCCCCAAGGGGGGAAGGAATAAGGAAGAAGGAATAAGGAATAAGAACCCCCCCCCTAGCCCCCCCAAGGGGAGAAGGAAGAAGGAAGAAGGAAGAAGGCTTAAAACTCAAGGCTGGTAATTAACCAGCCTTGAGTCCCCGATCCACAATTGAGAATCCAAAATTATGCTGAGAGCGTGCGACGTTTAGTCACCATTCGGTAGGCTTCAATCATATCGCCTTGGGCCCAGTCGGTAAACCCATTCAAGGAAATGCCACATTCAAAGCCAGTATTGACTTCCTTAGCATCTTCCTTCATCCGTTTCAGGGAGTCGAGGACACCTTCATAGACGACATTGTTGCCACGGCGCACCCGCACCTTGCAGTTGCGAATGACCTTGCCAGAAAGTACCATACATCCAGCCACAGCTCCACGACCGATCGCGAAGACAGCGCGCACTTCGACTTGACCCAGAGGTTCTTCAACCAGTTCGGGTTCCAGCAAGCCTTCCATCGCCCCTTGAATGTCATCCAACAGGTTGTAGATGATGCTGTATTCCCGCACGTCTACCCCTGCTTGGTCGGCTGCTTGGCGAGCGCCGGTGGCGAGGGTAGTATTGAACCCGATTATCACGGCACTACTAGCCGCGGCGAGGTCAACGTCGGTTTCTGTGACTTCCCCAGGAGCAGATAGGAGTAATCGGAGTTGAACTTCTTTTTGAGGAAGTTGGGTCAGAGCGCCGACAATGGCTTCTAGGGAGCCTTGGACATCTGCCTTCAAGATCAAGTTTAGTTCCTTGAGAACGCCTTCCTTAGCTTGTTGAGAGAAGCCACTGAGGCTGATTCTGCCACCTTGCAATAGACGGGAATCTCGTTGGGATGTAGCTCTGCCGCTGGCGATCGCGGCTGCTTCTTTTTCGTTAGCGAAGACATCGAATTCGTCTCCAGCGCGAGGCACTTCTCGTAGGCCGAGCACTTCCACCGCAAAAGATGGAGTTGCTTGTTTTACGTGCTCGCCGCGATCGTCGATCATAGCCCGCACCTTACCCAGAGCAGAGCCTGCGACCACAATATCGCCGACCCGCAGAGTACCGTTTTGGACTAGCAGAGTTGCCACCGGACCCCTTGCCTTGTCCAGGTGAGCTTCAATCACCGTACCCTTAGCCGAGCGATTCGGGTTGGCGTTGAGGTCTTCCATTTCCGCGACTGTCAAGATCATTTCCAACAGCGTATCGAGGTTTTCGCCTCGGATCGCGCTGACAGGAACCATCGTGATATCGCCGCCCCAGTCATCTGCAACCAAGCCGTACTCTGTCAGCTCTTGCTTCACCCGTTCCGGCTGAGCGCCCTCCTTGTCAATTTTATTGATCGCCACCACAATTGGCACTTTAGCCGCTTTCGCGTGACTGATCGCTTCAATTGTTTGGGGTCGCACGCCATCATCCGCCGCCACCACCAAGATGGCAACGTCTGTGACACGAGTTCCGCGAGCACGCATTGCTGTAAAGGCTTCGTGACCTGGAGTATCCAAAAATACGACTTGCTGACTCCTGCCTTCGTGTACCACATCTACGTGGTAAGCACCGATGTGCTGGGTAATACCCCCAGCTTCTCCCTGAGCGACCTTGGTTTTGCGGATCGAGTCGAGCAAGGTAGTTTTACCGTGATCGACGTGACCCATAATCGTTACTACTGGCGGACGGCGTTGGAGGTATTCCAAATCTGTTGCGTCCAGCATATCGATTACTTTGATAGCTGGGGCTACTTTTTCAGGGGTTTCTACCTCTATGCCCATTTCTTCAGCTACCATTCTCACCGCTGCAATATCCAGGGTTTCGGTAATGTTGACCGCAATACCTTTAGAGAACAGGCGCTTGATAATTTCGGTTTCGGGAACAGCAAGAGTAGCTGCGAGTTCCTGAACGGTCATCGGCCTGCTCAGCACCAGTGTTTCAGGACGTTCTACTTTTGTTTCGGCTGTTTTGCCACGATTATTACCCCGTCCCCCACTGGAACCAGAGGAGCTCTTATCGTGAGAAGGGCCCGGTCTCTTGTTTTTGCCACTGCTTCCGGGTGCACCCGGAGTTGGTGTTGATTTGGTTGCTGCTGGTGACTTCGCCTTAGCAGGGCGGGCTAGCGACAGGCTGACCATTACTGGTGCTGGCATATCCAAGCCGTTTTCTAAGTCATCGTCATCCTCGTCGATGGGTTTTAGGCGAGAACGTTTGACCTTACCAGCTTTGGCTGCTTTGCTAGCTGCATCTGGGTTTTCGTCATCATCTTCTTCCCAAATGACCTGTGTCTTTTTGGCTGGCTTTGGCAGCGTCGGCTTAGGAAGGAGAAGAGTATCCAGCAACAACGACGTATCGTCTCCGTCATCGTCTCCGTCTTCTCCGGTGGCTGAGATGTCACCGCCCCGGCTGCGCAGCCCGGCGGCTGAAGTTGCGGGGGCAAGGCTCCGGCGCGGGCCGCCTGGGCTTGGTCGTTCTGCCAGTTGAGTTTTGACGCTTCCGGGTCCATCGAGGCGCGGTCTTTGGGCACGAGATTCGGTACCACCGGCCGCTGGTTTGGTAGGTCTAGTCGGTTTAGCAGGTGCTTCCCGGCTTTCTGACTGTTCTGATTGTTCTTGCTCAGTTTTGGCAACTTTGATGATCGGCCTATTTCCCTGAGTCAGTTGGGTGCGATTAGCAGACTCTCCGGCGGGTCTGACTGGTGGCGATGTCAGCTTTGCCGACGGCCCGGGAGGGGTGGTGGCAACGCGCTGAATTCGTTCCGGGGCTTTTTCCAACGACGGTTGGGCTGCTGTGGCTCCCAGACCCTCGGTGTTGGTTTCTGGGTCGATATCACCTAGGGTTTGAGGCACTGTTGCTGACGAAGGCGCTGCTGATGGAGCATTCGGCTTCGAGAGTACAGGTCGATTGATATTTGGCTTAGCCGGAGGTTGGAGCTGTTGAGCCGCCGGGGATTTTGGAGGAGTGGCGACGGTTGCCTGGGTTTTTTTTCTCTCCTCGTTCCCCGGCTGCTGGGAGTTTGCACCAGCCTGGGGTCGTACTTTTGGACTGCGTATTTCTAAAATTTGCTGCTTTTTTTGTTGATCGTTAGGATGAGGGCCAGATTCTCTAGATGGCGCTGCTGCTCTTTCGGGGGGAGCTGGCTTGCCGGGGGAAGAGTGGCTGGCGACGTATTTTTCCGCCGTTTTGCGAATGCGTTCTGCTTCTGATTCTGTAATTGTGCTGCTGTGGCTCTTGACTGAAATATTGAGCCGCTCGCACACTGCCAAGATGTCTTTATTATCCAAATTTAGTTCCCGTGATAACTCGTAAATTCTTACTTTGCCGTTGTTCATCCACTCTGCCCTCTGTTATGCCAACCAGTTTTTACATTTTGATTTTTTGTTCTAATGACGACATCATTCGCTGTGATTGATTTCAGTGTCAGGAATCGGGGTTTTCGTACTCTCTCAGCAGTTCCATCTATAAAGATGCAACCTAGCTGAAGTCTGCGATCGGAGAATTCTCAAGTTTTTTTGAGAACTTAGAACTCAGAAGTCTAAGTTTTGGCAAAAGCCACTTTCTCAAGCTTCTTAGTTCGCTTTTCTACCTTGAGGATACCTCTGCTAGTACCCCACCCTTATCTAATCTGACACAAATCTTTCCAGACTGGTGGGCAGATCGGATTGGGGTTTTAGTGGTTGCACTACCGGTAATTACAGGTAGGGCTGCCAATGGCTAAACGCTGCCAAAGTGTTTGGTACAGTTCGTCAGACACAGGCGCTTTGAGCGATCGCCCAAGTCGATTTTTTTTCTGAGCTGCTTTGAGGCATTCTGCTTGCGGACAAAGGTAAGCTGAACGACCCATGCCAAGATCTAATTGTACCTGATGAGAAGGATAGACCCTGACTACTCTCCAAAAAGCTTCTTTTGTAGCTATTTTTCGACAACTTGCACAGCATCGGTAGTTCGGTTTCATCATTTACGATCCCACCCTGGTTTCGGTTTCGTCGATTGTGCCGACATCTTCTGCCTCCGATGAACTTTCCATGTCCTCCTCGAATTCTGCTTCTTCCTCTGCTGCTAGTTGATCGAGTCTAGTCTCTTCTGCTGCCAACTTACTGTCTTCTGCCTCACGATCGTACTTAGCAATATCTTTGATATCAATTTTCCAACCTGTGAGGCGGGCTGCGAGGCGGACGTTTTGACCTTCTTTACCGATCGCCAGACTGAGTTGGTCTTCAGCGACCAAAATGTGTGCTCGCCTGCCTTCTGGCGCTACTAAACGCACTTCATCTACCCTAGCCGGACTCAGAGCATTAGCTATATAAGTTGCGGGGTCTGGAGACCAGCGAATCACATCGATTTTTTCCCCCCGCAATTCGTTAACTACCACCTGAATCCGCGATCCCCGCGCTCCGATGCAGGCTCCTACGGGGTCTACGTCTCGATCGAGAGTATCAACTGCTATTTTAGTCCGAGGACCGACGTGGCGGGAAGGGGGATTTGCCTCTCTAGCTACGGCAACAATTCTCACCACTCCGTCTTCTATTTCGGGCACTTCGTTGGCAAATAAATAAACTACCAAACCTGCGTCTGCTCTAGAAACAAGTAACTGAGGTCCTCTAGTAGAGCCTTCGCCTACTTTTTTGAGGTACACCTTAAATGTAGCATTGGCGCGGTAATTATCATTGGGCAACTGTTCGCGTTTCGGGAGTTCGGCATCTACTTCTGGCTGACCAAAACTGCTGGTGACTGCTAAAATTACCGACTGCCTCTCAAACCTCAACACTCTTGCTTGAAGAACAGTTTCTTCTAAATCTTTAAACTCTTCTTGAATCATTTTGCGCTGTTGGTCGCGCAGTTTTTGAGCCAGCACTTGTTTAGTCTGGATGGCGGCCATGCGACCAAATTCTTTTTGATTTGGCGTTACGTCTACCAGCACGATGCTACCTGGTTGAGCTTCTGTGGCTACTTCCTGCACTTCGGAAAGTGCTATTTCGTGGTCGGGATTGACGACTTCTTCGACAATAGTTTTGTTGGCTAAAACGCGAAAACCTTCTTGTTCTGCATCTAGTTCTACATCAAAATTATCAAAGTATTCTTCGCTGAAATGGTCTAATTTTTGGGTGCGTCGGTAGCGTTCGTATCCTTTGAGGAGGGCTTCTCGTAAGGCTGCTTGAACTGCGTGTTTGGGCAAGTTTCTTTCTTTGCTAATACCTTCGACCATTTCTTTGAGTCCGGGCAGAGGAACCATTGACATATAAAACACTCCTTTTTGTAATTGGGTAATCGGGCATTGGGCATCGGTCATGGGTCTCATCGGTCATCGGCAATTGCCGAGGGTAAATTATGAGTGATGAGGGATTAGTAGAACTCAAGACTCAAAACTTCCTTTTACATCTCTTTTCCTTCGTCTAGTTCAACTTTGGTAATCTGAAGACGGGGAATTTTAATCTGTCGCCCTTTTTGATTGAGATAAACTGTTGTTTCATCCCGACCCACCAGTAGTCCTTTCCACTCTTTGATTCGCGATTCCGGTTCGACCGCTGTGACTGTGACGGGGAAACCTTTAAAAGTAATGAATTCTCGATCGCTGCTGAGCAATCGGGATATACCGGGACTGGAAATCTCTAGCACGTAGGCGTCGGGTATGATGTCGGCTGCGTCTAATTCGGGTTCCAGGGCTATGCTCATCCGCTCGCAGTCGGCTAAACCGGTGTCTTGCTGGACGTTGCGGATGTCTATCCGTAAGACAGGTGGATTTTGGTTGGTGTGAAACACTGCTCCCACTACTTCCAATCCCAGTGTTTCGGCAACGGGGGTAGCTAAGTCAATGATTTGTGGGATTAGGGGATGAGTCATATTGAATATTTAAGCTAAAACTCCTGAACTCGGACACGGGCCTGGATCAGTCCTAAACTTGCAAGTCTGATGCGCTGAGCTTTTTTCCTGCGACTAATGCAACAAAAAAAGTGGGCTTGACCCACTGCTTCATAAAACTTACCTAGACTTACCCAAAGCTATCCTTTGGATAATTAGTGTTCACTTCCTACGCTGTTGGGTGGTCGGCCATCCCAAGATAAGTAGGCTAGCCCCCTCAAGCCGAGGGTTGTTCCCAGTTGAAAATGTTCTCTCCTGGCGTTTAAATCGCGGTCAATTGACATACCACAAACAGGACTACGATCAGTCCTGAGACTCAGTAGTGAAGTTTGAGAACTATCTCCGGTATCAAATATTGCACAATTGTCAAAAAGTTTTTGAGGGACGGGCCATAAGATCCCCACTCCACAAGCAAATTTACTTTTTGTGCAACCAGCATTTTGCCTGTTGGCAACACAGGTGCAAGCTTTGAGTTCGATCGCAGTTAATCTCAAATCTCAGTTTAGCTCGATCGCCCGCCCGTTGACACTGGAGCGGGCTAAAACGGCTAAGATTCTGTAGAGACTTCGTTTCTATACTCTAACGATCGGTTTAACCACTCGCTCCCAAACTTCTCATAGTTAGTAAGTTTTCCCCCATCTAAATTGTGCTTATTTGAGTGGTAGACGGATTGTAAATGTACTGCCTTTGCCCAACTCGCTCTGGACTTGAATGCTGCCTTGATGAGCTACTGCGATCGCACTGGCAATCGATAGCCCTAATCCCGCCCCTCCTGTGGCTCTAGAGCGATCGCTCTGGACTCGATAGAAACGATCGAAAATTCGCGTTTGTTCGGCTGGAGCGATACCAACACCCGTATCTTGAACTTGAATTAGGGCTTCCTTGTCAGTGCAATCGAGGATGGCAAGGATTAGTCCTCCTGGGGGAGTGTAGTGAATGGCGTTGGTAATTAAGTTCGTTACCATACGGTAAAGTTGGACTTCATCCCCAAGAATCATAATGGCTTGTGAGGCACGAATTTCTAACTTCAAATGTAGCTCAGCCATCATTGCCAAACCTGCAAGTTCTTCGACCAAATCGCCGATCAAATCGTTGAGAGAGCAAGGCTGCAATTGAGTCGAAATCTGTTGTTGCTCAATGCGACAAATGAACAGTAAATCTTTGACTAACCTGGAGAGACGGATGTTTTGTCGTTCGATAATATCCAGGTTTTGATTAACCTCTGGTAAGTCTTCAGCAAGACGAGTATCCTCAACGGTACTCTGGATCACAGCTAGAGGCGTTCGCAATTCATGAGCCGCATCGGAGGTGAATTGTTGCATCTGGCGATAGGACTGATAAATTGGTTGCATCGCTACTCCCGCTAACCACCAACTCGCTCCTCCTACTAACAGCATCGCAAAAGGTAAGCCTAAAAATAAGAACAGTCGCAAGGTGTTCAGATAAGCATCCCATTCTTTGAGCGATCGCCCAATTTGCAGATAAGCGATCGCCCTTAGAACAATTCAGAACCTGCCAAAACTCCTTTGGCGCAAAACGTTTTAATACATTTGGCTGCTCTCCACTCGTCGCCAAAACACGTCCAGATTCGTTTAAAAAGCGGAGATAATAGCCCTCCTGCTGAAACACTCTAGCAGTATGTCGCGCGCCGTCATTGCTTGAAAAATAACAGTTTTCATTCGATAAACACAAACCGGGCAAAATAGTTTTCAAGCTGGATGAAATCTGTCCCGGTTGTTGTAATTCAGGTTCGATACTGTCATGCAGCGTTCCGGCTAAGTCCTGTAGTTTTTGCTGGAGGATATATCGCTGGGTGTGAAACAAAACCTGATATGCTGCAACACCGCAGATACCTAACAACAGACCTATCACGATGTTGACAGTTGACAGTTGACAGTTGACAGTTGACAGTTGACAGTTGACAGTTGACAGTTGACAGTTGACAGTTGACAGTTGACAGTTGACAGTTGATGGGAATCAAACCTTGTTAGAGTTGATGCCTCCATCATTCACAACTCAATATCTGGCTTTTTTCAATTCAGAAAAACTGAAAAATATCTTGGCTGAGATGGTATTTTCAGTGCAAAACCTCTGAGCGAAAGGTTGTTAGCAATCACCATTGTTATGGTGTTCTACTGATGTTTTTATGCTGATTGTTATATAATTCGGGTTTCCGAATAGCTGTTAAGTAAGTCCACCTAATTAAACATAAGATCTCGATGGCTAGAAAACTTGCTCTATAAGCATTCTTCCTTCTTCCTTCTTCCTTCTTCCTTCTACTTAACTACCAATAGTGAACGGAAATATTGCCTCCCAGAGGTGAGGGGTGACGCCCTCGGTGAATTCGCCAACAGTTTCTTTCAACCGCTAGCGTCATAACTTGTTCAAGCGATAACCGAATCCATGAACCGTTTCAATCATCCCATCACAGCCATAATCTGCCAGCTTGCGACGCAACAGACGAATTCTGGCAGCAACTACATTGCTCATCGGGTCAGTATCTACATCCCACAAACGAGTCAAAAGTCGATCGCGCGTGAGGATTTGATTCGGGTGCTGCATGAAATATTCCAGTAACCGAAACTCATTAGCCGTCAGAGGAATCACCGTTTGTTGTCCCCGTTCATCCGTTGTGCAGATGATTGATTTAGTGTAGTCGAGCAGCAATCGCCCCGCCTCAAGTTGGTCAGAATTAAAATGGGGCGACTGTTCCGGCGACAAACTCCGTCCCCGTCGCTGGAGTGCCCGCAACCGGGCTAACAACTCCGCTTTAACGAACGGTTTCATCAGATAGTCATCAGCCCCAGCATCTAGCCCAGCCACCATATCCTCCGTGCGATCTTTTGCCGTCAACATCAAAACTGGTAAAGGATTATTCTGCCGGCGCAAACGTTGGCACAGTTCGACGCCAGAAATTCCCGGTAGCAACCAGTCAAAAATGGCGATCGTGTACTCTGTCCATTGGTCTTCCAGATAGTTCCAAGCAGTTGTGCCATCCTGCACCCAATCCACCAGGTACTTTTCGCGGCTCAAGGTGCGTTGTACGATCGCACCTAAATCGGGTTCGTCTTCCGCCAGCAGAATTCTCATTTTATCGCTATCTCGTCCAATACTTTTTTACTAACAAACATATACGAATTCTCGAAATTTATCCAACATTTTGGATCGGAATGTTTTTACCGCAGAGGGCGCAGAGGACACAGAGAGAATAGGGAGATGAATACAGGACGATGCTACCGGATTTGATATCATATTGTTTCCGGTTGCATCGGTATTGTTTAAATAGTTAACTGAGTTAACAGTCAACTGTTAACTGTTAACTGTTAACTGTTATTAGCCTACTTCTTTCGTTGCTGTCTGCTCAATACCATAGTTTCTCAACTCGGTTGTTTCCATCATCCGTTTAGGGATCAGAAACTTGCCAAATCGAGCATACAACGCAGGTAGAACCAGTAGAGTGAGAGCGGTTGAGGTAAAGAGTCCGCCGAGGACAACGATCGCCAATGGCTGCAACAATTCCTTACCGGCACCACCGCTTAACACCAAGGGAATCATCCCCAACGCTGAGGTAAGTGCAGTCATCAAAATCGCCAGCAACCGTTCCATCGAACCTTCGACAATTACTTCCGAAAGTGGCATTCCTTCTGCAAGTTTGGTGTTGTAGTTGTCTACGAGTAGCAATCCATTGCGCGTCGCCACACCAAACAAGGTCACAAAGCCCACCATTGACGGAACAGAGAGAACGCCGCCCGTTAGCAGCACTGAAATGACACCGCCAACCAGTGCCAATGGTAAATTGACCATCACCATCAGCATCGCAGGAACGGATTTTACGGTGAAGTACATC
>RDXH01000019.1 GCA_004292745.1 Oscillatoriales cyanobacterium | reverse complement strand
GACAAGCGTCTGCCCATCCGGGCTGATGGCGAAGGAAGTAATCCAGCTAGAATGCCCAGTGAGGGTGCGAAGTTCCCGCCCCGTACTCAACTCCCAAATCTTGATCGTATTGTCAACACTGCCACTGACAAGGGTGTGTCCATCCGGGCTGATGGCGACGGAAGCAACCCAGCTAGAATGCCCAGTGAGGGTGCGAAGTTCTTGCCCCGTACTCAACTGCCAAATCTTAATCGTGTTGTCACATCCACTGAAAAAGGTCTGCCTATCCGGGCTGATGGCGAGGAGATCCCAGGATGGTGACTTGGTGAGGGTGCGAACAACTGATACATTTTCTAGCTTGCGTTGGCGTTCCACTTCTTCTTGTTGGCGTTGGCGTTCTTCCTCCAGTTGACGCTGATGTTCCACCTCCTGACGTTTCTGTTCCGCTTCTTTATGCCTGATATCCTCCAAAATCATCTCCCGATAACGACTTTCCCCGATCGCAGCCAAACACCCAGTCAGCTTTTCCACATATTCTATATCCGCCACCGTCAAAGTCGATTTAAACACCTCCAATAAATTCTCCAAATTCAACAAACCCAGTTTCTCTTCAGCAACCCCATTTCTCAGCTTCAACCAAGCTTTAATCGAAAACTCAACCTGCTTTTTCGCCCAAGATTTATCCGACAAACCACTCAAACTCAACGCCAAATCCAAAAACAAAAAAGGAATCGCATTAGGGCGTTTCCCCTCCATAGACTGATAGAGACTTTGATAACTCGAAACAATCTCACCCACCAGCATTTCATTCAAACTATTGCTCGGCATTTTTTCCAGCAAACCCGGCAAAAGTTCAGGCAACTTCGGACGCACATCCCCATGATAAAAATGGTATCTGTCCGCCATCAAACCCACTAAAATACAGTGGCAAATCCCTAAAAACTGCGCCAATTCCTGAATGTACTTGTCTTCCTTAACATTGTACTGATAATCAGGTTGACCGCCCCTGCCAAACTCCCGATCTTCCTCCTCTTCTTCCAAGATTAAAAGATTGAGTTCATCATCCCCACCCCGGCGCTTCAAATCCTCTAAACTTCTGCCTTTTTCTAATAACTTCATCCGGTACTCTCGCCACTCTTCGGCATATTTGCGGGCGATAGGATACAAAACTTCTTTCCAAGGAATAGTTAGCACCTTTTCATAGTGAGGCACTTCTTGCATCATATCCCAACCCGCCACATAAACCCTGAGTAAATCCCCATCAAACTTAGACTCTAAAACCACAGTGGGGACTGATTTGAGGACATGATGCAAAGTATCGATCGCGGTTTTGCCATGAGAATATTTACTTTCCCAATCCGCCCCTTGATATCTTACAGGTCTTTCCTGATTTGTGAGAGAATAATATTTGCAAAACTCCTGTATTTCATCAATCAATCGGTTTTCAACTTTAGCAAATCCCTGAGCCGCATGAGGGAATTTTTCAAACTGCAACGCAGGCGGCGAAATCACCACCAATAGAGGAATTTGTTTCATATTTTCCTGATAGCTTTTGTAAGCATCTAAAATTACCCGTGCGGGAGTTTTTAGAGGGAAACTTTCTCTAATTTCCTTATCATCAGCCAAAGTTAAAGCTGTTAGCAATTGAGCGCGAGATAAAATCAGGTGAGTTTCGCGGCGATACTGTTCTAATTTTTCCTCATGTTGGAAACGTCTAGCTAACTGTTCCCGTTCAGAATCGAGGCGTTTTTGCAGTCGCACATCCTCACAATATTGTCGATATGCCTCTATTTCCTTACTATGTTCTTGACGCACTTTTTCCATCGCCGCTTGGAACTCCAGCGATCTATTTTGCATTTCAAACTGGGAAGTAATTCTATCAATCTCATTTTGCCGTTGCGTCATCGCCACCACTGTCTGTGGCCCCAAAATGCCGTTAACTGCTGTTATAAGTCCCTGGGCAAAGTTCCAAATCATAATCATTTCTCCTGATGTGAATTTGTGTTTGCAGAAACCCTGCTTCTCCAAGAAACCGGGTTTCTAGTTAACGGCTTCATTTTTCTTTGAGAAACCTTTAGAAACCCGGTTTCTCAGATTTCTAACTAACTACGACTACAAGTATTAAAAATTAACGTTGCGGCAGCCCAACGAGCAGTTCCTCCTGTAGCAAATAGCTGATCATCAGTTGTATAAGCTTTGCCAGAAGGAGTGACATAACCAATTTTATGTGCATCAGCATCATACACATTCATATCTGCACCTAAACGCCCGATATAATGACCATCGCGATAAAATTTGTGTCCATCTACAGTCCCCGCTTGACCCATAGCATAACCATTCCAAAAAACTTCATCGCCAACAAAGTTAACTGAATTTCTATCATCTTTAGTAATCGCCCCTGAATGTGCAGATGAACTCTTTGCCGAAAATTCAACAACATTTTCCGAGTAATTATCGGATGAAAAACTATCCTGAGAATGGTTATTATCAGTATGCGATATAGTTGAATTAGAGACTAAACCTTGATGATGACTTTCCGAATAAAAATCCGTTTTTATCTCAGCCAAACTCTCACGATATGCAGCATCCAAAGCACCCGCCGGAGTCATCAATGAATGATGGGAATGATCGACCCCATCTAAAGCACCAACATGGTTTAAATCATGGGGATGGTGAACCTCCCCCAAATTCAAGTGAAGGTGAGATAAATCAAGAGGATCTGAGGGGTTATGGTTGTAGTGGTGCGAGTCTGAACTATGGGAGTCTGAACTTAAGGACTGTATAAAGTCATCCAGGGGAGAATGACTACCACTCTGGGATGCGTCATCAAAGGGGTTATTCATGGGCTGGTGTCAAAAGAGAGAAGTATAGTTTGTATTTTAACAAGGTTATCTGTTTTCCGCCCGTGTTTGGCGCGATCGCGCGGCGTTGAGAAACCGGGTTTCTTACCCAAATCTTCGTTATGATGCCTAAATTGTCGCAGAAACCCGGTTTCTTGGACTAAGCGCGCTACGCAGAAACCCGGTTTCTTGGACTAGGCGCGTGGAGATTCAAAAACCTTACTCCAACCTCACGAATCGCCAAAATATTCGTGTTATTTTGAAGTGAGCTTAATCAATATTCAAATTGTACAGTTGCATCACATCGCTAATCGCCATTCTCGAATGCGCTCCTAAAGTTAATGGTGATGTGTGTCCTTGCTGCAAGTGTTCCGCCGCTGCACAAGCCATCATGGCTGCATTGTCCGTACAATACTTTAAAGGCGGAAACAATACTCGTAGATTGTGTTTGGCGGCTGCGGTTTGTAAGTGGTGCCGCAATCCACTGTTAGCGGCAACTCCGCCACCGATCGCAATAGTATTGACTCCCAGATTGACCGCACAGGCGATCGTCCTTTTTGTTAAACTCTTAGCCACAGTCTCTTGAAAACTAGCCGCTATATCATTAATCATAGATTCAGGCAAGATGCCTTCGCTACCAAAATGATTATTTTCTTTCTTGAGTTTCTGCACTAATTGCAAAACAGCAGTTTTCAATCCACTAAAACTACTGTCATAGGGATGATAACCACCTTCGGGTAACGAAATTCTGCCCTCTGGTAGAGGAAATGCTGTAGGATTGCCCACTGTTGCCAATTTGTCAATTAGCGGCCCGCCCGGATAGCCTAGCTGCAACAGTCTGGCGACTTTATCAAAAGCTTCCCCGGCTGCGTCATCGCGAGTTTGTCCTACAGTTTCATAAACGCCACAATCTTTGACATGAATTAAACTGGTGTGCCCCCCAGAAACTAACAGACACAAAAATGGTGGCTGCAACTCTGGTTCGGTAAGGTAAGAAGCATAAATGTGTCCTTCTAGGTGGTGTACGCCTACAAAGGGTTTTTGGTGGACGATTGCCAAGGTTTTGGCCGCTGTCAGCCCGACTAACAATGCGCCTACTAAGCCGGGGGCGCAGGTGGCTGCAATCCCGTCAATTTCTGACCAAGTGAGGTTGGCTTCAGACAGACACTGGGCAATTACTTGATTTAACATTTCTAAGTGACTTCGTGAAGCCACTTCTGGAACCACCCCGCCGTACTGCTGGTGGATTTTAATTTGTGATGCTACAACATTGCTGCAAACTTGACGATTCTTAACAATTGCTGCGGCAGTTTCGTCACAACTTGTTTCAATTGCGAAAACGGTTGCCATTAACTGGTAATTTTATTTGATAGGTTGGCTATTGCTAGCTTAAACTGTCAACAGAGCAGTAATCTGGATGACCGATCAACAAGTTGAAATGCTTGTACAAAAACTTATTGTTTTGTAACAAAAGGAAACAATTTCATGCGACGATTGTTTGCTGCGATTTTAGTGGTGAGTGTTTGGATTAGTTTTGCTCCTGTAGCCTCGGCTTACAATTTAGTGCCGTGCAAGGACTCCCCCGCATTCAAGGAACTGGCTCAAGATGCCCGTTCTACCAATGGCGACCCGGCATCAGCAAAGGCCAGATTCGAGCGTTACTCCGAAGCTTTATGTGGCCCGGAAGGATATCCTCACTTAATTGTGGATGGCAATTTGAGTTACGCCGGCGACTTTTTAATTCCCAGCGTGCTGTTTTTGTATATTGCTGGCTGGATTGGTTGGGTGGGCCGCGCTTATCTCCAAGCAGCTAAGAAATCTGGCTCTCCAGAGGAAAAAGAGATTATTATCGATGTTCCTTTGGCGGTCAAGTTTATGCTGAGTGGCTTTTTGTGGCCTCTGGCTGCTCTTAAGGAAATCACTACTGGTGAAATGTTTGCGTCTGACGACGAAATTACCGTTTCCCCCCGCTAGTAATTTGGGATTTTAGATTTGAGATTTTAGCTGGTTGACTAATGCCAATTAGAAAATTCTCAATCTAAAATCTGTTCGCGCATTGTTTTTAAAGTTGTCTAAATTTTCGAGGAGCAGTATTTATGCAATACTTTCTGAAGTATCTTTCAACCGCACCAGTATTGGCAGCAGCTTGGATGGTGGTAACGGCAGGAATTTTGATCGAGTTCAACCGTTTTTACCCTGACTTGCTTTTCCACCCGCTACGCTAGCATCTTAGCGAATTTAGGTTCCTAAACCTAGGTAAAACAGTTGAGAGTTTTGAATTTTGAGTGGTGATTTATCAAGTTATTTCAAAGCTCAAATATCAAAACTCTCAAAATCAGGGAATAGAGAATAGGGAATAGGGCATAGGGCATAGGGCATAGGGCATACCTCACTTTCTTGAGAACCCCTATAATGACCACTGACTAATGACTAATGACCACTGACTACTGACTAATAACTACTAACTACTAACTACTGACTACTGACTATTGATATCAATGAAGTCTTATCTCGCCGCAGCAATTCAAATGACTAGCTTGCCTGACCTGGAAAAAAATTTGATCCAGGCAGAGGAATTAATCGACCTAGCCGTGCGTCGGGGTGCGGAGTTAGTTTCTTTACCAGAAAATTTTTCCTTTATGGGAGAAGAAGAGGAAAAAATTGCTTCTTCCGAAGCCATCGGGCAACAAAGTGAAAAATTTCTCAAAACTATGGCTCAGCGGTTCCAGGTAATGATTCTGGGCGGCGGATTTCCGGTGCCGACGACGGGGGGTAAGGTATACAATACTTCCTTGCTAGTCGCTCCCAACGGTACTGAGGTGGCAAGGTATGAAAAAGTACATTTGTTTGATGTGAATGTACCCGATGGCATTACTTATCGGGAATCGAACACTGTGAAGGCTGGTGAAAATTTGCCGCCGATTTATGTGTCGCCGGAATTGGGGACGCTGGGGCTTTCGGTGTGCTATGATGTGCGGTTCCCGGAATTGTACAGGCATTTGTCCCAGAATGGGGCGGATGTCTTGTTTGTGCCGGCGGCTTTTACGGCTTATACTGGCAAGGATCATTGGAAGGTTTTGTTACAAGCTAGGGCGATCGAAAATACTTGTTACACGATCGCCCCGGCACAGACTGGACACCACTACGGCCGCCGTCAAACTCACGGTCACGCGATGATTATCGACCCTTGGGGTGTGGTTTTGGCCGATGCGGGGGATGAACCGGGTGTGGCGATCGCCGAAATTAATCCCGATCGACTAGAACAAGTCCGTCGCCAAATGCCCTCACTGCAACATCGGGTTTTTCTCTGAAGGATTTTTGAGACCCATTGGGTCTCAAAATTTCAGTTTGAGTCAGGGAGAAGACCTGAATAATTTTAATTCGGTCGAGGAATTGTGTACGTTCGTACACAAATTTTCTGTTGTCGCGAGTGGCGACAGGGCGCGCTGTTACACGCCCGCATAACATAATATATTGTGTAATACAGGTTCAATGACCGTGCGGTTCTCCGAAAAGAAGAATTGGCGACAGTAGAATTGCACGAAATGCGTCTTTTTTGGATAAATGAAACACACTCTTTCGGTTTTAGTTGAAGATGAAGCGGGTGTCCTCACTCGAATTGCTGGTTTGTTTGCGCGCCGGGGTTTTAATATTGAAAGTCTGGCTGTGGGCCCGGCGGAACAAGTGGGAGTGTCTCGGATTACGATGGTTGTACCGGGAGATGACCAAATTATTGAGCAGTTGACGAAGCAACTGTACAAGTTGATTAATGTGCTCAAAGTGCAGGATATAACGGAAATTCCTTGTGTGGAACGGGAATTGATGTTGTTGAAAGTTAATGCTGCTACCGGGACGCGATCGGAAATAATAGAGTTAGCTCAGATTTTTAGAGCGCGAGTGGTGGATATTGGTGATGATACCCTGACTTTGGAAGTAGTCGGAGATCCAGGTAAAATGGTGGCGATTGTTCAGGTGTTGAATAGATTTGGCATCAAGGAAATTGCGCGTACTGGGAAAATTGCTCTGACGCGGGAGTCGGGAGTAAATACAGAATTTCTTAAGTCTTTGGAAGCGAAGGTTTAAAGACGAAGGAAGAGGGGGAGATGGGGGAGATGGGGAGAGAGGGGGAGATGGGGAGAGAGGGGGAGAGTTGCCTACCAATGCCCTGTTTGGCCGATGCCCTGTTTGCCCAATGCCCAATGCCCAATGCCCTGTTTGGCCAATTCCCGATGCCCAATTCCCTGTTTGGCCAATTCCCGATGCCCTGTTTGGCCAATTCCCAATGCCCGATTCCCAATAACTAATTACCATTTTGGCTTACTCGCGAATAACATGGTTGCTGTATTGCTGTCTACAGGTTTAGAGAAAAAATATCCCTGTCCGTATTCACATTGCAGTGCCCTGAGCAAATTAAGCTGTTCAATAGTTTCTATACCTTCAGCAATTACATTCATCCCCAAATGACCGGCTAAAACTAAAATAGTCTGCACAATGGCTTCGTTTCCTTCATCTTCCGTCATCCGGTTCACAAAATCTCGATCGATCTTTAAAGCATCAGTGGGAAAAGTGTGCAGCCGACTCAAAGAAGAATAGCCAGTGCCGAAATCGTCAATATATAATTGAACCTCTAAACTTTTCAACTCCACGAGCACAGCCGCTGCTGATTCGGCATTCTCCATAATTACACTTTCAGTAATTTCCAACTTTAAAGTGCGAGGATTAAGCTGAGTTTCTGCCAAAATTTCCCTAATGCGTTCGATTAAATCTGGCTGTTTAAATTGTTGGTTAGAAAGGTTGACGCTGATAGTTAGATGAGGATGCTCCGGGAATTGCTGATGCCATTGTTGCATCTGCCGGCAAGCCGATCGCATCATCCACCAACCAATAGGTATAATCAATTTGGTTTCTTCTGCTACGGACATAAAATCAGCAGGAGAGACCACTCCCCGCGGCGGGTGATGCCATCGCAGCAGCGCTTCAAAACCGCCGATCGTACCGCTAGTTAAACAAATAATCGGTTGGTAGTAAAGTTGAAACTCCTGGCGTTCTAAAGCGTGGCGCAGGTCATTTTCTAGTTGCAAAATGGCGACGGCGCGAGTGTGCATACTTAAGTCAAAAACCTCGTGACGAGCTTTACCCGATGCTTTAGCATGATACATGGCGGCATCTGCATCTCGCAGCAATTCTTCAGGCCGATCGTACAAAATTTGAAGCTGCTGGATAGGGGGAAGGGCGGAGTCGGCAGCAAAGGCAGATAAACCAACTTCTATGTTGTTAATATCCCGATCGCCCGCGAGGGATTGTTCTGAATTTGCTGATGACTGCTGCGACAAACCGGAACAAACAATCCCAATACTGGCACTGCTAAACACCTGATATTCGTTGAGGTAAAAAGGCTCCGATAGTTCGGTTTGAACTCGCTCGGCAATATAAATTGCATCCTGCTTGTCTTTGATATTTTGCAGCAAAATAGCGAATTCGTCGCCACCGAGGCGCGCCACTGTATCTCCATGACGCAAACAAGTTTGCAGTCGTCCAGCGATCGCAATCAGCAATCGATCGCCCACTAAATGCCCTAAACTGTCATTGACCACCTTAAAACGGTCAAGGTCAATAAACAAAACCGCAAACAAAAAATTAGGACGACTTTTTGACAAGTCGATCGCCTCAGACAACCGATCCATAAATAAAGCTCGATTCGGCAAACCAGTCAGGGTGTCGTGCAAAGCATCATGTACTAACTTTTCTTCCGTTATTTTGCGATCGGTGACATCTTCCACAGTGCCTTCATAGTAAAGCAAAATTCCCTCAGCATCGCGAACTGCCCTGGCATTCTCCGAAACCCAAATAGCCGTACCATCAGCGCGGTAAACTTCCGACTCAAACTCAGACACATAACCGTATTTTTCGATTTCCGACAAAAACTCACCCCGGCGAGCGGGTTCAACATATAGTTGGGTATCGATCTTTTGTATTTGTATCATCAATTCTGCCGCCGACTCATAGCCATAAATCCTGGCCAAAGCTGGGTTTGCACTGAGGTAGCGCCCGTCTGGACTCGTCTGGAAAATCCCCCCGCTGGCATTTTCAAAGATGCTGCGATATTTTTCTTCCGCCCGTTGCAGTCCTTCTTCTGCTTGTTTGCGATCGGTAATATCAGTCAGAGTGCCAATGTAGCCGAGAACTTCCCCACTTTTAGCAATTTCCGGCACCGCTTGCGAAAATACCCAAGTTGTGCGAGCGTCCTGGTAAAAACGGTACTCTAACTTAAAAGGCAATCTCTCTCTCACCGCCCGGTACCACTGCTTCAAAACCCGGTCATGGTCCTGTGGATGCAAAGCTTTAGTCCAACCAGATCCCAGTGTCTCCGTCAGACTCAGCCCCGCCATCTCCAAAAATCGTTCATTGACGTACAAACACTCTCCAGAAGCATCGCCCCGAAAAATCCCCACCGGGAGAATTTTTTCCAAAGTGTAATACCGTAATTCACTTTCTAGTAGCGCATTAGCCGTTACTTTAGTCTCCGTGATATCAAACATTGCCCCTTGCAGGATAGACGACTGGCTGGCTTCGTCGCGAACCACAATCGCCCGGTCTCGAAACCACAGCACAGTGCCATTGCGGGCGATCGCCCGGTATTCTGAAACAATCGGCCCCTCCGAGGGGATATATTCTCCATCAGCGAATGTCTGTGTAACGCTTTCAGCCAGCACCCGATCGCGATCGTCCGGGTGAACCACTTTCAGCCACAAATTCGGGTCAGCCTTCCATTCAGCCACAGAATAGCCAAGCCAAGTCTCAATTTGCGGGCTAATATCAAGTTTGATGCTAGGGTTGTTGAGCGGAGAAATGTAGGTGACAGTAGGTGCTTGTTCCACAAGAGCACAGTATTTTGCTTCCACAGTGTAGAGTTGTGCTTGCAGTCGCTGCCGCTCTAATTCCGCCGTCGCCCGCGAGGCAAAGATTTTGAGAATTAATCTAAATTGAGCTACCTTTTCTGGGGAAAAGGGTTGATCGTCGAACAGACAAATAGTGCCTAGGGCTTCGCCGTAGGAGTTGACTAGGGAGACTCCCAGGAAACTCCGCGCCCCTCTAGCTAAAGGTCTACGGTCTTGAGGAAAGGTTTCTAGGAGGCAGTCTGGACAGGAGTACATTCCCTGCTCGATCGCCAGTGCTTCGGGAGTATTTACCGTGTCGAACTCAAAGTTGGGCTGCCGTTGTCGATCGCTCCAAAAGCTGATAACTTGCAATTTAGGACTAGAACCATGGCGATCGTGAGACTTGAGCAATTGGGACACGATGGCGCTGCGAACTGAGAGTGCGGACGCTAAGTGGCGAACTGACGCCTCAAAAAATTCTTCTCCCGTCACGCGATCGATACCTGCTAAAATTTTGCCCAGCAAATCTTCATCGAATTGAGAAGCACCACTAACTTGGGGATCGTTACAGGCCAGAGACTGAATTTCGTATTGAGAACCGTCCATAGTTATCAGCTTTATAGAAAGATATAGATGCCAGCGAACCTGCGCTGTTTTGTAAACAGTAATCCCGATCCAAAAAAGAACACTTAGATGTTTACTGTACGATTACTACCATTCTCCGAGACGCAGACTAAAAAAATAACTACATATCCTCACGGATGAGTAACTTAGCAAGGTAGGATCGGAGGTAGAGCAGCTTTAAAAATTAACAAAAAAATATGAAAGCAATTGTTTTTGAAACTCCCGGAACCCCGGAAGTGCTGAAACTGCAAGATATCCCAGCCCCTACTATACAAAAAGAAACCGAAGTTTTGGTAAGGTTGAGAGCCGCGGGAGTAAATCCGATCGACACTAAGTTGCGGGGGCGCGGCACTTTTTATCCCGATCGAACTCCTCACGTTTTGGGCTGTGACGGTGCTGGAGTTGTTGAAGCCGTAGGTTCTGGCGTACAAAGTTTTCAAGTTGGGGACGAAGTTTTCTTCTGCAACGGTGGCTTAGGCGGTCCGACAGGGACTTATACTGAGTTGGCAGTGATAGACGAGCAGTTTCTCGCCCTCAAGCCTGCTAGTTTAAGTTTTGTTCAGGCGGCGGCGTCACCGTTAGTCTTAATTACAGCATGGGAATCGCTGTACGATCGCGGGCGCTTGCTTGCAGGTCAAAAAGTTTTGGTTCAAGCAGGTGCTGGCGGTGTCGGCCATGTCGCCATACAGTTAGCCAAATTACAGGGTGCGGATGTTTGCACTACCGTCAGTTCCCCGGAAAAAGCCGAATTTGTCAAACAATTAGGAGCCGATTCAGTTATTTTCTATAAAAAAGCCGATGTTGTCGATGAAATTTTGACTTGGACCCAAGGAGAAGGAGTCGATTTAGCCTTCGATACCGTTGGGGGAGAAACTTTTTACCAAACTATTCCGGCTGTAAAAATTTATGGAGATTTGGTGACTATTTTGGAACCAGACCCCGCTTTAGGCAATTTGAAAACCGCCCGAATGCGAAATCTGCGCATCAGTTTGGAATTAATGTTAACCCCAATGTTGCAAGGTTTGGTAGAAGAACAGCAACAGCAGGCTCGTATTTTGCAGCAATGCGCCCGTTTGTGCGATCGTAACTTACTAAAAATTCACGTCAGCCAAACATTCCCCCTAGAACAAGCCCAAGCCGCTCATCAATTGCTAGAAACAGGTTCCGTAACAGGTAAAATTGTGTTGCAGATTTCCTAAGTACAAGGAAGCAAGTCCAACGACTGCGTTTACCGACATCGCGAAGTAGAACGATACCCAACCGCTTCAGGAAGAAAGCAACCCCTCTCACCCCCCAAGGGGGTCAGCAACCAGGTAAATCTCCAATCTCCAATCTTCAATCCCAAATCCCAAATCCGAAATCGAATGGCTGACAAACCTTATTCCATCCTTTCCTGCGACGGCGGCGGCATCCGCGGCCTAATTTCCGCCATTATTTTAGAAAAATTGGAACAAAAACTACGCCAAAAAGCTCCCGATAAAAAACTCAGAGATTATTTCGATTTGATGGCCGGCACTTCCGCAGGAAGCATGACAGTTTGTGCTGTAGCTAGAGGAATTGATGCTAGCCGCATCAAAAAAATGTACATCGAAAGAGGCATAGAAATATTCCCCCCTTTCAAAAATGTCTTTAGTAGTTTTATCAACCGTCTTTCCGCCGGTTTTTCCACCCAGCCAATCTACGATGGTGTAGGTTTAAAACAAGTGCTTCAAGCATTTTTTGGACAAGGAGAAATTAATTTTGAAAAACTACCAAAGCCAATAAAACCAGAAAAATTAGTGGGCAAACCCTTACTATTTCAAGAGTTGCCAAAACCTGTTTTAATTACCAGTTACGACATTTATAATCGCCAACCAGTTGTTTTCAAGAATACCAAAGTTGCCCACGAAAAAATCCCTGTTTGGGAAATTTGTCGATCGTCTGCTGCGGTACCCATTGCCTTTCCTGCCCACATCATGAGCAATCCCGACTTTCTCAAAAATTGGGAGGAAGAGGGGAATCAAATCCCCGTAGCGGGCAATGTCAAAGGTATTCCTTTAATAGACGGTGGATTTGTCGCCAGTAACCCAGCATTATGTGCGATCGCAGAACGTTTGCGCTGGAATAGCAATCCCCCTGCTAATCCCAAATGGCGACAAAATCCTGCTAACCCCTGGCGCGATACAGTAGATATCAAAGATATTTTAGTCACATCTTTAGGCACTGGTCAAAACCTCAAACAAATCGGCATTTCAGAATCCCAAACCTGGGGTGCAGGAGAATGGATTAATCCCCTAGATGGTATTCCGATTATTGATGTTTTTGCCGATGGTTCATCCGACGGCATCATTTATATCATCAATCAATTAATGAATGCCGAGCAATATGTTCGCTTTCAACCAATATTGTCAAAAAACTATTCTGCATTCAATGCGAATCAACAAATACTTTTGGAAATCCAGCAAGAAATTGAAAAATCATTTTTAACCAATAAGAAAGAAGATGAAAAACTGAATAAGTTAGCTGATATTCTGTTGTCCCGTTGACCGATAAGTAAATCCACCTAATTAAACGTAAGATACAGGTGGCTAAAAAGCTTACTGTATGAGCATTCTTCACCTCGATCTTCCCCCCTAGGGGGGGGCTAGGGGGGGTTCTTCTTCCTTCTTCCTGAATTTCCCCCCTAGGGGGGGGCTAGGGGGCAGGGTGGATTTATTGTCAGAGGATAAATGTATCATAGTATTTGCGATCGGGTTAAACCCGATCGCAAATACTATCAAGAGCGGGAGTGCATCGCTAATGAACTTAATTGAAGCTATTATTGCAGTTCCAGATCATAGACATCCCAGAGGAATTAGACATCCCTTATGGCTGATACTAACCATAATTTTATTGGGCAGTTGTACCGGATATTGGGGGTATAAACCCTTGGTTGATTTTACCAAAAATCATCGAGCAACTCTCATAAAATTATTCAACCTCCCCAGGGATATTCGCTTCCCATCAGATTCAACTTTTCGCCAAATAATTCACTCATTAGATTTTGAGGTACTTGCAGTTCTTTTTAATGTATGGTCGCAACAGAAATTGCCAATAAACCCAGGATAATTGATGGCAATTGATGGAAAAAGTATCAAAAGTACCTTAGTTGGTGGTCATAGCTCTTACCAAAATTTTGTGAGTATGGTTTCTGTTTATAGTCACGAGCGCGGATGGGTAGTGCGACATAAAGTTATGGAAAATCAAAAACAAAGTGAAATCTCTGTTGTGGAGGAACTGATCCAAGAACTCTCAGGCTCTCATGTAGTAATTACAGTGGATGCACTGCATTGTCAAAAAAAAACACTCGCCTTAATTATTGATGGTGGCAATGACTATATAGTTACCATCAAAAAGAATCAATTAAGTCTGTTTCTAGCTGCTCAAAAAATCGTCGAATCTGAAGGAGCCAGCGACTCAAATCAAACCTCCGAAAACCTACATGGACGTAGCACAACTCGAAGTACCACAATTTATGCCATTGGCACTGAATCATTACCTCTTTGGGCTGGGGCTAAACACATAATTGCGATCGAGAGAAGTGGCAGCAGATGGTTAGGTAAAAAAACTCGTCGTCGATTAGTTGATTTCCATGAATCACACTATTATTTAAGTAGTTTAGACTGGTCAGCTAGTCAATTTGCCTCAGCTATTCGAGGACACTGGTTAATTGAGAATCGACTGCATTGGGTTAAAGATGTGACGTTAAATGAGGATAACTGTATTCATCGCGGCGGCAATGCACCTGCCAATTGGGCAATGGTTAGACAATTTTTAGTATCTTTGGCGAGAATGAATGGTACAAATACTCTTCCTCAAGCTTTAAGATTGATGGCTAACCAACTGGAAAAACTTAGTGAGTTACTTTTCGGTTTTCCATGCCGAGACAAACCAGTTAAATCCTTCATTTAACATTAGCAAATAGCCCGCTCCCTTTCTTTACTATTTTGACAATAAATCCACCCTGCTAGGGGGGGGCTAGGGGGGGGTTCTTCTTCCTTCTTCCTTCTTCCTTCTACTTATCAAATCCTGTATTCATCTCTCTGTGTTCTCTGCGTTCTCTGCGGTTAAATAATATAAAATCCTGTCTTCATCGTCCTGTATTAAAACTCTCTCTTCTCTTGCTTCGCGTACTTCGCGCCTTCGCGGTTAAATCACCTGACGATACAACCGGAATTGATATAACTCCCCTGAAAATTGAAAAATAGACGTGATTTTGTATATATATTATACCCGGATACCCGACTTTGTTAAAAAGTCGGGTACTTAACATAAAATGACGATTAAGTCGTATACTCGGCATTAATTTTTACATAATCGTAACTCAAATCACATCCCCAAGCTTTCGCAAAACCTCCGCCATTGCCCACACTAACCTGAATTAAAACCGTATCATTGGTCAAATATTCTGCCTGGGCCGCCGCTTTCATATAATTACTCGCAGCAGATTTATCATAGGCTAAAGGTTGCCCATTTTCCATCATCAAAAAATCTCCCAATTGAATTCGCAAGTTCTCTTGTTCAAAAGGTACGCCCGCACGCCCAGCCGCCGCTGCAATTCTTCCCCAGTTTGGATCGCGTCCAAAAATTGCTGCTTTCACTAAAGAAGAACCAACTATGGTTTTGGCGATTTTACTAGCTGAAACTTCATCCGGCGCGCCACTAACTTGCACTTCTACTAAACAAGTTGCACCTTCACCGTCACGGGCGATCGCCTTGGCTAAATGCACGCAAACTTCTGTTAGCATCGCCTCTAATTTCTCCGCATCCGCACCCATTTCTGTAATTGCCGGTGTGCGAGATTGTCCGTTAGCCAAAGCAATTAGCGAATCGTTGGTGCTGGTGTCTCCGTCAACAGTAATTTGATTGAAACTTCTGTTAGCCGCGCGACTGAGCATTTCTTGCCACAAATGTGATGATACCGCGGCATCACAAGTTACAAATCCTAGCATTGTTGCCATATTTGGGTGAATCATTCCCGAACCTTTGCAAATGCCACCGATGCGTACCGGTCGATCGCCAAACATGGTTTCTAGAGCGATAGTTTTCGGCACTAAATCTGTTGTACAAATAGCCTTAGCAGCCGCATCGGAACCGGTAGAAGAAGCCTCCGCCACTAATTGCGGAATTGCAGCCCTCAGCGGTTCCATTTTAATCCGCTGCCCGATGACTCCTGTCGAGGCCAACAGAATTGATTCTGGGGGAATGTTCAGCGCTTCTCCCAACAATTTCGCACTTTCGAGGGCATCGGCTAAACCTTGTTCTCCCGTTGCTGCATTGGCTTGTCCCGCATTGCACAAAATGGCTTTGGCGCTGGGTTTAGCTTGCAGTAACTGGCGGCAGTAGTCCACGCAAGCAGCCCGGACAGTCGATGTGGTGAAAACTCCCGCGGCGATCGCATCGACATCTGACAAAATTAAGCTTAAATCCGGCAAGCCAGAAGGCTTCAAACCCGCTGTAATTCCCGATGCTCGATATCCTTTCGGTGCAGTAACTCCGCCGTCAATTACTTTCCAGTCTGACATGATTCCCTCCCTAGAGCCTTCTATTCCATTGAGACCGGATTATATCAAGTATCTCAGCCCATTTATAAAATTAATCGCGACTTTTTCTTGAGAATTCAAAACTCAATAAGAAATCGCGATGATAGTGTAAATGGCATTATTAAAAGGCTATATTTGCGATCGGCCTCTGTGGTGTGAGCTAGTATCTAAACCAATTTCAGCAGCCACGCGGCTTAGCAAAGATTGCTGACGATTCACAACTCGGTTTTGATGGCGCATCATCAGACTGCGGGCTTGTTCTTGGGTAGACATCACCGTTTCTCCAAAGGTAGGTATTGACTTGGCCGACTGTTGGCAATTGAGCTTGCTTAGCTCATGGTGGCGTTGCTGCGATCGTAACTAGCTTGCAGGCTTGGCTGTGGCTTCCCTTGAATATGACCCCAGTAGTTAGGATCTTCCATACCCACTTCGGTGGCGCTACGGTTGAGCATCGATTGCTGGCGGTTTTTGACTAAGTGGTGGTGGCGCATCATCAGGGATCGAGCTTGATTTTCGGTAGACATATGCGGTTCCTCCGTCTTACTTGACTAAAGTTGGGCTGGTCTTTCTTGTCCATATTTTTAATATAACCGGCAATTCTGTATCTAAAGTTACTAAATGCTTAATTGTAATAAAACTTTATATACAACTGGCATTCCAGGATTCCGACACTTGTGTGCTAATGCTGGCGATCGCGCTTCCATCTCCCCATAAGCGATCGCATCAAAAATAGTAGAGGAGGCAAAAACTCAATTTCTGCCTCCTCTACTATTTTTGTATAATTTAGCAAAAGCCCCATGCCCCATGCCCCATGCCCCATGCCCCATGCCCCATTACCGATTACCGATTACCTAGTAACCACCTAACCGAGAAAGGCTATAGGTAAATCTCATGCTTGGAATCACACTCAGCAGTCGCTACAACATTATCCGTCACTTGGGAGGCGGCGGATTTGCTCAAACTTACCTAGCCGAAGATAGGCAATTACCAGGAAATCACCTCTGCGTCGTCAAGCAACTCAAACCCCAAACAACAGATCCCAACAGTCTACAAATAGCTAGGCGTTTATTTGATACCGAAGCACAAGTTTTGTACAAGTTGGGAAATCACGATCGCATTCCCCAGCTTTTCGCCTACTTTGAAGAAAATCAAGAATTTTATTTAGTTCAAGAATTTATAGAAGGTCATGATTTAAGTCAAGAAATTATCCCCCCTTCTAGCCCTGGGGGGGCTACCAATTGCCTGAAAGAAAAAGAAGTCCTGGGCATCTTACAAGAACTTCTCGAAATTCTCAACTTTGTACACCAGCAAAATGTGATTCACCGCGATGTCAATCCCCGCAACATCCTCCGCAGAGAGCGAGACGGAAAATTAGTTTTAATAGACTTCGGTGCAGTCAAAGAAATTACTACTAAAATCACCAATCCTCATGCCAAAAACAGCTTAAGCGTCAGCATTGGTACCCCCGGTTATATGCCTAGCGAACAAGCTCACGGCAACCCAAAACTCAGCAGCGATATATATGCAACAGGCACGATCGCCATTCAATGCCTCACAGGCATAATTCCCCAACAATTACCAAAACACCCAGACACAGAGGAAATTATTTGGCAGGAAAAAGCATCAGTCACTCCAGAATTTGCTAAGGTTTTAGATAAAATGGTACGCTACGATTTTCGCCAGCGTTATGCTAGTGCCGGCGAAGCATTGCAAGCGATAAAAGAGTTAAAAACAGCTCACAGCGGTACTGTTCCTCTATTGTCTCCTATCGTGACTCCCCAGGTGCCTGTCAAATCCCGCAAAAAACTGTATTTGAAAATATTGTCGATCGCCAGTTTAATTAGCCTCACTATTCTAGCCTCCACTTATGCTGTCAACACCCTGAATGCAGCTAACGCCACAGACTTACACAAACGAGGCAATACTCTTTACAATTTAAACCGATTTCCCGAAGCTCTAGAAGCTTACGATCGCGCGCTTAATCTAAAACCAGACTACGCCGAAGTTTGGCAAGAAAAAGCCAAAACTTTGTCCGAACTGAAACAATACCGAGCATCCCAGTCAGCCTATGACAAAGCAATAGAATTAAATCCAGAATATCTAGAAGCTTGGACAGGACGCGGTTATGTTTTGGACAAATTGCAACAGCATCAAGAGGCGATCGCCTCTTTTGAACACGCCTTAAAAATCCAGCCAGACTATCCTCCAGCGTGGGAAGGTAGAGGCGATTCACTCTTAAATTCCCAGCGGTACGAAGAAGCGATCGCCTCTTACGAAAAAGCCGTCAAATTTCAGCCAAACCTATACCAAGCTTGGTACAATCAGGGACAAGCATACCAGAATTTAAAGCAGTACGAACAAGCCGTAAACTCCTATCAAAAAACAGTAGAAATTAAATCCGACAACCCAGAAGCCTGGTACAATCTAGGGAATGTTTTCCTAGAATTGAACAAAAACCAAGAAGCCTTTGAATCCTACGAAAAAGCCGTGCGCTTTCAACCAAATTTTTACCAAGGCTGGTATAGTAAAGGCATCGCTTTGTTGAAAATGCGGCGACATGAAGCAGCGGTAGAAGCTTACGAACAAGCTATTAAGCTCAAACCAGACTATTATCAAGCATGGTACAATTTAGGCTGGTCTTACCACGAATTACGCAGGTACGAATCAGCAATTGAATGTTACAGCAAAGCCCTAGATTTAAACCCAAAGGAGTATCAAGCTTGGTACAACAGAGGGAATGCACAATATAATTTGAAGCGGTACGAAGATGCGATCGCCTCTTACAATGAAGCTGTCTATGTCAAGCCAGACTACCCCGAAGCCTGGTACAGTCGTGGCAATGCCCTGGTAGCAGTCAAAAGATATCAAGAGGCGATCGACTCCTACGACAAAGCACTTCGCTATAGACTAGATTATGGAGCCGCGATGGAAGCAAAAAAGCGCGCTGAAAGTCAGCTAGGAAACCATCAGCCCCAACTCATACCCAATCCTGGCTAAAAAACCCCTCGATCGAAGGGGTGAGTAACCGGGATTTAGCATCAAGCCATCATCATCGAACACCAGGAGAAATTAACGTCACCCGGCGGCTGTCTACCAACATGGGCCAAAAACCTCGATCGCTCAATGCTTTTACCGCAGCAGTAGCAGCAGCTTGATCCGTTGTATAAGCCACAAACAAAAAAGGACGCTGCCCGTAAGAAGCTAAGCCTACTTGCTTCCCTAAAACTTGCCTCACTTGGGAGGCTAATTCCGGTTGGTTAAAATAATCCACCAACACAGCATAACCGGCACCCAGGGGTTGGGGATTAAACCCCACACTGCCCTTGTCAGGATTAGTAACTGGTTGAGGATTGTAGACAGGCAAATCTTGGGTAATAGATGGCGCGGGCGATCGCACCACATAAGCCCGTAATCCGACAACTTCTTCGATATATTTCACCCAATCGCGAGCGATTTGCGAATTGCGAAAGCCGCCAACTCGCGTTACCGTGTCAGTGATATATTGGCAAACTGTATTATTAGTATTTCCCGGAAAAGAACGTCTCGCTCTTTCTTGCTGTTCCGGGGTTTTGGTAACAATTAACAGTAGATACTCATCTGACTGAGGCGGTTGGCAACTCGGCTGAGCTTTCACAGAACTCGATGAAATTGTCAATGCAAAAATGGCGATGAAGCCAGCATAAAATATCCGCAACTTAACCATAAAATTGTTGATTTTGCTGATAAATATTGCCAGCTTTACAATCTAGCTTTTTGCTTTTTGCTAATTTGTTCATGCTAACTGTAGGGATGCTAAGGCATCGGGGATAGTTTCTGAAGGTGATTCAAATTCACCTGTCAGTACATATTCTAATCGCAGTTTCAACCAAGTGATGAATTTAGGATCGGTGGAAATAATAGCCGCTGATGGCTGAGGGCATTGTGCCTTAACTTTCGCCATTGTCGGTGCTTCTAGGAAAGCTGGCTGTTTAACTAACCAGAAGTCTATTTGTTTTTCTTGTTCTTGGTAGTTGCGAGTTCTTTCTTTGAATATTTCATCTAGGGCTTCCTCTTCTAGTAAAAAGCGCTGGCTAGCTAAAACGTAGTAGTAGGTTGACATTTTTTGTGCTTGTTAGAGATTAGTGGTTAGGGGTGAACCCATTGGTGTCAACTTAAGACTGAAAGCCTTGATAAATGTCGCTTTTACCTAAGTCTAGATCCCCCTCGCATCCCCACCCCCCCCTGCCCCCCCCAAGGGGGGATGGGGGAAGGGGGACGAAAGATCGGAATCTTGTCCCCCCCTTGGGAAGGGGGGCTCGTTCGGATCTAGATTTAATAGTCAAACAGCAATCTGTGACTAGGTTTGACGTTAAGTTGACACCAATGGGGTGAACCTCCCTCCTACCCTCATTTGTGCTGAGGTAGGAGCGGTGGGTTGAGTTGCTGGAGTGATGGAACTCTCAACTCTTGTGCCGTTTACTTTACCTTATTTGCTGTCATTTTGGCAAATATATTCGTAGGGGCGAAGCATGACCGCAGACAATTTATTAGCAATCGCCAGAGATTTACGGAGGTCATGCTTCGCCTATGCGAAATTGAGATGCACTACCAACTGTTTAAGGAATAGCAACTTCTCGCAACAATCTGTCAACAATCGTCTTCGCCCTCCTCCCAGCCGCAGGAATTAATCGATGAGCAAGTACGTGGGGAGCTAAATTCTTGACATCATCGGGAGTCGCATAATCTCGGCCAGAAATAAACGCTAAAGCTTGGGCCGCACGATGCAAAGATACAGCACCTCGCGGACTAACTCCCAGAGTAATCTCCTCATCTTCGCGAGTCGATCGCACCAAATTCACAATATACTGTTTCAAATGCCCTTCCACCTTGACCGTCGCGCACAAACGGCGCAACTCCTGCACCTGTTCCAAAGAAATACAAGGCTGCAAATCTTCCACCGCAAAACTATCAGACAGCCTCTCCAACATTTGCAACTCTTCCAACTGTGCAGGATAACCCAAAGTCAAAGATAAAGTGAAGCGATCCATCTGGGCTTCTGGTAGCGGAAAAGTGCCTTGATATTCGATCGGATTTTGAGTCGCAATCACAAAAAACGGTGCTGGAACATTCCGAGAAACCCCGTCTACTGTCACCTGCTTTTCTTCCATCACTTCCAGCAAAGCAGACTGAGTACGCGGTGTCGCCCGATTAATTTCATCGGCCAACAACACATTAGCAAACACTGGACCAGGCAAAAATTCAAACTTCCCGGTGCTGGGATTCCAAATATTAGTACCAGTGACATCCGTTGGTAACAAATCGGGAGTACATTGAATCCGCTGAAACTTCCCATCGATAGAGCGCGCCAAAGACTTCGCCAACAGCGTTTTTCCCACACCAGGCACGTCTTCCAACAGCGCGTGTCCCCCCGAAAGCAGCGCTACAATCACCAAGCGAATCGCATCCGTCTTCCCAACAATAGTCTTGCCTAGATTTTGCTTGAGCCGATCGATGTTTTCTCTCATTTTTCTGATTTTTAATTGTTGAAACCATTACAGAGAATGCCATTGGCCATCTGCCATTTTCCCTATAACAACACACTTCTAGCAACATCACAATCTGCCTGAATTTGAGTTTTGAGAGCTTCCAGAGAAGGGAATTTTTGTTCAGGTCGCAAAAACTCCACCAAACTCACACTCAAGGTTTTACCGTACAAATCCCCAGACCAATCTAACAAGTGAACTTCCACTGTTGGTTGCTGACCGTCCACTGTGGGACGACAGCCCACATTCATCACCCCATTGACCAAAGATACATCTAAGGATTCCCCCAGCATTAGAGATTTGGGATTTTCCCACTTATAGGAAGAACTTTCATCTGGGAAAACTCCATCTCCATCCTCGATCGATACTCGCACTGCATAGACACCAAAACGTGGCAAAAACTTGGAGGGTGGTAATTGAATATTAGCGGTAGGAAATCCGATTGTCCTGCCAAGCTGCTGTCCCCGAACTATGGGACCCACCAAACTGTAAGGACGGCCCAGCAACTGATTTGCCCGCTGGATGTCTCCGCTGGCGAGACTTTCGCGAATCACAGAACTGCTGATTCGTTCGCCACTACCGCAGGTGTGAAGTCCTACTAGAGTAACATCAATGCCGTAGCTGGAGGCGATCGCCTGTAAATCCACAGCCGTGCCCGTCCGTCCCCGTCCAAAACGAAAATCCATCCCGACACTAATTCGACTCGCTTGCAGTTGTCCCACCAAAATTTCCTCGACAAACTCCTGGGCAGTCAAAGCAGCCAATTCGCGATCGAACGGCAACAGCACAAGCTGCTCCACACCGATTGCTTCTAGCAATTCTATCTTTTCTGCCAGAGGAGTCAGCAGTTTTTTTGCTTGACCCGTAAAAAACTCTTGTGGGTGCGGATCGAATGTCACCACCGTTCCGTAAAACCTCACGCCCCCATCAGAGTCCCAGCCTTGAATCTCCTTATCTTCAGTCCGAGTCTGGGACAAACCCACATCCGAATTCTTGCCCCTGTGGGCAAGGACGAGGCTGTCGGCCGGATCAAACTCCCTCGTAGTCTCCGGTTCAAAAACCAAATTTTCGTTGTTACTAGGCGCTGGTTGTCCCAAAGCCCGCTGCGGTGCAGAAACAGTCGCCGAAATCTGCCCAGAATTGTCCCGAATCGATCGATTTAAAATTGGCTGCACGACTTGTCGATGCCCTAGGTGGAAACCATCAAAGTTTCCCAAGGCAACGGCAGTTGGAGTCAGAGCAGCAGTACAAGAATAAGTTACCCACACGCTTTAAATTTTCACCAAAGAAATGGGTCTGAAGCCCCGTCACTTCGGCTACGCTCAGTGCATCGCCTTCGCTTGACGGCTTGAATTCTCCTAATTCTATCAGAGAGTTATAGTATAATAGAGTAAGTAAATAGCCCGCAAAAATGAAAGCGAGGTATCGCTACAGATTCTATCCAACCGACCAGCAGAAACAGAGCCTAGCTCAGTTGTTTGGCTGTGTTCGAGTAGTCTGGAACGATGCGCTTGCACTGTGTAAACAGTCCGAAAAAAAACCTAAATCGGCAGACCTTCAAAAGCAGGTTATTACTCAAGCTAAACAAACCAAAGAAAGAGCATGGTTGAGTGAAGTCTCGGTAGTTCCATTACAACAATCTGTAGCCGATCTGGAAACAGCTTTTAAGAACTTTTTCGACTCCTGCAAAGGAAAGCGGAAAGGGCGCAAAGTTGGATATCCTAAGTTCAAGAAAAAAACTAACATCCAATCGGCAAGGCTTACTCTCCGTGGTTTTTCCATGAAGGAAGATGGCGGTGTCTATCTAGCTAAAATCGGCACAGTCAAGCCTATTTGGTCTAGAGCCCTGCCATCCGAACCTAGCTCTGTAACTGTCATCAAGGATTGTGCGAATCGCTATTTCCTCAGCTTTGTTGTAGAGATTAATCCCGATATTGTCGAAGCCAAAAACCACAGCATCGGCATCGATTTGGGCATTAAAACCTTTGCAGTGATGAGCAATGGCGCTCAAGCCGAAAGTCCTAGCTACAAAAAACTAGATCGGAAAATCCGCCAACTTCAGAAAAAACTAGCTCGTCAACAGAAGGACTCCAAACGTAGAAACAAAACTCGAACCCAGATAGCCAAACTACACAATCAAATTTCAGACACTCGTAAAGACTTCTTGCACAAACTGTCTACTAAAATAGTTAACGAAAACCAAGTAATTGTCTTGGAAGATTTAAATGTGTCTGGTATGTTGAAAAATCGAAAGCTCTCAAAAGCGATTAGCCAACAAGGTTGGTACGAATTTAGAGCTTTGTGCGAGGCAAAATCTGAAAAGTTTGGCAAAGAATTTAGAGTAATTAGTCGTTGGGAACCAACGAGTCAAGTATGTGCGGACTGCGGTTTTAAGTGGGGTAAATTAGACCTGTCAATTCGAGAATTAATCTGTTTAAACTGCGGTACACACCAAGACAGGGATTTGAACGCTGCGAGAATTATACAAAAAGTCGGGATTGGGCATAGCCACGACTCTAAATGGCCGCAGAGGGAAGGTAAGACTGCTTGCAGCACATCCCAATGAAGCGTCAAGAATCACCGCACTTTCAGGGCGGTGAGTATGTCAAACACGTAGTCTGATTGCGATCGTCATCCAAATTTATGTTCAAAATACAACCACTAAATCACTTTCTCATCGCACTTCTCAGGGACAGTCTTTTCAGGAGGAAGCAACTGTAACGACAAACCTTCCCGCGCCATCAAGCTGTTCGGGAACCTTTGAGCAACTTGCTCTCCCACTTTGTCTAAGAACTCATCATTGTGCAAAGGATCGTGGTGAAAAATCACCAACTTTTTGACGTTAGCCGCCTTAGCCACTTTCACCGCTTCCTGCCAAGTCGAATGTCCCCAGCCAACCCGGCTCGACTTTTCCGAATAATACTCCTCATCCGTATAAGTAGCATCGTAGATCAGGACCTCAGCATCCTGAGCTAATTTCACCACATTTTTATCCAAGCTGTCTGCAAAATGTTCTGTATCACTCACGTAAGCCGCCGCATAGCCCCGCCAGTTAACTCGGTAGCCCATAGCTTCTCCTGGATGGTTCAACAAAGCAGTTTCCACCTTGATCTCCCCGATTTCCACTGTATCGCCCACTTTAATATCCTTGAACTTCAGGTCTGCACCCATAATTTGTAGGGGGACTGGAAAATTTGGGTGAAGCATCTGGTCGTTTAGGCGCTGCTGGATAGTAGCTTGGTTAGGAGCAACAGCACCATAGATGTGAAAGCAATTGCCCTTGACAAAAGCTGGGACAAAAAACGGAAATCCTTGAATGTGATCCCAGTGAGAGTGAGTGAAAAACATATGAGCTTCTACAGGCATCTGCGACAGGAGAGTTTGTCCCAAAACCCGTAACCCTGTACCGCCATCGAAAATCAAGCGGCTGTCACCCACTCGCATTTCAATACAGGGTGTGTTGCCCCCGTAACGTACTGTTTCAGCTCCCGGAGACGCTATGCTACCTCTAACGCCCCAGAAGTGAACTGTGAATTGGCTTTGCATACTAGACATGGGTTTTCCTGCAAGATTGCTCCGGCGATCAGTTGGTAAGGTGTTTACATCTTGTTGACATACTCACCGCTCTGTGAGGGCGGTGACTCTTGACGCTTCACCAGGGTCTGCTACCAAAATAGTCTTACGTCCCTTCTGCGTCCGAAAGCGAGTCGTGGCAATGCCCTATCCCGACTTTATTTATATTTTTAGCTGCATTCAAGTCTCTGTGTTTGTAAGGGCTGTGCCATCAAACCTCAGCTCTCGGAAGTCTCGATCGCAACTATGATTTTTTTGAGCTGTATTTGTTACCAAATGTTAACAAATACATTATTTGAGATGCTGTCTCGAATTTTGTGTGTATCCAACATTGATAGCAGCATTCCCATCTCGATTACAAATGTTACCACTACTTTACCGGGTTTGAGACCGATCGGACAAAGTGGAATGCCCCTTATCTCCTGCTCCAACGCAGGAGGGAGTGCTATCAACAAGCACTCGTTTAATGATAACTGAACTCTAGCAGTTTAGGGTAAAGAAGTGGCTAGATGCCCCGTGCAGGCTTCCCAGACCATTGGGCGATCGGGTCTAGGGGAGCATTACTGCTTGTTGTTACTATTTCAATATACAAATTGATCCAAAAACTCAGTATGGAACGAGTCAAAAAAACTACAGCCAAAATGCCTCCCAGACAAGAAGAACTGTCAGAAGCTAATGACCAAGTGCGATCGGACCACTTGCAGAAATTACCCTCATCCATGACCGATGTCCAGGTTTTGAAGAAAAATACACCGGAAAACCGTCCATTTCCTCAAACTATACCCAGAGCCGTTCCTGAGTCAGCCAGACACCCCAGGATTGACTGTCAAAGATCCTCGAACCGGCCTGTAATTTCTACTACCTTGTTCAAATGGGTGTTAGGGCGCTGGAATAGATCATCAGGCACCCTGGCAATTTTAACGGCTTCAGCAGTTTGTGGCTGGTGGAACAGTCAATTGCTGGCTGCTACGGGCTTGGGTATCGGAGCGATGATGCTGGTTTACCGGGCACAGTCCTGGGATTGGCAACAATTGCTTACGAACCTGGAGCAATTTTGGGACAGCCCCAGCCGACGCTTGGTAGTAGCCGTGGGTAGTGGTGGCCTTGCTACTTTAGGAACTTACATGAGTTTTTCGATTTGGGAACAGTCCCAGAGCAACTGGATGGCTCTGAGCGCAATTTTACAAAATTTGGGGACGATCGCCATTGTGGTATTTTTGGTGCGACAAGTCTGGAGCCAAAGTGCTTCCAAAGATGAAGCCGTAATCGATGGTATCCTGGCAGATTTGACCGATGCAGACCCTGTAAAGCGTTTGATAGCAGTGCGGCAAATGACCGATTTGGTCAAAAGTCCTGGGTTTTGGAAACCCAGTTCCCTCAAAAAATCCATCGGTCTGTCCCACACTGCGGAGTGCTTTGGCTTGATGCTGAATCAAGAACCAGAAGCTATAGTCCGCAATGCCCTTCTAGAAGGTTTGCAGACTTTGGACTCTCTAAATTGTTCTGAAAAAACCAAATCAAGCTGAGTCCTTAACAATTAATTTTGAATTCGGAATTTTTAAAAGCCAAAAATTAAATCATGGACTACTAGCTGACCATCAAAAGCGTAAAAAGTGATTCGAGAAATATTTGGTGCTTTAACACGCAATTCAGTGCTCGGCTTAATGGCAGAATTAGACCCTACCAGATTCGGTCCTGGCATTTCATCCTGAGCAATTTGGACACCATCGATGTCGCAAGCAGACAAAACCGTTCGCCGGGAACTGGTGACAAGTCCTGACACAAAGCGAACTGGATACTTAAAAGAGATTTCTATCTGTCCACTTTTGGGGGCTCCCATTAAAATTGTGATCCCAGGAACCGTCAAAAATGCTGGGTTGGAAGGTTGGATTGCCACCACATTGATAAAAGTTAGCCCCCAATGTTTAAACTGGTGTTCTACTACTTCAAAGCATTTCAACTCTTCTAAAGCTAGTCGCACAGAATCCGGTGCCACAGCAGGCATCCGAGGCTCTGCTCCCCCCACAGAGCGGTCGGGAGTAGCGACGACAACAGTATCTTTGCCGTTTAAATCTACGCTTCGACATGGAGTCTCAAATTCTGCTATCCTGTCAGACTGAAGACTTTTTGTGTCAACCATAAAACCCTCGCGATCCCTTTTCCTGAGCAGTTGCATCGTTAGTAGACCTCCCTGAGATTAGTTATTTTGGGTGGGGTGGAATTGAGCGGGGGGCGACTAATGATTACCCACCCCCCCCCAATTCAGCATAAACAACCGACCCTCACCTTTCTAACAAAGACTTTCAACATGAAAAGTCGCTGCTCCGCAAAGTATCGTGATTAATGATTAGACATCTCCCATAATTTCTGTGGGATAGGCATTCAGCCTGCCCTTGACAGCCTTGTTAGGAGAGATCTATTGGTTATTTAGTCCCACTTTTGTGATAACTTCAGCGTTTGGGTAGAGCGCTACCTATCCATTGTCAATTATTGTCCAGTAAATTAGTTACCAAATTCAGATCGATCGACCGCAAACCCACCCTGGGCTGTGAAAGAGAGCTTTAACACTCTAACTTTGCAAGCATCGCTTTGAGATAGCAGCTCACTGAGCTTTTCAGCATGAGGGGTATTACCCATCACCTTGCTATTATCTCCGATCCACAGTAGTTTGCAAGGGTGAGGATAACTACACAGCCCGAACAGCAAAAATCTCAAAACTTGCTTCCTGTCTGTAGTTTGACCCTTCACCTGTAATTTCATATAATCAAATCAATACTCAAACTTTACAAAAGCACCCTCAACTAAACAATTTTTTTGACATTCAGACTGATGCCAGACCCAAATCTACCATCTCACAACAATTGAGGTTTATTTATGCTTTTGCCCCTAGGCTTCGGTCAACGATCGACCGTTACTTCCCAAGGCCGAATAGTTTACTACACTGCGGAAAAAACACCTTGGATGAACATACCTACCTCAACTTCGGACAATTTGCCGAACTTGGTATTTTTTCACGGTTTTGGAGGCGGTTCCAGTGCCTACGAGTGGTCGAAAGTTTATCCGGCTTTTGCTGCTGACTATCGAGTTTTGGCACCGGATTTAATCGGCTGGGGACGATCGGAACATCCGGCGAAAAATTACAAGGTAGAGGATTATATCACATCTTTAATCGAATTTATCGAAAAAACTTGCGGCAGTGCGACGGATGCGATCGCTTCTTCTCTGACTGGGGCGATCGCAATACGAGCTGCGATCGCCAGACCTGACCTGTTCAAATCCCTGATTTTGACCACACCTACCGGTTTGTCGGACTTTGGCAAAGATTACAGCAAAAGTTTATTTGCTCAAATAGTCAGCACACCTATTTTGGACCGCTTGCTTTACAATACCGGAATTGCCACCGATGGGGGCATCCGCAACTTTCTAGAACAGCGGCAATTTGCCGACAATCGCCGAGTTTACCAAGAAATCGTAGATGCTTATCTAGAATCTGCCTTGGAACCGAATGCAGAGTATGCCGCTCTTTCTTTTGTGCGAGGAGATTTATCCTTCGATTTATCCCTATACATCACTCAGCTAACAACGCCGACAGTGATGATTTGGGGAGAAAAGTCACAATTTACCAGCCCTGAGATAGGCCAGCGATTGGCAAATCTCAACCCCGAAGCCATCAAAGTCTTCCAAATTTTGGA
>RDXH01000370.1 GCA_004292745.1 Oscillatoriales cyanobacterium | reverse complement strand
GAGTACCACTAACTGTGACATTAGCAGCAGTTGCCGCGATGGTTTCTACCACCGAATTATCAGACAGTTTCTTGATAACCAGATTCCCAGTGCCTTTTTGAATGGCTTCACTGAAATTGACAACTAAATTAGCACCAACAGCAACCCCTGTAGCATTATCTGCCGGAGTGAAACTGCTAGCTGTCGGTGCGGTTGTATCGGCAGTGATAACTGTTCCTGTTCCTTGGAAGGTATAACCAGGAGAAGTATTTTTACTACTAAAGTTGACCTTGGCATTGCCTGTAGTAAAAGTAGGTAACGCTGTGAAGTTGGCTTTGTATAGGGTGGTCGGTGAAGCCACGTTTGGCCAAGCCACACCAGACAAATTCAGCCAAGCCACATTAATCACTTTATCAGTCGAGGGGTCGTTATCTTCATCGAGAGTGTCCGCCTCGCTCGTGCCGATAGTCGGTGCTACGGGAGTTGACAATACCCCTGGATTAGCAAAATTGACAAAGTTAAGCTTGGAAGAATCGTAGTGCAGTTTAAATCCGAAGGAGGATGCCAGGGTGCTGTTGTTATCCGATGTCGAATACTTGGCATCAATTGAAACTGAACTACCCGGAGCTACCTTCTGAGTAGTGGCGATCGCGCTAATATTTTGAGTAGCACCACTATTAGTAATTACGCTATTACTAGATGCAGGGGCTGTGGGCAGATAGGAGCTTAAGAATTGCTGAATCTGAGTCGCAGTAGTGCGAGTAGCACCAGTACCAATGACTCCATTAGTGAGGGTAGTACCAGTAAAACCAAACAGATATCGAGCAATCAAAACCCCGTCCGTGGCTCCCTGTGCGACACCGTTGCCATCGGCATCTAGCATCGTCGTCCGACCATTTTCCAGGTAAGTTTGTATGTCTGTAGCAGTGGTGCGGGTGGCCCCAGTACCAATCGCCCCATTCGTGAGGGTAGTACCAGTAAAACCAAACAGATGGCGGGCAATCAAAACCCCGTCGGTGGCTCCCTGGGCTGCATTGTTACCATCAGCATCTAAACTGACCGGTGGTGCCAGAGTCAAGACTGCGGATGTGGGTGAAAAGCTATATCCAGGGGAGGCGTTATTACTGCTAAAGTTGACGTTTGTGCCTGTGTAGGTGGATGATGCCGTGAAGTTGGCTTTGTATAAGTTAGCGGGTAGAGCAGTATTCGGCCAAGCCGCACCACCGAAATTCAGCCAAGCCACATTAATTACTTTATCGGTGGCGGGGTCGTTATCTTCATTCTGGGTATCCGTCTCTGGAGTCCCGATGGTGGGTGTTACGGGAGTTGACAACGGATTCGTAAAATTAACAAAGTTTAGTTGTGAGGAGTTGTAGTGCAGCTTAAATCCGAAGGAGGATGCTAGGCTGTTGTTGTTATCGGATGTGGAATATTTGACATCGACTCCGACGGAGTTATTGGGCCTGAAGCCTTTGGTGGTTTGATTTCCGGCGGTAGCACTATCAAAGTCGGGTGTAATTGTCTGTAGTAGCCCGCCGACGGTTTTGAAATTCCAAGTGCTATTTCCGGTAATACCAGCATAATTGTTGCCAGCAATATCTTTAATTGCACCGTTGGCAATTTCCACGTAGTAATCAGTGCCTTGGCCTAAATCT
>RDXH01000185.1 GCA_004292745.1 Oscillatoriales cyanobacterium | reverse complement strand
TATTCTACGGTGCGGATTTCTCCATCAGCCCGCACTAGAGAGAATTCTCCTCGTGCTGTTTCTGGTTGTCGCCATTGTTGCCATAGTTGTGTAAAATCAGCTCCCGGCTCAGTAAAATCACTAATGCAGCGTCCGAGGAGTTGATCTCTGTCTAGGTCAAATAATTTACAGGCGGCGGGGTTGACATCGAGATATTTACCTTCGTCGTCGGCGATCGCGATCGCATCTAGGACGGTTTCAAAAAGAGCCCGCCATTGTCTGTCTCTGGTGGATCGCAAAAGGCGATCCTCTTCAGTGGTTAAGGGATTAATTGGTTGATTCTGTTCTAAAGATTGGGACATAGATTTTAAATTTGGATGTTAAATACGTTCGCTGTTTTGGCAAATATATTCGTAGGGGCGAAGCATGACCGTAGTAAATCTCTGGTTATAACTAATAAATTGTCTGCGGTCATGCTTCACCCTTACAAATCTGCTAGGGATTGACAGGAATGGCGATCGCAAACTCTGTACCGTGGTCAGGTACTGAATTAACAGTAAGTTTACCACCATGTTTTTCAACGATAATTTGATGGGCGATCGCCAATCCCAACCCGGTACCTTTACCCACCCCTTTCGTAGTAAATAAATGGTCAAATATTCTTTGTTTCACTTCTTCAGTCATCCCTTTACCCCCATCCTTAATCCGAATCACCACTTCGCCATCGGCTGACAATTCCGTAGCGATCATAATTTGCCTAGGCCGAGCCTCAATCTCCTCATAAGTCCGCCCTTGATTGCTCTCATCGATCGCATCGATGGCATTAGCCAACAAATTCATAAACACCTGATTCAACTGCCCCGCATAGCACTCCACCAGCGGCAAATCCCCATAGTTCGCGACTACAGGAATTTCAGGACGCGACTCATTAGCCTTGAGACGATGCCGCAGAATCGCCAGCGTACTGTCAATGCCATCATGAATGTTGTAAGGCACAGGGCGATCGGCATCCGCACGAGAAAAAGTGCGCAAACTCTGGCTAATGGCCTTGATGCGATCGGCACCCTCCTTCATCGCCTTCACCAGCTTCGGTAAATCTTCACGCACATAGTCCAAATCAACCCTCTCCAACTCTGCCACCATCTCAGGATCGGGATTAGGTAGCCTTTGGCGATAGAGCTCAATGACTCCAAACAGAGCAGCAAAATAGTCCTTCACCGCCCCCACATTACCCACAATGCAGCCAATGGGATTATTGATTTCATGAGCCACCCCAGCCACCAAATTGCCCAGAGCCGACATCTTCTCGCTTTGAACAACTTGCAGGTGAGAGCGCTGGAGATCCTCCAGAGCCAAGCTCAGTTCCCTCGTCCGTTCCTGAACCTGCTGCTCCAGAGTCTGAGTCAAATGTCGCAGCTCCAGATGCACCCGCACGCGAGCAATAGTTTCCTGCTGCTCAAAAGGCTTCGTGATGTAATCCACCGCACCCAGCGATAACCCCCTCACCTTGCTAGGAGTATCAGAAAGCGCCGTCATAAAAATAATCGGAATATCAGCAGTCTTCGGATTAGCCTTCAGTCGCAGACAAACCTCAAACCCATCAATTCCCGGCATCTGCACATCCAGCAATATCAGCTCCGGTGGATTTTGTGCAATTTTGCTGAGGGCATCTTCGCCATCTATGGCAATGCGGACTTGCCAGCCCACACTGCGGAGTGCTTGGGAAATTACTGCCAGATTGGTAGGATTGTCATCCACAACCAAAATAAATCCACCACTCACGATGCCGCCTCCAGATACTCTTGAATGAATGCCCTCAATTTTTTAGCCTGGAAACTTTCAGCAAGTTGGATAGCAGCTTCAGCAAAAGGAGCGTACTGTGGCCCGGACCGAGCCAAATTATGACACTCTTCCTCCACCTTGAAAAGGTCTCCTTCTTCTATCAATTGAGCTAAATATTGCAGAACTTCGATCGCCGGTGGAACCATTGCTGGGGGACTTTCAGAGACTGTTTGATTCAAACTAGGGTTAGCAGATGCATAAATCCATTCCAGTTTTAGCAGTGCTTGCAATTTGTCCAGCAGGATTTCTGCCTGGACTGGCTTAGCCAAAAAACTATTACCCCCAGCAGCAATGCTTTGGTCTTGGTCCAGCTCAAACACGCTAGCAGAAGACACAATCACCGGCAAAGTTTCATAAGCTGGATTTTGGCGCAGATGTTTGAGCATCTCAAAGCCATTAAGAATCGGCATCGCGATATCAGTGATGACTAAATCTGGGCTGTGGACAAGTTGCGCCAAGCCTTCTTTCTCGTCACAGGCTTCGATCATTGTAAAGCCGATCGGCTCCAGTAAATTCACAATCACAGCCCGATTTTCCCATCGGTCATCCACAATTAATATCTTGCGCCTTTCCCCCTGATAGCCGATGATATTTCCGTGGATATTTTTGCGAGAAGCGATCGCCCACTCTGCCGCCTCAGTTAGCTCAACCTCAAACCAAAAGGTACTGCCAACACCGAGCTCGCTTTTTAATTGAAGACGACTGCCCATTAACTCCACAATCTTCTGGCTAATTGATAGCCCTAATCCCGTCCCTTCTGACTGTTTTTTACTACTACCAACTTGCTCAAAAGGCAGAAAAATTTTCTGTAAATGATCCGTCGCCATCCCCACACCGGTATCTTGAATTACGAACCGAGCCTTAAAGCAACCCGGTGTCTGAGCCGACTCAATATTCACCCTGAAAGTGACACAACCTCGATCGGTAAACTTAATAGCATTACCCAACAGATTAATCAAAACTTGACGCAACCGCTGCTCATCCGCTCGCACCCCCAGGGGCAATTCACCAGGCGTGTAAATAAAATCAATACCCTTTTGTTGTGCCCGAATCCGACAAATTTCCGCAATCCCCTCCAGAAAAGAAGGCAAATGAAAATCGCCAGGGCGAATATCCATTTTGCGAGCCTCAATTTTAGAAAGATCCAGAACATCATTAATTAGAGTCAGGAGATGAGAACCGCATTGATAAATAATGCCAACCCCCTTACTCCCTCGCTCAGTCAGATTTTCGCTACGATCAAGAATTTGAGCATAGCCGAGGATGCCGTTGAGCGGAGTTCGCAACTCATGACTCATATTGGCTAGAAAATCACTCTTAGCCTGACTAGCGCTATCAGCGGCATTTTTAGCTTCAGACAAAACAACAGCCTGTTGACGAGCTTGTTCCAGTAAATCTAAATTTTGCTGAAAAATCCGATTAAACGTAGCAGCCAGGAAACCAATTTCATTACTAGAAATAGACGGCGGGAGGGTAAAGCTCCCCGTTTCCTCACTGAGGATTACGGCTTGACGCAAGCGCTCGATCGGTTGCAAAACCAAGAGGCGAATCAAAACCCCTGTGAGCGCTAATATCGCTCCAATACCAGCCATAAAAACCAACATTGATGCCAGAAAAGTTTGCCAAATACCTCGCTCCATCTGCTCAACATCCAGCATCACAATTGCCAATCCTCGTCTGCCACCAACTTGAAATAAAGTGGTGCTAAAAGGCAACAAACCCACCAGCACAGCCTTGTCTTGCACCTGGAGGCGATCGCTAGTTTCCACCCCAGTCCTAGCAGCCTTCTCCATCACAACAGCCAACTCTGGATGAATTGCCCCATAGGGACGACTGGGGATAAACCCAGAACTATGAGCCATCACCGTGCCATTGGGACGGACGATCGCAATTTCCACCACCGCGGGCAAAGTAGCATAGTTTTGAACCACCCGCTGCAAAGCACCCGTATTTTCAAGCTCAATTAACCCCTCAGTAGCAAACTGCAACCCTTGATTAATCGACGAAGCTCGCTGTTCCACTTGTTTTTCTAAATTGGTCCGAGTCAGTTGATAGTTGACTCCCAGTGTAGTTAGCCCGACGGCGACAAGAGACACACCAAGACTACCAAGCAACTGCCTCTGGAAACTGCGCCGCTTGAGCAAGATTGTAGACTTCAAGGTTTCCATAGCTCAATGGCAGCCTTAACCGGCCGATCGTTAATATCAATATCTTCCCGGATGATTTGACGATGGCGAGAATCGGCTTTAAGCAACTGAATAATTTGTCGCTTTGCCGACTCCAAACGACCCTCAAACATCCGTTTATTCATGGCAATATCTCCTTTTTTGAGTCCTGAATAATCTTGCATAAAGGACTCTTTGGTTTGTCCTAATTGCCGAGCTACACTCTCAAACACTTCGTTGGGTTTGGTTTCTACTGCATGAATTGTATCGAACCATGCTAGGATGAATTGGGTTAATTCTGCTTCATGTTGGGCTACAAAGCTGCTGCGAGTGGCTAAACCATCAATGACGAGACTATCTACATCTTTAGTAGTAAAAATAATTTTTCCTTTAATGGCTGTGGCTGTTTGACTTAATAGTGGTTCCCAAACGACTGCTGCATCGATTTGACCTTCCTTGAGCTGTTGGACTGCGGTGTCATTGGAAATGTCTTTGATTTTGATGTCGCTTGGTTGTAGATTCTGGGATTTCAAAGCTTCTAACAAAATCAAATGACTGACTGTCCCCAGCTTAGCTCCTACAGTTTTGCCACGCAAATCCGCGATCGATTTGACCTTTGGTCCAGCGACAATTCCATCGGAACCGGAGGAAATATCTACCGCCATCAAATAAGCTGGGCGATCGTTCCCAGGGTCTACTTGCATCGCCTCCCACAGCGGTACAAAGCTGGCATCTAGGGACCCGCGAAGGCTGGCGCGGATGTTGTCTTGTTGGTTGTTGAATCGAACTAATTCTACGTTGAGTCCGCGCTTCTTAAATATGCCTGCTTCTTTAGCATAGAGGGCGATCGCGTATCCAGGCCAATTATTCATCCCGACTCGCAAGGATTTAAGGGATAGGTTCTGTTTCCCGACACATCCATGTAGCAACATGGTAGATGTCATGGCCAGAATAAATAGGCTCATGACGATTGACTGGAATTTAAGCGGGACTAATTTCATGTTTTTTTTAGATACAACAAGTGATGAAAATCAGGATCGAATGCTATCGATCGACTCTTTAGTTAGTGAATTTTTAAAAAAACTACAGCCCCCACGGCTTGTATTTTATATAGAATATTCACTTTTAAGCAATTTTTGAAAGTTGTGGGAGTTAAGTTACCATCGGGATTGATTTGAGATTTTTCTTTTGATCTTCCACCGTCTTATGATATCATGAGCAGAGCCATCCATACTCTTAGCAATCGCAGTATACAAAGTGCGATCGCTAAGAGTATCGATAGCTAAGAACTATTTTATCCGAGATTTTTTTCAAACAGGACTAAGGGAAAGTGTCCTATCAATTCCGGTAACAATATGAGCAGCTACTTTTAGATGTGCCTCAGAAAGATGAGGTACGACTGGGCATAGGGCATGGGGCATGGGGCATAGGGCATAGGGTTCCGTGGGCATACCTCACTTTTTTGAGAACCGCTATAGCAATCCTAAATCATTTGTGAGTTTCTTACTCCCGGACCTTGGTAAGGTCCGGGTTGGGGTGGGGTAAAAATTTTACGACTCCTGCAAGGATTGCTATATATAGAGTGGCAATTATCTACTGATACCTGGTGTATTTGCGTATATTTGCGGTTTTATGTGGCTTTATTCCCCGTAGTGACCACCAGCAACCTTACCCCGAAACACCACATAATTGTAGATGTTGTAGAAAATCATAATCGGGATGAGAAAGCCAATGAACACAATCATAAATACCAGGGCGCTGGGCGAAGCTGCGGCTTGGTAAATCGTGACTTGCGAGGGAATAATGTAGGGAAAAACAATCAATCCCAAGCCGATAAAAGTCAGCAAAAAAATCAAAATTGTCCAGACAAACGGCGTGCGTTCTTCTTTCCGTTCGAGACTTCTTAGCAAGAGTCCAACTAGCAACAATCCCAGCACAGGAATCATCGCAAAGACATAAACTAGCGGTTTCTCGAACAATCTGGCTCTGGTACTTTCATAAAAAATGGGAGTGACGATGGTAATCAAAATGGCTCCAATTAACGTCGTCACCGCCGCAATTTTAGCAGTGCGATAGTGAGTGGTTTGCAGTTCCCCATCTGTTTTCACGATTAGATAGGTAGAACCAATCAAAACGTAACCTTGAACTAAGGTTAAAGCCACTAAGATCGATCGCCAATCCAGCCAATCCCAAGTAGTACCTACAAAGTGACCTGCTTCATCCACCGCAATGCCTTCGAGCACCGCACCGAGGGCAAATCCTTGAGCTAAAGCAGCCAGAAAACTACCGGCCCCGAAGGCATAATTCCAGAATAACTTCCGATTAGAATGCTCTCGAAATTCAAAGGCTACAGCCCGAAATATCAACCCAAAAAGCATCATACAAATGGGTATGTACAAGGCAGTTAAAATCGTGCCATAAGCTAGGGGAAAAGCCCCAAATAAAGCGCCTCCCATCAAAACCAACCAGGTTTCGTTAGCATCCCAAACGTTGCCCAAACTGGTCATTAAAATGCCCCTGCGTTCATCGTCATCGGCAGTCAGAGACAAGATTCCTACTCCTAAGTCAAAACCGTCTAGCATGACATAGAGTAATAGAAACAAAGCCAAAACTACAAACCAGACTTGCGGGAGAAAATGCTCCAAAGCTTGCATAAAATCTCCTATTGTTGTGCTTCTGCGGGACGTCGATCGGGAATGTGTTCTGCGGGTTCAGTTTCGATGGCTGGTTGATTGTCTAAACCAGGCACTGGCAGATTTAGATTAGGCCCTTTGCGGATAATGCGGCTGCCAAAATACATGGCACAAACAAACAAAAAACTGTAAATAACTGCAAAGAAACTGAGGGAAGTTAAAACATTGCTAGCGGGGATGTTTGACACCGCGTCAGCCGTGCGAATTTGTCCGTATAAAACCCAAGGTTGTCTGCCGACACAGCGCACTATCCAACCCGATTCTACAGCTATATAACCTAGGGGCGCTGCTAATACCCAAGCGCGCATTAGCCAAGGTTGACTGCTAATATTTTCAGCGGAAAGTTTGCCTCGACTCCACTGAATTGTACTGAATAGCATCAATCCTACAAACAAGAATCCAATGCCGGACATAATACGGAAACAATAGTAGATTAAACCTACCATTTTGGGTCTATTTTCTGGCAGCCATTCTTTTAATCCTAGGACTGGTTCGGAGAGCTTTTGTTTGAATTCTAGAACGTATCCTAAGCCATTGGGAATTTTAATTTCCCAGTCATTTTTTTGGGCTTTTTCATTAGGAAGAGCCATTAAAGTCCAATCGGCGGAACTTCCGGCTGGGGAGGTTTCCCACTTAGCTTCGATGGCTGCTAATTTGGTGGGCTGATAGTGATAGACTTGTTCGGCGCTCAAATGTCCGATGAATATCTGTAAAGGTGCAACGGCAATGGCGGTAGCTATGGCAATCTTTAAAGATTTGGAAAAAAAGGCTTGGTTGCGCTGATTCAGAATGTACCAAGCGCTAATTCCTCCAATGACAAACAGCGAAGTTTCTAGCGTCGCAAAAAACATATGGAGAATGCTGTTTAAGGCGAAGGGGTTCATGATTGCTTGGAAGTAATCGGTGACAACAAACTTGCCGTTAACCATTTCTCCGCCGGCGGGTGTTTGCAGCCAAGAGTTAGCGACGAGAATCCAGACTGTTGATAGGTTTGCGCCGAAGGCTACCATGATTGTAGCAATGTAGTGGACGATCGGGTGAACGCGCCCCCAACCAAACAGCATAATGCCTAAAAAGCCGGCTTCTAGCATAAATGCCATGGAAGCTTCAAAGCCTAAAATACTGCCAAAAAAGTCACCAACTGCTTCGGAAAATGGTGCCCAATTTGTGCCGAATTGAAACTCCATGGGAATGCCGGAAGCTACCCCAATGCCGAAGTTTAAGACATAGAGTTTAGACCAAAAACGAGCATGATGGTAATAGTCAGGATTGCGAGTTTTTAGCCACATTCCCTCAACAATTACCAGATAAATTCCCATTCCCGTAGTGAGAACTGGCCACAGCATATGAAATATAGCGGTTAGCGCAAATTGCATTCGCGATAGCGCTACGGTGTTAGATAAGATATCCATGTTTTGTATCCTTTAGTCAGTTCAAGAGAGATTCGTTTGCATATCAAGAATTGACATTGATTCTAATATAATCTAAAATTTAGTTACAATTTGTAGCTCAAGCAACTTTTAATGTTTTATACAGATTTGATCGGAATGATTTAACCGCAGAGAGCGCAGAGAACGCAGAGAAAGAGAAGAGAGTATATGATATTACCTAACTTTGGGTGGGGGCGGGTTTACGAGATTGTGGATTTTAGGTAATTATTGTTTGTGGAACCCGCCCCTACAAGATTTATGTTTATTTAGGGGATATGATATTATCGAACGGTTACTGTATAAGTCAGTTTAAAGGGTTTAAAATTAGCTGCGGTTTTCGCTGTTCCGCTGAGTTCTAATTCATAAATTCCAGCCTTGGGAAATACAATATCAGCTCCGGGAATGCCTTTGTAGCGCTCGGCAGATACTGCTTTTAAAGGTAGTTCCATCAGCGCTGTATCCCCCTCTTTATAACCTTTGGGATAGACCTCTAACTTGCAATTACACTGCTCTAATGGGATAATTTGACCGCCCCTGCGAGTTAGTGCAAACCACACTTTTGCGGTTTCTCCGGCGCGGGGATTGTGATTTGGTTCTAGGTGAAAGGTGGCGGCGACATCTCCTGATACTTCGACTTCGTGGGCTAACACTGAAGTTAATTTTAAGGGGGGCATGGGACCTATTCCTGCTTCAATTAGCAATCCCAAGAAAACTAACAATCCTAAATTTTTACTTTTGTTTGACAGGGGAAACATAGAAATTATCCAGTGATAAGAGGGACCAAAATAGGCGCGATCGCACAAACATAACTAATAGCGTAACCACCGCTAACACGGCTGTCAGCAGTTGATTGTGCAAGTTCCATTCAAAGCCGCCGAGATAGTGGGAACCGATGAGGGCTGCATGAAGGGTACACAGCAAGAAAGCGGGTATAGTTAATAGGTGGATTTGCCGCCATAGTTTGCCTAGATAGTCTTGAAGGCGATCGCAACTTGTAGCCGCCGCCGGTATCATTAACAGTAGCGCCACTATCCCAGCTATCATCCCTAACTGATGCTGTGGCAACATAAAAGATAGGGCGTCAAAATTCCATTGCAGGGTATGATCTAGCATATGAAATGTGTGGGCAAGGGCGATCGCAAACCCTCCAACACCCAAAGCTCTACGATAGCGCAAAAGTGGGGGGAAAAACTGACTAAGGGGACGGGAAATCAGTGCTAGGATTAAGCATAGTAGGGATGCGTGGCCCGTAACATCAACCATTTCATCGGTTCGCAGCAGAGTAATTATGCCGATCGCCATTGTCACCCAACCACCAGCGCGAAAGAGTTGACTGCGTTTGTGGGCGCTGAATCTACTAGCAAAAAACCCGACTCCCAGCATTGTTGGTAGCGTACCCATTCCAAATGCCAACATCGTTGTCGCGCCCAAAATTGGGTTTCCGGTTTCTGCGGCTTTTATTTGTGCTGCATACAGGAAACCGCAGGGAATGAAACCCCAAAGCAAACCCAAAGCCCATGGTATCCACCAACTTTTTTGAGTGGAAATCTTAGTCATTGCATGACTGATGCGATGGTGGGAAATTGGGTGCAATAATGGCAAACGTGGCAGTAAATCTGGTTTAATTTGTACTAATCCAAACCAAATTAGCATAGTACCAGTAAGAAGTGCGATCGCCCGTCGCCCTCCGCTACCAATCCCAGCCATTTGTCCCCCAGCAATTAATACCGAACCTACTCCACCAATAGCTGCCCCAACTAAGGCATAGGCAAAAATTCTGCCCAAATTTAAGAGTAAATTAAAGCGGAAACAAGCTAATTTATCTTTGGGGTTAATGGACAAGGAAAATGCCACTGTCAGCGGGCCACACATTCCAGCGCAGTGTCCAAAACTGCCGATAAATCCTAAGATACTGATTAGTAGGAGCTCTAGCATGGTGAGGGAGTAGTTAGTAGTAATTATTCATCTCTTCCTTGGGCCATAAAATTTCTTCATGATTCCTTGATTAAGGTTTGGCTTTTGTTTGAGAAGCAGCGTAATTATCTGCGATTAACTTGCTAACTTCAGGATTGTAAATTCGCAGATAATTCCAGTAATTTTCAAACACAGATTTGACATATCCTTTGGTTTCAGGAAACGGAATTTTGTCTGCAAAAGCATCCGGGTCACTAAAACTAAACCTCTTCAACCAATCTGCTACTGCATTGGGTCCAGCATTGTAGCTAGCCACAGCTAACATTGAGTTATTCTTGTATTCGTCGTGGGTGTGACCTAAATACCATGTACCGAGTTTAATATTGTCGTCTACATTTTCCAATGAATACTTTTTGAGGTTAATTTTATCGGCAACCCAGGTTGCTGTTTCCGGCATGACTTGCATTAAACCAGTGGCTCCGACTACGGATTTAATTTTGGGCATAAATCGGGATTCTTGCCGAATTAATGATGTCACTAAAAGCGGGTTAATTTTGCGTTCTTGAGACCATTTTACTATGTTTTCTAAGTAAGGAAAGGGATATAATGCTTGCCAGTAATTGGGCTGCTGTCTCAGGGCTAAATATTCCTTTCTTTCTTCTGGTTCTTCCCGGTTCCGCAAACTCCCCACCATCCACAAACCGTCTAGGTTATCTCCGACACCAATTCGCATTAAACCGTCGGTAAATTGCTCGGAAATACTGGGTTCTACTCGGTTTTTAAATTCTATTTGCCACAGTTTCCAAGCATCTCTGTCTTGACCTAATTGATAGAGTTCTTTTAAAACTGGAGAACCTGCGGTTGGTTCCAGGCGCTGAGGGGGGCGGACTACATTGGGAGAGAGGTCTCGGACTGTGGTAAAGTCGCCTACAGCCCAGCCGAGAAGTACAGCCGATCGCCATGCAAAGTAGGATTCGGGATAGCGTAAAATAGTGTATTCAAAAGCTGTTTTTGCGTCCTGTTCGCGACCGATTTGTTTTGCCCATTTGCCTACCCAAAATGCTGCTTCTGGTGCTAGTTCGCTGTCGGGATTGTGGGTGGTGAGTTCTCTGGCCCATTGCCAAGCTGAGTTCAGATCTCCGGCTTTGGCAAATTGCTGGGCGACAGTCCATCGCAGTTCTGCTGCTTTATCGGAATTGTTGTATTTTTTTAATAGTAATTTGCGGGTGTCGGAGGCAGAGGTGGCGCTGCCTAATTTGTCGAGGAGTTGGGATTTATCGAATAAAGCTTCGGCGGCATGATTGGGGAAGTTGCTAATGACTCGATCGAGCAAAACGATCGCATCTTTGGGTTCGTTCAAGCGCGACAGCCTGATTAAGCCTAAACCGGTATCTTCGGCATCGGGAAATTGGTTGACTAATTCTTGATAGGCAATTTTCGATTCTGGTATTTTCCCATCTAGCCACAAACCGCGAGCTTGGCGGTAAAGATTTTTGGCGGTGCGGGGAGCTTTCCCGTAGGCGATCGCTCCTTTGCCGTAATCTTGTTTTTCCCAATAGCCAAAAGCTATTTCTTCCCAATCTTCCGGTTTCAAGGCGCTGCTGTTTTGCTGCACCAATTGTTCTAAAATTGTACCATAATTATTGACATAATGACCGTGTTTTGCTACTATCAGCATCAACTGTGGCTGATTGGGATTTTCTTTTAACTTAGCCAGGGCAATTTCTACGCTGCGGGGATGGGCGGGAAATTGAGTGATTGCCTGTTGCCAATATTCTGGTTTGGATTTGCCTAAAACATATAAAGCTTCCACAGCTACTGGGTCATTGGGATAATTTTTCAGCAGTGATTGCCAAGCTGTTTCGGCTTTGTCGCGATCGCCACTTAATTGGTAAGCTTCTGCCCGTTTCAGGGCAATGTGAGAGGCTAAAAGTGGATATTCTTGCTCTAATTTGTCCAATAAATTTAATGCTTTGGCGGGATTTCCTTGCTGGATTAAATCCGTGGCCAGGAGGTAGCGGGCGCGGCTTTGAGAGGAGACTTGCTGTTGGGGATTTGTCGGTGCAGACTTACTGGTGGCGATCGCATCTAATTTCGTCGCCCTCTCCACCGCAGAGAGGGATACCAGGCTTTTAACTTCCGATTCGGCATTTGCTATGTCGTTGGCTGGTTGAGCTTTCTGGAACGGGCCGACACCCATCAATTTGGCGAAAGTCAGCAAAGAGCCGATCGCCATAACGCAAATTGAAACACCCATTAAAACAGAAAGTTGAGTTTTGCGTCGCTTTAGCATGGGATCATTTAAGAAAGTAAGGAGGTTCTAGCCTCCCCCGAAACAGATGATTGACGGCGGTGCCTGACATCAGCAAAGGGAGACTTCGCCGTATAGTACCAGAATTTATTTTGACGCGGACTGGGGAATTTGTCCGATCGCTCTATATATTTTGGAAAAATAAAAAACGACAAACCAGGCCGGACAAAGTACAATCAAAATCTAAAATCTTAACAGCAAATCAAAACATGGAATTTCGAGTCACCGATACACCCCGCTCTGTGTGGACAGGAGATGCCCTGGCAATTGGTCTATTTGAAGACGCGGTAGAGCTCACCGGCGACTTGGCACAATTAGATGAACAGCTTACAGGCACTTTGAAAGAGCTGCTACTGGAAACAGATTTTCAGGGCAAAGCTGGTACCATTGCCATTACCCGTGTTGGGGGCAAAAGTCTGCTGCGTAAAATTGCGATCGTCGGTTTAGGTTCTGCTGAAAACTTAAAATTAGATACTCTGCGACAAGCAGCAGGTATGTGTGCCAAGCTAGCGAAAAAGGAAAAATGTAAAACCCTCGCTCTTAGCTTTCCGGTGTGGCAAAATGCGCCGGATGCTACAGCTAGTGCGATCGTCGAAGGTGTAGAACTTGCCGTCCATCAAGATCACCGTTTCAAGTCGGAATCCGAAGACAAAAGCGGTGCGATCGAGCAAGTAGACTTGCTGGGTTTTGTCGGTAGCGAAAGTGCGATCGTCCGCGCCAGACAAATCACTGCCGGAGTCATTTTAGCACGGGAATTAGTCGCAGCCCCAGCCAATTTCGTGACCCCAATTACCATGGCAGAAACCGCCCAGAGTCTTGCTGCTGAATGCGGTTTAGAATTAACAATATTGGAGCAAGCAGACTGCGAAAAACTAGGTATGGGAGCATTTCTGGGCGTTGCCAAAGCATCGGACTTGCCACCAAAATTCATTCACCTGATTTATAAACCAGAAGGCAAACCGCGGCGCAAAATCGCCATTGTGGGCAAAGGATTGACTTTCGATTCCGGCGGTTTGAACATCAAACCAACGGGCAGTGGCATTGAAATCATGAAAGTCGATATGGGCGGTGCGGCGGCTACTTTGGGTGCTGCCAAGGCGATCGGTCACATCAAACCCGATGTGGAAGTTCACTTTATCAGTGCCGTGACTGAAAACATGATCGGCGGCAACGCTATGCGCCCTGGAGACATCCTCACAGCTTCTAATGGCAAAACTATCGAAGTTAACAATACCGATGCAGAAGGGCGTTTAACCCTGGCTGATGCTTTGGTATTTGCTGATAAATTGGGAGTGGATGCGATCGTGGATTTAGCAACTCTCACCGGTGCCTGTGTAATTGCTTTGGGTGATGATATCGCTGGTTTGTGGAGTCCTCAAGATAGTGTGGCATCGGAAATTGTCGCTGCTTCAGAAATGGCTGGGGAAAAGTTTTGGCGTATGCCGATGGAAGAGAAGTATTTTGAGGGATTGAAAGCTTTGCACGCTGACATGAAAAACACTGGCCCTCGTGCTGGTGGCTCGATTACGGCGGCTCTATTTTTAAAGCAGTTTGTGAAGGATACTCCTTGGGCGCATTTAGATATTGCTGGCCCGGTTTGGATTGAAAAAGAAAATGGCTACAACGGGCCTGGGGCTACGGGTTTTGGAGTTCGGACTCTGGTGCATTGGGCATTGAATTAAACGTCAATCCCCCCGTGGTTGCCCCAATCTCTGAAATGACGGAAAATGGTCGGTGGAGGGGGTAGGCACGCACCATCCACTACCCCTACAAAGCCCTCGTTTTTTGGAGAATGAAACCGCCGGGGCCCCTGCCCCCCAAGGGGGGATGGGTAATGGGTAATGGGGCATGGGGCATGGGGCACTTGGGATCTAGCGTTGTCGAAGCATAGGGCATTACCAATTACCAATTACCCTTCGACTTCGCGGTTCAGTCAGCGAAGTCGAAACGATGTTATTTATTAGTCCGCGGAGGCGGACTTTATTTGCATCTTCAGTGGTTGCCAAATTTCCGGTCAACCCGCTCAACTGTGAAACGGAATCGTGATTAAGGGTAAAAGAGTTAAAATTAACCAAGTAAAAAACAACTTATTCCCCTTTGATAGGGGTGCTGTTTCTGTTAACAAGGCTTCTATTCTCTCTCCCAATCTATTTTGTGAGCCGATCGCACCAACCACGCAAGCTGCATCAAAATTGCGGTGGGGATAACTCGCTACCAGCAGCAAAGCTTCTGCTAATAATAAAGCATCCACTTCCGCTGCCGCTTTAGCATCAGCCCGCAATTCCCGCAGTGTTAATAACTCTTCCCACAAGGTTTGCGTATTCGGCAACCACAGCGTGATTTTCCGCAGCCATCCCAGCCAGAAAAACCAGAAGGTATCGCGATAATAGTAGTGTGCTTGCTCATGGGCAATTACTACAAGTAGGTGTTCTGAGTCCAGGGTTTTTAACAAGCCTGTACTGACTGCAAATTCTGTTTTCCAAAAACCAATTATCGCCGAAAATAAAGCTGGTGTGTTGAGAATTCTCACACTCTTACCTGCTATTTCTTGCTGAGGAAATGTCTGAATATGCTTGACAAATAAATAACCGTCTGTCGCTAGCTTAATATACAAAATTGCTGCTATGCTTAGAAAATTTACAGCTAGGAAGTAGCTGAGCCATCCGTCCCACCATGTTACCATTTGCCCTTGGGTTCCCATCAAAATAATTGCTAAGGCTGTGGCGAACAATAGCAGGGGAGAAAACAGGAACAATAAGAGCGATCGCTGCCAGCGTTGAGTCCAGTTTCCTTTAGGAGTAGACCATCTCAGTCTGAGATAGCAAGCGCAACTCAGTGCAGCTACAATCAAAATTAAGTGCATTATTTTTGCTCCTCCCTGGCTTGGCGGACAGCTTGAATGCGAAGGGAAATTTCTTCTAATTGTTCGACGGTTGCTTGGTCGAGACTATCGGCAAATCCTGCTACAATATCAGGATTGCCAACTGCTAGGAATTTCTGCAAGCGATCGTAGGCAAATATTGCTTGGGCTTCTTGGTGAGAAACTAATGGTTGCCAAGTGAAACTCCGTTCAGTTTTGTCGCAAGCTAGCCAACCTTTGTCTGTTTAAGTGTGGCGAGAGTTACAGGGATTTAGGTAAGACTGCTACTACAGTTACACCCACAGACTTTCGGTTTTATATATCTGAAATTGCCTTAATTGACGATCGGGGCAAAGCAGTACCAGTAACTCTTAAACAAGACGGCAAGTGGCAGTATCAAAATGTTGCGTTGCTGGACTTTGAAAATAAATCTGGTGCTTGTGCCAATGGGACACTAGAAATTCGCGATCGCATTGTAGGCACTATACCCAAAGGCAACTACAAAGGCTTACAATTCACCCTCGGTGTACCCTTCAATCTCAATCACGAAGACGCTACACTTGCGCCTTCTCCCCTGAATTTAACATCTCTGTGGTGGAACTGGCGTGGCGGCTACAAATTTCTGCGACTCGATCTGAAAAATCTAACTAAAAGCACAATGCCGGCAAGCCACAGTCAGGGCGATCGCCTGCTGGAAACAGCTAGCACAAAACCAGACCAACACAGTCACGAAAACAACCAAAATCATGGTAGTACAGCAGGTTTTGTCATCCATTTAGGCAGTACCGGATGCAAAGCAGAAGAAAAGAATCAGAAACCAAATATATGTACAAATCCTAACACAACCAAAGTTGTTTTTGATAACTTTGATCGGGTAAAAAATACAGTAGTTGCCGACATTAAATCCCTGGTAGCTAATACCAATTTGGCAATAAATCAACCGAATACTCCACCCGGTTGTATGTCAGATCCCAAGGATAGTGATTGTGCCGGGATTATGAATAATTTAGGTTTATCATTTGATGGAAAAGTTACGGGAGAGCAGACTTTTTTCCAAGTTAAATAACTGATTAGCTATCTCCCCTTCAGCCCCAGATGGCAATTTAAATGGGGACAGCTTAAACTCGCCCCCACAGCACACATGAAATTGAGTCGCTTATTCGTCTTTGCTATTGTTTGCCTTTTGTCATGTTTTTTGGCCATCGCCCTTAGCAAACTTGTATGGCCCGAAAAAAGCGCGATCGCCACTCCCCCACCTCAAACCTACAACTGGAAGATCCCCCCTGGGATGCCAAAACCAATTGTACCAGCCGACAACCCAATGAACAACCAAAAAGTCGAATTGGGAAGGCATCTTTTCTACGAAAAAAGCCTGTCAATTACAGGGAAATTTTCCTGCGCTTCCTGCCACATTCAGACCAAAGCTTTTACAGACGGTAAAACAGTAGGAGTCGGCGCAACCGGAGAAAAACACCCGCGAAATGCCATGAGTTTAACCAATATTGGCTACAATTCAGTCCTAACTTGGGCAAATCCATTAATGACTAAACTAGAAATTCAAGCCTTAGTTCCCATGTTTGGCGAACACCCTGTCGAGATGGGAATGGTAGGCAAAGAACAGGAAATTATCACAATGTTTAGGCAAGATGTGCGATACAAAACAATGTTTATCGCCGCTTTTGGTGACGAAAAAAATGCTATTAGTATCAGCAATATCATGAAAGCCATAGCAGCCTTTGAACGCACTTTAATTTCCTTCAATTCTCCCTACGATCGCTATCGCTACGGCGGTGACAATAAGGCTATCTCAGAGTCAGCTAAGCGGGGGGAAGAATTATTTAATAGCGAAAGATTAGAATGTTTCCACTGTCACGGTGGTCTGAATTTTTCAGATTCAATTATCCACGATCGCTTAGCTTTTCAAGAAATTGCTTTTCACAATACAGGATTGTACAATATAGATGGCAAAGGGTCTTATCCGTTAAACAACACTGGGGTTTACGAAATGACTGGCGCACTATCAGATATGGGAAAATTTAAAGCACCCACCTTGCGCAATATTGCCTTGACAGCACCTTATATGCACGACGGAAGTATCAAGACTTTGGAAGAAGTCATCGGTCACTATAAAGCTGGTGGTAGAACGATTAAAAAAGGAGAATTTACCGGGGTTGGAAGGGAAAATCCACTCAAAAGTAATTTTGTTTCTGGCTTTAAATTGACAGTACAAGAACAGCGCGATTTGTTGGAGTTCCTGAAAAGTTTAACAGACTTAGAATTTATCAACAACCATGCTTTTAAAGATCCAAATTCACCATAATTTTAACTCGCAAACCAATAATAAAAATCTGATGGTTCTTGTTCCCCATACCACAGTCCCCCAGGTTTTGAAATTGAAAACTGTAGATGGGGATGGCGGGATCTAGGGAGCATCTATGGAATCCCTGACCCGCGAGGGCTGTTTAATTCTCCCTAGGGGCCCAAGAGTGTCGGCCCTCTCGATGGGACTTCCCGAGCCAGGATTGATATTCAGGCACCGCCCCGGAGTGAGAATGAAACAGAAGAGCCTGTCGCCCCTCTCCCCTCCCTTGTCTGAGGGCGGAGGATGAAGCCGATCGCTAAAAAGTTGAATTTTGTAAACTTTCTTAAAAAATAGGGCCCCTCGCCCGGTAAAATCAGAGACGGATTTTCTAATTCAACAATCTAGACTAACTAACTACAGTCAGGAGGACACATGGACTTTATAACCGATCTGTTCAGCGGTGCTGGCAGTGTCAACATCCAACTAATTGTTCAGGTCGCTTTGCTCGCAGCAGTCGTGCTTTCTGGCCCGATCGTGATTTTTCTATTGGCTGCTAGAGGCGGCGATCTCTAAGATTAGTATGATACCGGGCGATCGAGAGTTGGGAGCTTTGAGTTGTTAACAATTCAGATTTCTCAAAATTCGATCGCCAATTTTCAAATCCCCCTAGAGTTTACGTTCAAATCCCCAGGGCATTTTTAGCAGCTTGAATCAAGCTGTAAAAGAAAGGTTTAGACAAATCGACTTCCCTAGCATTTTCCCGGCTATTACCCAACAAACCAGTGGTTTGTCCAGGCGAAACCGCTAACACCTGCCCGACGGAGTTGCGAATTCTCAACTCAGTGCGATCGCCCGATCGAGATAAACTACAAGCATAAGTGCGATCGGAAAAATCAAACTCAGCCTTCCCCGAAACCAACGGCCTAGAATCCGCCTCACCAGTAGCCAGTCGAACACCCAACAACTCTAACTGCACCGATATCTTGCCATTAAAAGAATTTTCCCGCAATCGGTAAGCAATATCAACCAACCGAGGCAAAGGAAAATATTCACCCCAACGCCAAGCAATACCCTGTAAACTGGCTGGTACTTTTCCAGTTTGACTTGCAGTTAGTTTCAGATGATTTCCTTTCCCAACAATTTTCTGTTCAGTTATACAAACATTCGGTGTCCAAAACACAGGAGCCTTATTTTCAATCCCGCAAGGTTCCAGAGCATCAATTTGTCGATAAAGCTCCAAATTAATCTCAGATAAATCCGCTTGCACATCCACAGAAACCAGCGGCTTGAGATGTTCTGGCTGCAAACATTGATTAGCAAAAACCGCAAGTTGACTGCGAAATTTCGCCAGATTCTCCGCAGGCATAGAAAAACCGCCCGCTGCTTTGTGTCCACCAAATTTAGTTAATAAATCCGCACAAAAATTCAGCCCGTCAAATACATTAAACTCAGGAATTCCCCTCGCCGAACCCCGCACAATCTGAGAGGGCGCATCCGTAGGGGCGGTGCCCCCGTGCCCGCCCTCAGCGGTGCCCCCGTGCCCGCCCTCAGCGGTGCCCCCGTGCCCGCCCTCAGCGGTGCCCCCGTGCCCGCCCTCAGCGGTGCCCCCGTGCCCGCCCTCAAAAGTACCAATAAACACCGGCACACCATAACGCTCCACCAACCGAGAAGCCACAATCCCAATCACCCCGTGATGCCAACCAGGCCTTACCACAACCAAAACCCGTTCCTGCTGCAAATTCAGCGAACTTTCCTCACACCAAGCAATAGCTTCCTCTTCAATTTCAATACACAACTCCTGCCGGCGCTGATTAATTTGTTCGCACTCCATCGCCCTTTGCAGAGCCAAATCGCGATCGTCCGTAGTCAACAATTCTATCACAATTTGAGGGTCAGCCAGCCTACCCACAGCATTAATCCTCGGTCCAAGTCTAAAACCAATATCTTCAGGTTTTAAGGAATTTTGAGTTGTAGGGGCGGTGCCCCCGTGCCCGCCCTTGAGTTTAAAATTAGGAATCAAAGGAGTTTCCGCACTTGGGGGCTGCACCCCAGCCACCTGAATCAAAGCCTGAATCCCAGCCAATTGCGAGTGAGGCAACAGCCGCAAACCCCGCTTCACCCAGCGACGATTCACCCCAGTCAAAGGTGCTAAATCCGCAATAGTTCCCAAAGTAAATAACTCCAGCAGCGGATTCACCAACCCACCAACTTGCTGTAAACTCTGAGCTAAACTAATTGCCAAAACATAAGCCACACCAACCCCAGCTAAACCGCGATAAGGCGAAGATTCAGCAATTAATTTCGGATTCAGAATCGCATCCGCCGGCGGTAGTTGTGGTGGCAAATCGTGATGGTCTGTAATAATCACTTTTACACCAAGTTCTCGCGCTCTTTTCACCGGCCCCAAAGCGGCAATTCCGTTATCTACAGTCAGAATTAGAGCCACACCTTCGGAGTGAAATTCTTCTACAATGCGATCGTTAATCCCATAACCTTCCCGCATCCGACTCGGAATAGCATAATCCACCTTCGCCCCCAGAGCCCTCAGAGCTCGCAGCAACAAAGCCGTGCTCGTCATCCCATCAGCATCATAATCGCCACAAATCGCAATCTTTTGCCCTCTCGAAATCGCCTCCCGCAACAATCTCACACTCACCGCCAAATCAGGAAACTCATCCATTGGCTGTGGCAAAACCAGAGATTCCGGCTCTACAAATCCTTGGACTTCTGTCAGTGTATCGATGCCCCGATTAATCAGTACCTGGGCTAACAGTGGCGACAAACCAATTTCTCTAGCAAAATGTTCCGCTTGCTGTGGTTGAGGCGCATAGATTTGCCACCGTTGGTTCGGCAACCGATGCAGATGGGAGGAATTAGAAGTGGGTATATCTGGCACGGAAAATTGCGTTTAAAGATACATAGCTAATATTAGCTAATTTAAGTACCGGAATTAATCAATTTTAGATTTTAAATTTTAAATTATAAAATTGTCCTAAATATCAGTCTTTTGGTAAAATTCAAAGACTGTTTGCCTAGATTCTATACTCTCCCACTCCCCTGGGAGGCAAAAATGAGGTCTAGCAAGCATTTACACGGGAGCATCCCGATTTTGCATAGGCGAAGCATGACCGCTGTAAATCTCTGGTTATCCCTAATAAATTGTCTGCGGTCATGCTTCGCCCCTACGAATATATTTGCACTCATTGAGATGCACCCCATTTACACAGCCTGTACATTCCCTGATTCTTGATTTTAGCTAAAGAGGAGATTTAGATGACTGCTGAAAAACGACCATGGTTTCAAACTGCATTAAAGTTTCGTGGGTCTGTCATTCCCTCAATTTTACCCCGCGTCATACTGTGCGGTGGTTTTGGTTTTTTTATTTCACTGCTGTACTCTCTTGGTATTCCAGTATCTTTACCAATCTTGTCTAGCGTTGTGCCCAGCATTGTCCTCGGTTTATTATTAGTATTTCGGACAAATACGGCTTACGATCGCTTTTGGGAAGGTAGGAGAATTTGGGGAACTTTAATCATTGCTGTTCGGAATTTGGCGCGTCAAATATGGGTATCTATTAGCGACAATAAGCCGGAGGATTTCCTTGAGAAAAAGTCAGCTATACGGTTATTAATTGCTTTTGCAATCGCACTGAAGTTGCACCTACGCCAAGAGAAAATTAACTCAGAAATAGAGCCGTTTGTATTGCCATATCAGTATGAAGTTCTCAAACAAATGAACAATCCCCCGCTCGAAATTGGTTTTTGGATTGCAGATTACTTGACCCAACAGCACGATAAAAATAACCTTGATGTCTATCGGTTGACTGCGATGAATCAGTTAGTCAATAACATGATTGAGGCCTTGAGTGGTTGCGAGCGAATTTTGAGAACCCCTATGCCTCTAGCTTACGCGATTCATCTAAAACAGCTATTGTTACTTTATTCCTTAGCACTGCCATTTCAAATGGTGAAAGATTTGGGTTGGGGAACGGCCCCAGTAGTAGCTTTAATTAGTTTTACTTTGTTCGGAATCGAAGCAATCGGCATTGAAATCGAAAATCCTTTTGGTCACGATACTAATGATTTGCCCTTGGATAATATTTGTGCTACCATTCAGCGCAATATCGAAGATTTAATTTCTTTGTCTCCTAGTGTTCACAATCATGTGGAAAAGTAGTATAGCGCTCTCGTTGGCGGTTGCATTTGTGTTGGGTTGGATAGGTTCTACTTAATTCTGATAACAAACCTCGCCAATCCAGCCAAAACTAACAATACAGGCATCAACCAATCGCCCCAGCGTACATACAAAGTCTGAGTTTGTCGCCTATAAATAGTAGCATCTTGGACTTCATAAGTATTAATTGCCGACATCCACACCGTTTCGCCGTGAGGATTGACAAACGCAGAATAACCTGTATTCGTAGCGATCGCCGCCCATCTATCAGTTTCAATTGCCCGCATCACATCGAGAGCATGATGTTGCGCCAACATCGGCGGTTTATAATGGGCATTGTTAGATGCTGTCAGCATAAATTCGCCCCCCTTCGCCGCCTGATATCGAAAAATTTCCGCAAAGGCCGAATCGTAACAAATACCGACAATGGCGCGGCCAAAAGGCGTGTCAAACAGTTGCTGAGAATTTCCCGGTATTAAATGAGCATCTAAGGGAGAAAGCCGATTAATAATCCCGCCTAAAATTTCGTAAAATGGGATATATTCGCCTAAAGGCACGAGCTTGGTTTTATCGTAGCGGCTGAGGATTTCTCCTATTTTGTCGATCGCCAATAAGCTATTAGTCATACCATCCCCTTCCTGTCCAAAGCCTCCCACCAAAGCCAGAACACCGCGATCGAGAATTGCTTGATAAAAAGACAGAGTAGAACGCTGATACTCATTTGTCCAGAAAAAAGGCAAAGCCGTCTCAGGAGTTAGCACAACATCGACACCTCTATCTGCTAACTGTTTGTATCCCGCCGTGTAACCTTCCAAAGCGCGACGCCAGCCCTGGGAGTCAAACTTAATCTCGTTCGGAATATTGCCTTGAATAATTCCTATTTTTAACGCCATTCCCGGCTCTTTAATTAAGGGGCGATTATATAAACTCCAGCCTACAATATGCAAAATCACACACAAAATAGCAGGTAAAAAATAAGCAATCCAATTCTTCTCTCTTGTTTCCCCCCTAGGGGGGGGCTGGGGGGAGTTATTCTTCCTTCCCCCGAAGGCGGTTTCTTCTTCTTTCCCCCCTAGGGGGGGGTAGGGGGGGGTTCTTCTTCCTTCCATCCAAGCTTCAGCAATTAAGCCATTTACTGCTACAATTGCCGCCGTTACTGCGCTCGGTCCAGAGAGTTGACCTAGGTGCAAAATTGCTAAATTGTGGGGGCTTTGGGTGTAGGATAATGATGTCCACCACAGCGAACCTTGACTCCAAAAACTTTCTAAAGCACACCATAATGCCGTGCCAATTAAAACGCGAATTAATGCTGAGAATTTGGAGTGAGTGAAGAGTTCCCCCTTGTAAAGGGGGGGAGTGAAGAGTTCCCCCTTGTAAAGGGGGGGAGTGAAGAGTTCCCCCTTGTAAAGGGGGGGAGTGAAGAAGAACCCTTTGAAAAATGGGGGAGTGAAGAAGAACCCTTTGAAAAATGGGGGAGTGAAGAAGAACCCTTTTAAAAATGGGGGAGTGAAGAAGAACCCTCCCCAGCCCCCAAGGGGAGAAAGAAGAGAGGGAGTTGAAAGTTACAAATAGCCATGTCCAAACAGCAACTAAGGCGGCTCCCCAGAAAGTGATGAATGCCCAACAAAAAAGTGCGATCGCTAAACTAGGCCACCACGGAACCCCCAACCAAGTCATGGGATGAATTCCCATAATCCAAGACAAAGCTAATCCGTGATAGCCAATTCCCCATAAGAAAGGAAGAAGGAAGAAGGAAGAGGGAAGAAGGAAGACTTTTTGTTTTTTTACTTCTTGTTTTGGCTGTTCATAACTGACAACGAACACCCACAGGGGAACTAAGGCGAACCAAGCCAACAGCCAAGCCTTTACTGGTGCGGTTGTCAATCCCATCAAAATACCGCCCAAAAGTGCGATCGCCCATCCTAATTTTTCAGGTGTATGCACCTCGATTTTTTCAAATTTGCGTTTCTTAAATATCGCCATTTTAATTATTACTCAAACAGATAAGTAGAAGGAAGAAGGAAGAAGGAAGAATGAAGAATGAAGAATGAAGAAGGGAGAAGGAAGAATGAAGAAGGAAGAATGAAGAAGGAAGAATGAAGAAGGAAGAAGTCACCCCCCCCAGCCCCCCCCAAGGGGGGAAGGAAGAAGGAAGAAGGAAGAATATTTATAACCAATAACAAACAACAAATAACAAATAACAAATAACAAATAACCTTTACCAAGGACTACCAATCATTGTGAAAGCCGCCCAATAATAGGGATGAGCCAGATTGCGATCGCCCATATTTGCCAATTCCGCAGGAAGTTGCGTACCAGCCCTCGTTCCCTGAGCCAAGGATACAGCAGACAATCCCCGCAATACCCCCTGCTCAATACGGACATCACCCCTCAGCATCGCCATCTGTGCTTGTCTGAGGGCTTCTGCTTTAATTGGAGCTGTTTTCAATTGCTGATAAAACTCACTCATCAAAGCCAAAGTACCTTCATCTGAAACATACCACAAACTTGCCAAAGCTGACTTAACTCCCGCTTGAAATGCCAAACCCGCAAAACCCAATTCCGTTTGTTCGTCTCCCAAGGCGGTGCGACAAGCAGAAAGCACCAATAACTCGACTGGCGGGTTATTCCATCCTAACTGCCGCAGTTGATTTAATTGCAACTTCGAGTCCCAAAGTTGAATAAAAGAATCGCTGGCTGCACCTGGTTGAAATTCGCCGTGAGTCGCTAAATGAATAATTTGATAAGGCTTTTGATTGCGTTGGAATTGCAGATTTCTTAGGGTAAATTGCTCGTTTAAAAAAGATTTACCAGGCCACAAGTCTGCAATATTCGCTAATTCCACAGGTACTGCTGGGAGGGGAGATAGCTTAGTAAATTGGGCGGCTCCCATGGCCAAAACAGAGGCATTTTTTAGCGATTGATAGCGAGTATCCGTGAGGGAAAGTGTGGGAATCTGACTGAGGGAATATTTTTCGACTAAGAATTGTTTCCCGTCGTAAAGAGCAGCCAAAGGAAGACTTCGCAAACCTGTATCCAGCGAAAACAGCAGCGTATTGATGCCTTGAGTTTGCAAATCAGTTTCTAAAGGTGCAATTAGCCAATCGTAAATTTTCCGAGCCGACTGTTTGTAGCTGGTGGTGTTCCGCTTCTGAGGATTGGATATTTCTTGTCTGAATTCTTTGGCTAATGTTAGCACGGTTTGGCGATCGGCTTCAGGGACAGTTTTTCGCAGTGCCGAACCATCGGGCATGAATAGGAGCAATTCTAAGCGATCGGCAAATAAGTTAACATAAATAATTGCCGATCGCTTTCCGGTTTGAGAGGCAATTTTCCCCAAGCTTTCCCGCAGATTTTCGGCCCCCATTGATTGATTATTCAGACTATCGCCAAAATAAGCCACATATCGATCGGCACGATTTTGCTCGATAGACAATAAGTAATTGATGTTAGAAATAGCAGTAAGATTCGCTGGAGGATTTGCCCCCCTGATGGGAATTTCCATTTTGCCACCCGGAATATTACCCTTCACTCCGGGAGGTGGCATAGTGTTATTTCCTGGTTTTGGTAGCGGCGGACTACCCCCAATTCCGGGACTAGCAAATAACTGTATATTATTAGGTGGTGGCGGTGGTGGACTGTTAAGATTAATCGGTCTATTAATATTAGAATTGCGATTAATATCATTAAACAAAGCAACTTGGGGAGGTGCTCCCTGTGGCGGCAAATTGTCCACTTTCAGGATTGTACTAGCACCACCCAAACTTGGAGGCAGAGAATTTCCAGAAACATTAATGTTGGGATTGACCAAAATGCGATCGCCCCCCACAGGCATTATACTCACCTTACTATCATTGGCAACCCCATTGAAATTCCCAATATTCGGCAATATTATAGGTATTTTAAGTGCCTCTAGGTTATTTTGTGGCAAACCAATTGCCGGAATATTTCTGATATTAGCATCCGTCAACTCTACAGTGCCGTCGCTATTGACATTAACCCCTGTAGCATTAGTTTTGTCACCTCTACCTGTCAGCAATTCAGGCAGACTTGCCACCGACTTTACGTTGTTATCATCTTTTCCCCGATTAGTATCGGGATTTAACCCATCTATACTTACTTCTAAACTCAGTAAATGTCCCGTTTGAGAGATACGAACCACACTCTCATTCGGTACTGAAACAATGTTAATTTTACCTCCTGATGCCGACAATTCACCTGTATTAATGACATTGCCACCGAGCAAAGTTAAACTTTCCCCCGGATTCACCGCCAAATTTCCACGATTAACAATATTTGCAGGTTCGATTGCTGAAAAAATAAAATTGCTGGGAGTTCCTACCAAATTAGCATAATTATTAGAGCCGATCGCCCTAAACGCATTTTCACCAAAACCAATGCTGTTAGCTGTAGTAGCAGTAAAGGAAGCAGGCACATTGAGCTGAGCATTAGCACCAAAAACAATCCCCCCAGGATTCATCAAAAATAAATTGGAATTTCCCCCCGTTACTTGAATCAAACCATTAATTACTGAAGCATCTCCCCCCACTATTCGCGCTAAAATATTTTGAATAGCTGGATTAGATAAAAAATTAGCAGTTTGAGTTTCAGTCAATCCGAATTGCTGAAAACTGTGGAAAAGATTAGCCCCATCTCCAGACAATTTACCACCGCCGATATCCATGCGATTTCCTTGAGGATTGACGACTGTACCCGTGCCGTCATTCGCGGGGGTGATGGATTGTCCAAAAGCAGCGGTTTGTCCGAGGCAAAAGTAAACAGATAAAACTAAAAATATCTTTCTAAATCTAGTTTTTTTAACTGGATACACTGCATCCAAATCATCTGTTGTATAATATTTGTAGGGGCAATCCCCCCGTGGTTGTTTGTAGGGGCAATCCCCCCGTGGTTGTTTGTAGGGGCAATCCCCCCGTGGTTGTTTGTAGGGGCAATCCCCCCGTGGTTGCCCCAAAGCGCTATAGTTATGCACAAACCATCGATTATCCCTAGCTAGTTTCACAAAGAATTTAAATTTATTATATCTTGCTGTTGTTGGCAGTAACTTCATCATCCAGAACCTTCCACTACTAAACAAACATTTCCCGGCATCCACTCGCTAACTAATTGAGAAATAGTCTTAGCTAACTCAAAGTCTTGTTCAGTAATTCCCCCGACATCGTGAGTTGTGAGACTGATGGTGACTCGATTGTAAGCAATAGCAATATCGGGATGGTGGCCGGCTTTTTCTGACGGTGAAATCAGACAATTTACAAAACTGACAGCTTCGACAAAATTTTTAAATTCGCGGGTATATTTAATAGTTTGACCGTCCCTAGTCCAATGGGGCAAAGCTTGCAAGCGTTGGGAAATTTCGGTTTCGGTTAAGGGTTGGAGCTTGGAAGTTTGATTAGTTTGTGCTACCGTTACGCCAATCATAGCACGATCGCCCTTTTGTGTGGAATTAGCGGGCGCAACCGCTGCAATTGTGGGCGATATTCCGTTAGCCGCGAGTGCGAAAGCCACACCGCAACTTAAACTTAAACTTAAACTCAGTAACTCCAATAATTCCTGACTTTCCTGGATTCTGGCTTTCATCTCAGGATGAGTAATCTTGCCAAAAGCTTGAATAGTCAACGCTAAAAGTGTTTCTAATTTAATCGCTCTTAATTTATTGTCCTCCCGCTTGAAAATCTTGCTTTACTTTATCAAATTGCGCTGTCGATATCGCTCGATTTAAAACTTCAATCAGTTTAGATTGCAATTTCTGGTAACTTTGTTCTAGTTTGATGAGAGTGTCTTTGAGTGCTGGTTCCTCCTGTTTTTCGAGTAGGTCTTGTTCATAAACAATATTATCCCACTTCTTTTGCAGTTTTGCCGCTGCTTGTGGCTGGCCCAAAGAATTCGCTAAGGCGGTCAATTGCCGCTGGATAGTTTGGACTTGGCGGGTGAGTTGCTGCCATTGCTGCTTGTATTTGTGGCGTGGAATTCGGCTGTTAGTCTCGTTGACAGCTTGGCGGCGTTGCTCGAATAAATCTAGTTTAGCACTGAGGTGCGATCGCAAATCTAACAACTCTCCCAAATTTAAATTAGCAACAGGCTGTAAATCATCTAAACTCATAAGACTGCTAGGTTTAAACTCCCTCATCAGCGAAAGTTCACTCTCTGGGATAGAATCGATGTCAAGGCGCAATGTCCCCGATAGGGTATAAAAAACTTCAGCAGTTAACTCTTTCTTCCAAGGCTGTTTTGAGGTTAGATTTTACCTCACCCGCATAATCTTTGGTTTCAAATAAAGCCGTAATTTTATCGTACAAATCCCGCATGGTAGGGATTTCTAAATTATCCGGTGTTCCCGCTTCACTGCCCGTCCATCCTCTGTCATAATAAATTTCTTCTAAAGCTTCGGATTCCGCTTTTGGCGCTAACTGTATTTGATAAAATTCCTTAAGAAATCCTTGGGTGACAATCTTTTCAATATCTGTGGCGACGCGGGTATCGGATGAATGTGTTCCCGGTTGACTGACTGCCAAATATATGCGTAAACGCTTGTCAAAAGGCAAACCGGGTGCATAGCGATAGCGCAGGGAAAAGGTGAGGTTATAAACTATACTCAAGTCGCTGAGTAATAGCAGAAAGTCTTTCTGTCTACTCAGGACTTTTTGTCTGGTTCCTTGACCGTAAAGGGAGAGGTATTTTTGAGATTTTAGGTCTGGGATGTGAGGGATTTTGAAGATTAATGGGAACATATTGTGGTACTAACAGAACTATTTAATCAAGGGGCGTAACAGTTGACTAACTTCATCTTGTTTTGCGTATAAACGCCTAATTTCTGAGTCTATCGTTTCACATTTAACACGAGCAGTTATCACAGTCTTCTCTAAAAGTCTAGTTGGAATAGAGAACAAATATCCGGTCAACATAATAGAAACAATGAACCATACACACAAAAAAAATATAAAAATCCATCCTGCTCCTGCTGCTGCTAGTATTAAATGACCTATAGAATAATATATAAAGTACCAAACAATACATTTTAATATCCATTTTAAGACGGAACTATGCTCTTGTTGATACCGTGAATCTTGTAATTTTTTTGACAACTTAGATTCTTCTGATTTTCTAGTTGACAAATTGTTACTCTGAAGACAATGTAATTGGTTCTCAATTAAAATATTTAATTCATCAGGATTTACTTTACTCTCTAACTTTTGCTTTGCCATGTACTGAATCTGACTGAGAAAGCGGGTTTTTTCACGCAATCTAGGCGGGAGAATCTCAGAAACCCGCCCAGAAGGGCACGGGGGTACTGCCCCTAGGCAAAAAGTGCGATCGCCCAAAATTAAATATTGACTAAAAATTTAGCATATTCCTCAGTCGATCGCCATAGAATTATGATTGAATTTTCAGTACATATTTGTAGGGACACGGCCGTGACAAGGCGTGTCAACTTAACGTCAAACCCTTTCACAGACTGCTGTTTGACTATTAACCCTAGATCCCCCCTAGCCCCCCTTAAGAAGGGGGGGACAAGAGTCTTATCAAAGTCCCCCTTCTTAAGGGGGATTTAGGGGGATCGGGCCTCGGCTACAACCCTGATTTTGACATGGTTTCAGGCTTAAGTTGACACCAATCGGCCGTGACATATCCCTACAGTTATGGTAGGATCACAACCCTACAAATTGTTAACAATTCACACAAAAATGCCAGATTAAGATAAAATTATCATAGGAAAATCGCACAATCATAACCCGATTAAATCCTAGCAAAATCAGCCATGTCTGATCAGATAACTCTTGACCCCAGTCAATACCCCGATACGACACAACTCGTACAAGAAGACGATACTCCCTTGGATAGTTTCATTAACGAAAAACAACAGCGACTGCTTACGGAAGT
>RDXH01000184.1 GCA_004292745.1 Oscillatoriales cyanobacterium | reverse complement strand
AATCAAACAGCAACAACTGTCTAAATTTCAAATTGAAGCGAATTATTTATCGAGATGCGTTCACCCGAATATTGCTAAGGTTTATGACTGGTTTGAAGAAAATAAAACTGCTTATATAGTTATGGAGTTTATTTCGGGTAAGTCATTATACCAGGTGGGAAATGAGGAAAAACCTTTATCAGAAGAGCGGGTGAAAGGCTATATAATTGAAATTGCATCAGCTTTAAAAGTTGTTCACACTAATAATCTCCTCCATAGGGACATTAAACCAGATAATATTATTATTGACAATCACAATAGAGCTGTTTTGATTGATTTCGGTGCAACTAAAGAATTTATAGCTGGTCAAACCCGTGAAATGAGCCAAGTTTTAACGCCGGGTTATGCTCCTCTTGAACAATATAGCTTAAAATCTAAACGCTATCCCGCTACAGATTTTTATGCCTTGTGTGCTTCAATGTATGAATTATTAACAGGAGAACAACCAGCCGCCGCTACTGAGAGAGTAGCATCAGAAACTCTGACTCTACCTAGACAATTACGCCCCGATATCACCCCTTTAACTGAACAAGTTATTTTAACGGGAATGAGAATGAAGGTAGAGGAGAGATTTCAAACGGCCGATGAACTCATTGATGCGCTCAAAGGTAACTTTATCACGCCTCTGCACAGGAAATCCCTGGATTTTGTCAAGCAAGGAAACTTAGCAGAAGCTGTTGAAGCTTACGAAAAATGTTTAACTACTGAGCCTAATAATGGTGAAGCAGCGGTAGAATTATCCCTGGTTTTGATTCACCTCAATCACTCTAAAACAGAAGTTGCTGCACAGAGAGCCATTCAACTAAAACCGAATGATGGTAGGGGCTATGGAGTGCTGGGTTTGATTAATTGCCGCAAATCAAATTGGCCAGAAGCGGTTAGACAATTGCAGCAAGCCGCAAATCTTTTGTCTCAGGAGAGTTGGGTACAAGCTAATTTAGCTTGGGCTTTGGGCAAAACTGGAAATTGGCAACAGGCAGAAAGTGCGATCGATCGCGCCATTCAAATCGATCAGGAAGGTGCTGTCGATCCCAAAATTAAAATCCAGCGTACATCACCTTTTGTACTAGGATTGAAAGGGTGGATTGCGGTGAATCAAAAAGACTGGAAATTAACTATTAGTCATGCTACACCAGCTATTACTAAGTCGAAGCAGTCTAATTCTCAGGGCGATCGCGAATTGTTGCGCTGGGCATATCCTTGTCTAATTATCGCCTTAGATAAAGCAGTAATTACTCAACAAGCGCGCGATCTAGATCGACGCACCCAAGAATTTATTACTCAGGTTCCTGACAGCAGTTTTGCCTGGGGTTTTACAGGCTGGAAACAAGCTTTGCAGGGGCTATGGACTGATGCTATTCCTAATTTTGAAAAAGCGGCGCGTTACCCACAAGCCGCTGCTTGGGTATTGAAAAACTTAGGCATTGCTCGCGAACAAGTCCAAAATATTCCTGGTGCTATCCAAGCTTATGAAGCTTACAATCAGAAATTTCCACCCCATGCTTTTATCCAATTTCGTTTAGGTACATTGTTGGGGCGGCAGGGACAGTGGCGGCCAGCGCAGTCCTATTTGGAAAAAGCCGTTCAGCTACAACCGGATTATGCTGAGGCTCATCATAATTTAGCTTGGGTTTTGTTCAATCTTAAAGATAGAAAAGGTCAAATTGAGAATTTGCGGGGGATGCGATCGGCTTATCGGACAAGTTTTGAACTCTATAGCCAACAACAAAAATTTGCTTTAGCTCAGGGGATTAAACAAGCTTTTCAAGTAATCGACGTTGAGATGTAGTGCTATTAAGGGCTATATCGCAATCCTTCTAGACACCAAAAAAGAATTTTCCTCTAAACACTTGACAAAGTGACGCATATACCATAAATTAGTAAATCGTGGTTGATGCGGAACTGGCGGAATTGGTAGACGCGCATGATTCAGGTTCATGTGGTGCAAGCCTTCCGGGTTCAAGTCCCGGGTTCCGCATTCTCAAGGCAGGCAGTAGTTTGGGGTGATGCCGAGGCAGGCAATAACCCCATCCACTCTGCTAAATTAAACAATGCTGACAAGTATTCAAAATCCCCTAGTCAAGGAAATCCGCAAGCTCCATAGCTCGAAGGGACGCAGGGAACAACAATTATTTTTACTGGAAGGGACTCATCTGCTGGAGGAAGCTTGTGGGGTGAATTACCCCCTGGCTACGGTTTGCAGCACTCCTGAGTGGGTTGAGCAACATGGGAAATTGTGGGAGCTGGCTTGTAGTTTGGCCGATCGCACAGAGTTAGTCAATAGGAAGGTGTTGGAGTCGATCGCCACTACAGTCCAACCCGATGGTATAGTCGCCACCGCACGTCGCACCGCTACTCCACCAGCAGAATTCTCCACTTTGGGGATAGCTTTAGAAACCATTCAAGATCCTGGTAACTTGGGGGCGATCGTCCGCACGGCTGCGGCTGCTAACGCTGACGGTTTGTTACTGAGTGCAGATAGTGCGGATCTGGATCATCCCAAGGTGCTGCGAGCTTCCGCAGGAGCCTGGTTTAAACTACCCATGACAGTTAGTCCCGATTTAATGGCGTCCGTTTCTCGATCGAAAAATCGAGGGATGCAAATTTTAGCCACAGTCCCTGATGCGACTTTAACTTATTGGGAAGTAGATTTGCGATTGCCGACTCTGATCGTTTTGGGGAATGAAGGCTCTGGTTTGTCGGGCCAATTGAGGAATTTGGCCGATCGACAAATCCAAATTCCTTTGAGTCGGGGCGTAGAATCCTTGAATGTGTCGATCGCTAGTGCCCTGATTTTGTACGAAGCTCAAAGACAAAGAAGTTATTATTGACAGTCCACTCTCAACCGTCAACTCTCCTCAGTCCAAAAATTCTGCCATTTTGTACACTTTGATGCAATTTTTCCGCTAGGAAAGCGGATACTCTCCTAGCATTGCAACTCATGCTCAGAGAAAATAAATGTAAAGAAATATAGCCAACCACTCTCAGAAATGTTAAGATTCTTAACATAAGTAGCATTGTTTACCCCCCAAGCAAAACCCAACCTGAGACGGGGGCGACAGGGAGTAGCAGCTAGCTACCATAAAACGAAGCCTGTTTAAATGCAAGGAAAGCGCAAGTCCCCGCCCGCTTTCCGTACCAGAAGAAACTAGGGGTTTGCCACACAGCAAACCTTTAGAGGCACTGATCCTCAGCGGGAAAAGCTCATGAAAACTCTTAAGTCCTCAGATACAGATTCTGTTCGCGCTTACTTGCGAGAAATTGGCCGCGTTCCCCTGTTGACCCATGAGCAAGAAATACTCTATGGGAAACAGGTACAGCGATCGACTGCACTGAATCAGGAGAAATATATTCTCGCCGAAGAGTTAGGCCGCGACCCAACGACGGCCGAATGGGCACAGGCAGTTGGGCTGTCTGAGGCACAGTTGCAGCGGACGATCGAACACGGGGAAAGAGCCAAGCGGCAAATGGTGGAAGCCAATCTGCGGCTGGTGGTGTCGGTTGCTAAAAAATATATCAAGCGCAACGTAGACTTACTGGATCTAATTCAGGAAGGCACTATTGGAATGCAGCGAGGAGTCGAAAAATTTGACCCGACAAAGGGTTATAGATTTTCTACTTATGCTTATTGGTGGATTCGTCAGGCGATTACGCGGGCGATCGCCGAAAAAGGCCGCACCATCCGCTTACCAATCCACATCACCGAAAAGCTCAACAAAATTAAAAAAGCCCAACGCCAACTTGCTCAACAGCTAGGCCGGGCTGCAACTGCTGCGGAGTTGTCCCAGGAGTTAGATTTAACTCCCAAGCAAATTCGGGAATATCTCGATCGCGCCCGTTTACCACTTTCCCTAGATTTGCGCGTGGGAGATAATCAAGATACTGAGTTGGGCGATTTATTGGAAGATACTGGTACTTCCCCGGAAGATTTTGCTCTGCAATCTTCCCTGCGGACGGATTTGGATCATCTGATGGCAGAATTGACTCCCCAACAGCGGGAAGTGTTGGCTTTGCGATTTGGTTTGGAAGATGGGCAAACTCTCACCTTGGCAAAAATAGGCGATCGGCTTAACATCAGCCGGGAACGAGTGCGGCAAATAGAACGGGAAGCTTTGACTAAACTCCGCAAACGAAAGCAAGATATCAACGATTATCTAGCCAGCTAGGTAGATTGGGGACTGGCGATCGGTTTAGACTTTCGCCATCCCCAATCTAACATCGTAAAAACCGTCTCCTTGAATTCGGTTGTACCCACTTCGTTACGATCGCCGTCCTGCTACATTAGTAATTACTTGGTAAGAAAGATAAGCAGCCAGTAAATAAGGTTATTGAAATTAACCGGGCTGTCTGTAAAATCAACAACTGTCTCTGAAACGGAGGTTCTCGTGAGTAATTCATCTAACAAATCCCCAGAATTTTTTGAAGAAGATGGAGAAAATTCTAATTTACTGTGGCAGTACGTGCAGTCAATGGCTCCAGACACCGTTTCTCAGTTGTCTAAGCCAAATTCTCACGAAGTTTTTCAAGTAATGGAGCGAAATATTGTCGGACTATTGGGCAATTTACCTTCGGAACACTTCGGGGTTACAGTCACTACCAGTCGCGAGCATTTGGGTAGATTGTTGGCTTCGGCAATGATTAGCGGTTATTTTCTCAAGAATGCCGAACAACGAATGACTTTTGAAAAGTCTATGCAAGCTAGTGAAATACACGGTTCTGATGATTAACATTTAAAGGGCATCGCGCATCGGGCATCGAGCATTGGAAATAGTTTGAACACCAGTATTAAGATATAGAGGAGACGGCAGTGCCCATTGGTGTCAACTTAAGCTGTCAGCCCGCCAAGTCCGCCTGTCAGCCCACCAGTCCGCCAGGGGTTGAAACCCCTGTCTAATAGCGAAAGTCGGCTGCATCGTCAGGTGATTTAACCTTTCTAGAACACAGAGGACACAGAGGGAGAGAATAGAGATCTGAATCATTCAGATGCTACCGGATTTGATATCAGTCCTCATAGCGAGGACTTTCGCTTTGAGGCAGGGGTTTTAACCCTTGCCGGACTATTGGTTGTACCTTAAGTTGACACCTATGGGCAGTGCCGTCTCCCTACAATGTTATTCTGGGTAGGGACACGGCACTGCCGTCTCCTCATTTCGGCTAATAATTCCGATGCAATCGGAAACGATATAAATCAACCTAATAGACATCGACCATATTTATTGTGGAACAGGCATCCTGCCTGTTCAAGACTGGCTTTTATCGAGATGTCTAATTAAATCTAAAATGCGATCGCTATTAGATCCCCGACTTCTTAAAGAAGTCGGGGATTTGCCTGTTATTTTTTAGATTCGTCGCCCAATTCCCAATGCCCCATGCCCCATGCCCAATTCCCTGTTTGGCCAATTCCCATGCCCTATGCCCAATTCCCAATGCCCCATGCCCCATGCCCCATTCCCAATTCCCTGTTTGGCCAATTCCTATTAAATTAATATGTCTCTTTCTTCTTTACCTCACAAAGTAATCGGCGTTGCTGTCATCTGGAACGAACAAGGAAAAATTTTGATTGACAAAAGACGCCCACTTGGACTACACGGCGGTTTTTGGGAGTTTCCCGGTGGTAAAATAGAGCCTGGGGAAACTATGGAAGCTTGTATTGAACGCGAAATTATGGAGGAGTTGGGGATCGTCATCGCAGTTGGTGCGAGGTTGATGACGATCGAACACGACTACACTAATTTTACAGTGACGCTTTGCGTACACAACTGTCGCTACCTCAGCGGTGAACCGCAAACCCTCGAATGTGATGAAATTCGCTGGGTGACACTAGAGGAGATTGACCAATTTACTTTCCCCAAAGTCAACGAACAAATTATTGCTGTTCTGCGTAAAAATTATGGCGTTAACTGATAACTAATAACTGTTAACTAACTTTTATTTTTGAACTGGCAAAGTAAAGTGAAAACAACTGCCTTTGTCGGGGACTGAATCTACCCAAATTTGACCGTAGTGGGCGCGGATGATGCCCTGACAAAGAGACAGTCCAATCCCATAACCATCTTGTGATTTGTCTCGCTGCAAGCGGAAGCTGTCTTCAAAAATGCTTTCGCAATTTTCTTCAGGAATTCCCGGCCCGCTGTTACCAATGCTGACTTGGACTTTGTAAGCAGTGCGGTGGAGTATGGAAATAGTCACAGTTCCTTGCTCAGGCGTATATTTGCTGGCGTTGTCGAGGAGGTTGGCTATCACTTGTTTGATGCGATCGGGATCGGCATAAACCAAGGGCAAATCTGGGGGAATGTCTGTCTCCAACCTGAGACTTTTAGCTTGAAATTTGTCTTGAAACTGAAGCAGTACATCTTGACAAATTTTCCCCAGTTCGATTTTTTTGGGTGCCATGTGCAGTTGGGCGTTTGTACCCCTAGCTGCTTGCAGGATATCTGTAATCATGCGATCGACAATCCGAATTTGCCGCCTAGCTTGTTTCATCAAATGAGCCGCCAGAGTCGGTGTCAAACGTGGTGTTTCCCCATCTTTCACCTTCTGATTTGACTCCAAAGTCTCCAAAGCCAAAGAAGCCGCCGTCAAAGGATTGCGGAGATCGTGGGCGAGCATGGCAATAATGCGGTCTTTCAACTGCAACTGTTCTTGCAGGTGTTCTGTTTCCTGTTTGAGGCGAAAAACTTCATCAGAAAGTTGCACCAGTTCCACGGCGCAAGCAACCGAATAAATCGGTTTTGGCTCTGCCCCAGTGTCAGCCGGAGATGTCGGAGACTCTTGCTCAGTGGTGTATTCTTCTACAGACAACAACCAACGGGGCCACCAGTGTTCCAATTGGGCGCTCAAATTGCTGCCGGTGAGGGTTTGTCGCGGAGTGGGATGGATTTTGAGCAGGGAAGGAGTGGCTAGGACTTTAAAGTGTTCCGCCAAATCAGGCTGTTCCCCGACGTCGATGATTTGAAGTTCAAAGTCCCACTCTGCCTTCAAATCTGTTAGGGATTTGCGGATGTGTCTGGTTTGTTCCTTGGAAGAGGGACGCTTGTCTACGAACAGCAGAAGCTGTAGCACCGATTCGGAAGTGGCAGACTGTTCAGGAGAAGAGTCGGTGTCACTTGTGCCGATGGTCGGAGGAACGCTATGGATCTTTTTAATCGGGTGAAAATAATTGACCATTGCCGAGCCGAGTTATTTCACTTCTACTTTAATTTAATACCTCCTTTAGATTTATGCTAATCTCCGATAATTTGATGAGGGCGGATGGATGATATTTTTGAGTGGCAAGCAAAATTCGTCGCTGCATGAGGTGATGAAGGTGGCGGCGGGGTTTTTTGTGCTGTGCTTATTACTGACGCTGCACCGCTACTACAGCTTTTATGCCACTTACGACCAAGGCATTTTTAATCAACTGTTTTGGAATGGTAGTCACGGTCGCTTGTTTGAGAGTTCTCTCTCTTCGGCTTTGTCTACTAACGTGGTTCACCAAAATCAGCTCCCTGAAGTATTTTACTACCGGTTAGGGCAGCACTTCACTCCGGCGCTGATGCTGTGGCTGCCAATTTACTCTCTGTTTCCCTCTCCTGTGACTTTGACGGTGTTGCAGGTGACTTTGATTACGGCGGCTGGTTTAGTGCTCTACCCTCTTGCCAGACACTATCTAGAGCGCCGGCTATCGGCGGCCATTGTGGTCAGCTATTACTGTGCTAATGCGGTAATTGGTCCGACTTTGGGGAATTTTCACGATGTTTGCCAAATTCCGCTTTATGTTTTTACCTTGCTGCTGGCGATGGAAAAGCGCTGGTGGCCGCTGTTTGGGATTTTGGCAACTTTAATTTTGGCCGTGCGGGAAGATGGGGGTGTGGTGTTATTTGGGGTGGGAGTTTACTTAATTTTGAGTCGGCGCTATCCCCGGACTGGCTTGGCTGTCTGCCTTCTGAGTTTTGGTTACATGATTGTGTTGACCAATGCGATTATGCCCTTATTTTCTGCTGATATTTCCCAGCGGTTTATGATAGAACGCTTCGGTCAATATGCCGATGGAGAAGAAGCTTCGACTCTTGACATTATTTGGGGAATGGTGAGCAATCCTTGGCGGTTGGTTGAACAATTATTTACGCCGTTTTTTGGTAAAATCAAATACCTGCTTGGTCAGTGGTTGCCCTTAGCTTTGGTTCCTGCTTTCGCACCCGCTTCTTGGACGATCGCTGGATTCCCCCTGCTGAAGCTATTTTTAGCTAAAGGAGAGTCGGTATTGGCGATCAATATTCGCTATGCGATGACTGTGGTGCCTGGGCTGTTTTATGGGACTATCCTCTGGTGGGCTAGTCGCCAACAGGAAGAAGATAAAATTAGAAGGGGAGAACAAACCATCTTGCGTTTTCCTTCTGCGGTGTTGCCTTTCCCTTCCTCTGCAAAATTTCGCCGATTTTGGGCGTTTTGTATCTCGTTGTCACTATTTTTCACCTTCACATCTAACCCAAATCGGACTTTTTCGTTTATTTTGCCCGATGCGATCGCTCCTTGGGTGCAGGTTCCTTTGTTCAGACAGTGGCAACACGTTTTTGAGGTGCGCCCTCTGTTGGCTCAAATTCCTGCGGATGCTAGTGTGTCAGCCACTAACACGATTGTGCCGATTTTGTCAAGCCGTCGGGAAATTCTCAGGTTTCCGATGTTGGAATTGCGGAATGATGCCAGGGAGATAGTGAAGATGGAATATGCGATCGCGGATATGTGGCAGTTACAACAGTATGAGGCAGCATTTCGCGCGGAACGGGGACAGTTGCAGGCGATCGTCCCTCAAATCGATCGAATGTCCAACTCTGGAGAGTACGGCATTATTGGCTTTGAAGACGGCACGATTTTGATGCAAAAGGGTGCTGCTTCTAACTCTGCATCGGCGACGGCTTGGGCTAGTTTTCGTCGCCAATTGGAGCCGATTTTGAACAAAAAGTAGGCACGGACTGGCGATCGCCATGGCTGTGTCTGTGGCAAAAATCTTGAATCCACCTATTTTTTAGTCCTGGACCCATAAATACCAAATAAACCTGGTTTTTCACGAGCATTAAAGGCTCAAAAGCAGTATTTCCCTAAAAAACCAGGTTTCTGAGTCCAGGATGATTGTTCCGGTCATGGAGGTGGCGATCGACTAACAAATCAAAGCTTAAAATTATACAATAAAGTTGTCAACAATAAACATTAAGATCTATAAAGTATGCGGAGGGAAGAGAAATGAAAATTTTGGTATTGGCGTGGGAGTTTCCTCCCAGAATCGTAGGTGGCATCGCCCGCCACGTATCCGAATTGTATCCAGAATTGGTGAAGCTGGGCCACTCCATTCACTTAATTACTGTAGAGTTCGGCAACGCGCCGATGTATGAAGTTGTTGAAGGAATACAGGTACATCGGGTGGTGGTGGGACACGCCCGCGACTTTTTCCACTGGGTAGCCAACCTGAACCAAAGCATGGGCCATCAAGGTGGCAAACTGATGCTAGAAGAAGGGCGTTTCGATCTGATTCACGCTCACGATTGGCTAGTGGGAGATGCCGCGATCGCCCTCAAGCATACTTTTAAAGTACCCCTAATTGCCACCATCCACGCCACCGAATACGGACGCTTCAACGGTCTCCACAATGACGGACAGCGCTACATCAACGCCAAAGAAAATAGCCTCGCTTACAATGCTTGGCGGGTAATTGTGTGCAGCGATTATATGCGGCGAGAAGCCGAACGGGTACTATCTACCCCATGGAACAAAATAGAAGTAATTTATAACGGAATTAGGTCAGAAAAAAAGCCACGCTTGCACGAATTCGATGCCAGAGATTTTCGGCTAAAATTTGCAGCAGATGATGAAAAAATTGTCTATTATGTGGGCAGAATCAGCTACGAAAAGGGCATAGCTGTATTTTTGAGTGCTGCACCAAAAGTAATTTGGGAAATGGGGGGAAAGACCAAGATTATAATTGTGGGTGGTGGCAATACTGACCATCTCAAAGATCTGGCTTGGAACTTAGGAATTTGGAATAAATGTTATTTTACTGGCTTCATGTTTGAAGACGACCTCGATAAATTTCAAACGGTGGCTGACTGTGCTGTTTTTCCTAGTCTTTACGAACCTTTTGGGATTGTAGCTTTAGAAAGTTTTGCAGCCAGAGTACCTGTGGTAGTTTCTGATGCCGGTGGACTTCCCGAAGTGGTACAACACACGAAAACCGGCGTTGTTACTCAGGCCAATAATTCTGATTCTTTAGCCTGGGGGATTTTGGAGGTGTTGAAAAATCCGGGTTATGGACAGTGGTTAGTTGATAATGCTTACTCAGACTTGGAACGCCGATTTAGCTGGCCGAAGTTGGCCATGGAAACAGAGTGGGTTTATCAACGGGTGATGGCAGAAAGAACCGAGGTTGATTGGTAAGAATGTTGAGAGTTGAGTGTGAGTCAAATATTAACTTTTTTAGTTGCAGATGTTAAAAACTTGTAACACAATGTATAGATACACTCGACCTTAGCTTGAGTGGACTTGGAATATTGATTTCACGGAATTAGCATCTTGAATATTTTTAGGGATATCGAACCTCAGCCCAGACGCAATTTGCTGACTTTATTCACCACAGGCTTGGTCTTCTGGTCGAGTTTAGCCTCACTTTTGCCAACTTTGCCCCTGTACGTCCAATCTGTAGGCGGTACAAAACAGCAAATTGGGTTTGTCATGGGTGCATTTGCGATCGGGCTTTTGTTTTCCAGACCGCAATTAGGTAAAATGGCTGATAGCAGAGGCAGAAAACAAGTTTTACTCTTAGGTACTTTGGTAGCTGCGACAGCCCCTCTGTGCTACCTCTTGGCTAAATCTATTCCTTTACTGTTATGTATCCGCGCTTTTCATGGGATTAGTATCGCAGCTTTTACCACGGCTTACAGTGCTTTGGTAACAGATTTGTCGCCACCAGGAAAGCGGGGTGAATTAATTGGTTACATGAGTTTAGTAAGTCCGATTGGGATGGCAGTTGGCCCGGCGATGGGCGGATTTTTGCAAGCATGGGTGGGGTATACTCCTTTGTTTTTAATGTCTGCATCTTTCGCTACAATGGCGGTTATTTGTACTTTTCAAATTACGGAACCTAGCTGGGGAGATTTCGCAAAGCCAAATTTATTATCTGAGGAGAAATCCCAAAAAAATTATTGGCAAATGCTGTGGAATCCTCGCGTTCGGATTCCCGCTTTAGTCTTATTGTTGGTAGGTTTGGTTTTCGGAACTTTAAGCACTTTTATGCCTTTGTTTGTGCAAGAAACTCAGGCTAATTTTAATCCTGGATTGTTTTACTCAACGGCGGCAATTGCTAGTTTTGGTATGCGATTAGTCACGGGAAGGGCTTCTGATAAATACGGACGGGGCTTGTTTATTTCTGGTGGTTTAATCTGTTACTGCTTTTCTATGTTTTTGTTGTATTCTGCTAACAATAGCAGTGCTTTTTTAATTGCAGCTTTGGTGGAAGGTTGTGCTGGTGGTACTGTTTTACCGATGATGGTAACGCTGATGTCTGACAGGTGCGAACCTCAAGAAAGGGGCCGATTGTTTTCGCTTTGTATTGGCGGGTTTGATTTGGGAATCGCGATCGCAGGGCCGAGTTTAGGTTTTGTGGCTGAACAAGTTGGCTATAGAAATATGTTTGGTTTTGCGGCTGGACTTGCTTGTTTGGCTTTGGTGATTTTTGTTACTCAGTGTAGCAAGAATTTGTCTCATTCGGTCAGGTTTGCGATCGGTCGAGGCAAAGATGTTTATGCTTTGAATGGTTGAATGAAGAAATTAAAAAAGTTATGAGTTTTGAATCCTGATTTGGAATCCAAAACTCATAACTTTTGATGATGGGCTTGGAGGGATTCGAACCCCCGACCTCATGGTTCGTAGCCATGCACTCTATCCAACTAAGCTACAAGCCCCTGTTAAGTCCAGATTTAATCTAAGATTGATTAAGTTCTTTTCCCACAGAATCTAACATTAACACCATTTTCAAAATAATGCAAGACCTTTCGCCAACTTTTTCTAAATTGCCCGATCGCGCACAGCTAACTCACCTTAATAATAGCGGTGAAGCCCAAATGGTGGACGTTTCAGCTAAGGTGGCTACAGCCCGTCAAGCGGTGGCGGCTGCGAGGGTGCGGATGTTACCGGAGACTTTCGCGGCGATTGAAGCTGGGAATGCACCCAAGGGTGATGTGTTGGGTACTGCAAGGTTGGCCGGAATTATGGCGGCGAAGCAGACGGCGAATTTGATTCCTCTTTGTCATCCTCTACCGCTGAGTAGTGTGGAGGTCGTGGTGATACCGGATGCTGAGTTGCCGGGGTATGAAATTCGGGCTACGGTGAAAATTAAGGCGGAAACTGGGGTGGAAATGGAGGCGCTGACGGCGGTTTCGGTGGTGGCGCTGACTTTGTATGATATGGCGAAAGGTTTAGAAAAGTCGATCGTCATTGAATCTATTCGACTCGTGAGTAAAACTGGTGGCAAATCTGGGGATTATCAGAATTTAGAGGCATAAATTTTCTGTCCTCAGAGGGATGCAGCATTCAAAATGCTGCATTTATGCTTAAAATAGGCACAGAACTACTAACATAAAGTGAAAAACTATGCCTCCTCGTTGGCCCCGTAAACCCGATCGCCAAGACCCAGAATACCGCCGTTTAGATGACCGGATGAATTTTGCGATTCATGTAGGTCTTTTTTCGGCTTTAAATTCCGGTTTGTGGTTTGTTCACAATTTGCAGAAGGCTGATTGGCCTTGGGCGGTTTCGGTAACGGGTGGGTGGGCACTGTTAGTCTTAGCCCACGGAATTTACATTTTTGCGATCGCCGATTATTCCCCCCTCACCAAAGATTCTGGTTGAAGGGAATTGTCGGCGATTTGTTAACTGTTGTGAATGATAACAAATTAAGTTTTTGGTTTTTAATATGGCTAATACTACGACAAGGGCGATCGAATCTTTAGCAGCCGAAATCGGCGAAAATGTCTATATTGACATTGCTAAGTGGCATTTATATCTGAAAGATGCCCACCTCGATAAGGTGGTTGCTGAACAACTTTATTCCTTGCTGGAAGATGGCAATTTAGATGCCGACAGAGTTGCACAAGTTTTGCAAAGTATTCCCGTTAAGTTAGGTGCTGGGAAGCGGGAAGTGCCGTTAGCTGATTTGATTCCGATGCAGTGTCAATTTCAGTTAATGGATATTTTGGAGGAATTTCAGCGAAAAATGTGACATCAATTTTTGATTGGGATTTAAGTGCGATCGCCCTTATTTTACCAAGGGGGCGATCGCACTTTTCTTAATTTCCTAAACCAGCAAGAAGTTAGCCGCTGTAATTGAATTCGGATTCACTCCAATCATCACGCCTAACTCCTCCCCTGTCAAGACATTCTTAATCAAAGTTCCCTGAGTATTTTGAATTATTGCTAACTGTCCAAAACTCAAACCTCCGGTAAGTCCAATCAAATCTTGACCAACAGTAAAATCAGCAATGATATCAAATCCTTGACCGGATTTTAAGACAAAGATATCGTTACCGCTACCTCCAATCAAACTATCATTCCCCAAATCTCCGTAAAGGAGATCATCACCTTTGCCACCTAAGAGAGTATCGCGATCTTCCCCTCCGAAAAGAGTATCATTGCCTTCACACCCTCCCAGAATATCTGCTGCTTCGTTACCGCTGACAAAATCATCACCAGCCCCGCCACAGATGGTATCTGAACCCTCATTTCCAAACAGGGAATCATTACCTTCACTACCAAGGATGATGTCATCACCTTTACCTCCAAATAAGTTGTCATCACCCTTACCACCATCGATGAAGTCATCATTTCTATTTCCATAAATGATGTCATCATCTTCGCCGCCATTTAGGGAGTCATTGCCTTGACCTCCGAAGATTAAATCATTGCCTTCCTTGCCTTTATTGCCATTAAAGATGTCACCGCCGTCGCCACCATATAAGTTATCATCCCCGGATATGGCATCGAATATATTGCCGTTGTTGCTACCTAAAAATTCATCGTTTTTGGCAGTACCTATTTGAATTGTCGATCCACCTAGTATGGTGTTTTCAACTGAATTCGGTTGGTTTAAGTTGGGATAGTCAATTTTGTCGCAGATGCAGTCATCATTGGGGATGTTATTACTTATTGGAGTTGGTGTCGGAGTTGGAGTTGTTACCGGAGTTGGAGTTGTTACCGGAGTTGGTGTCGGAGTTGGAGTTGTTACCGGAGTTGGAGTTGTTACCGGAGTTGGAGTTGTTACCGGAGTTGGAGTTGTTACCGGAGTTGGTGTCGGAGTTGGAGTTGTTACCGGAGTTGGAGTTG
>RDXH01000183.1 GCA_004292745.1 Oscillatoriales cyanobacterium | reverse complement strand
ACCAATGGTAAAATTTCTGTGGGAAAATTTGGCTGTCTAATTAAAGCGCGGTTGTTGGTAATCAGTGCCGTCGATTTGAATAGCGCTGTCTGACTCCAAGTCCATATTAACAAACCGCTGAACGCAAAGGAAGAGAACTTAGAAACATTAATGGGTATGACGGAGCGAAATACAAAGGAAAATACAGCTAACTGTAACAGCGGACTGATTAAAGTCCAAGCAATACCTAAAGACGATCGCTTATACAGTAATTTCATATCTCGATCGACCAACACCCGCAGCAAATCAAAGAAATGAATGATTTTGCGAATGTACGCCACATTTCCCGTATTTCTCACAGCACACCCCCAGCAACTATCTGAGGTTCCGGTTGCGACTCCTCGAACAACTCAATCTGCACCTGAGTCGCTTTGTCAGCAGATTCTAAAAATTCGAGTTCAATCATTTTTAATGCCATAATTACCCTTGTCAAGTTCTAATTATTTAACTGCGAATTCATGTTTATCAAACTTATAAGAATTACGCATGGGTTCCAAAGAAACCGGGTTTTCACCATTATTAAAGATTTAAATAGAGTCTTGTCGTCAAAAACTCGGTTTCTGCCTAAATACTGTACATAACTGTAGATGTTGCAGTAGGGTGTTGTCAACTAAGCTAGGCTCAGAATCAGCAGCACTTTTCGGCATACCGTTAAGGGCGATCGCCGCTAGCAATTCCTCCCACATCGTATTTGCCAAAATCGATCGCAAGTGAACACCCCGCAGTGGCTCCATACCCAGTTCAGGAGGAACATAACCCACCGCCATTTCACCATAACGGAAGTGAACCCCATCTGGTCGTTTTTCGTCAATGATTCGCTCTGCCTCCAACCAACCTTCCTGCAAGTCAATTTCAATTTCCTGTGCCCTGACATCCGCGCTAGCCCTTCCTGCTTGCATAAAACTAGCAAGGGCAGATCGACTTTTCAACTGATCCATCACCCCCCGCAAATACGAGTAAGCCAGTAGTCTCCTCCGCAGCCACCGCCAACTACCCCGCATCCCCAGGTATTCCAGCCAGTCAAGGGATTTTCTGAGTCCGATAGTCAACAAATCTAAGCCGACTGGCCATAGAAACACCATCGCCACCAAAATTTTATCTACCAACGCATCAGGAGTGTCATAGTCCTTGATGTGTAAAAAGGGTTTGATTTCTGGGTGTCGCTCACCGATCAAAACATCCGATCGCCCTTCCGCACGAGCACGACCAAAAGAGCGATCGAGATTATTAGTTTCATGTTCATAATGATAGCCAACAGCATCCGGCGCAGCCACAAAAGGCACATTTGCCTTGAGCAAACGCAAGGCGAATTCGTAATCTTCATAAGCAGTACCAGGACCAAAGGCAGAATCAAAACCTCCAGTGCTAGCAAACAGTTTAGTCTCAATAGAAAGATTGCCACAGAGCAAATCTTGATAACTATAGCGGTGATCGGGCTTACTCATCTGGTAAAATTTTTCCTCCCACCAAGTTCGCACTTCTATATCAAAAAACTTAGTTCTGGAGCGTAACTTTGGCGGATAAGGACCGATCGCAGCGCAGCCCGGATGCTCTCGATGAACCCGCAAATGGTTTTCTACTAAACAGGGAGTTGGTTCGATATCATCATCGAGAAACAGCAACATTTGTCCAGTAGCCTCCGCTGCTCCCACATTGCGAGACATACCCACACTGCGGCAATTTGCCTCAATTATTTGGAGTTTAAAAGGAGCTTTGTACTCTTCTAACATTGCTAAAGTATCGTCAATGCAGCTATCTACCACCACCCTAACTTCGATGAGTTCTAAGGGATAAGTCTGTAATTGCAAAGCATCCAAAGCCCGCCGCAGCGAATAACTGCGGTTGTGAGTTATCAGAACTATACTAACTGTTATGTTTTCCATATTTACATTGGTAATTGGGAATTGGGAATTGGGAATTGGGAATTGGGAATCGGGCATTGGGAATTGGGCATTGGGAATCGGGCATCGGGAATCGGGCATTTTTAACCAATAACAACTAACAACTAACAACTCACAACTAACAACTCACAACTCACAACTCACAACTCACAACTCACAACTAACTCATAATTTCTTCCTTAATCTTTTGCAACCACTTGCGAGAAGCAAAATAAGCCATCGGCCCACTAATACATCCCCGTAATTGAGCCAAAAGCAAATCACTAGGAACAGAATCCGGCTGCTTTCGCACTGAAGCAATTAGTTCAGGAATTTGTTTGTAGCACAACCATGACAAGCCTAACAGCATCACGCCGAATTCCCTATTTACCACCATCATCATCGTCCAGAAAGCATAGACTCCGACTCCGTAGCCTTCAAGGGTATTCCGCAATTCTTCCCAGGTGCGCCGATGGCGATGCCAACTCAAGGCCCTGGGCTCGTAGACAATGCAGTAGCCCGATCGCAAAATGCGGGTAAAAAATTCGCAGTCTTCCCCGCTAGCCGCCGGCGTTCCCGCCCCCAAAGCTTCGTCAAACAGCCCGATAAAGTCCATCGAACTTGAACGCACAGCCATACTCGCCGAAACCCCCACCAGATGCACAACCAGAGGATTGCTGTGGGCCCCATCAAATACTAGGCGCTCAAATCCCCGCCCGTGGGGGCTGTAGCGCTCAAACCATTCTTGGGCTTCTGTTTCCAGTTCCAGTGGCATCACTAGCCCCGTCACGCACATCACTCTGGGGTCACTGAAATTTCGCAAGAGCGATCGCAACCAATTCCGATCGGGAGTCGCATCGTCATCTGTAAACGCCACGAATTCGTGTTTAGCTTCCCGTAAAGCTCGATTGCGGGCCGCGCTGGAGCCCTGTACATCCTCCCGCACATAACGGACTTTTGGGTAATTTTTGACCAGTTCCCTGGTAGCATCAGTGGCGGGACAGTTGTCAATTACCAAGTATTCCTGACCATCATCGGGCAGTCCCATCAATGCTTCAAGAGTGCGCTGCAAATCGGACGGCCGATCGCGCGTGCAAACCGCTACGGTGGCGATCGGCACAGGCTGCACAGGCCCCCGTTCGTCCCATGCTAAGGCCTCCCAAAGCCAGTTTTTTCCAAGGTTTTTCCCCACAGCCTTCGTCAGTGTTTCCCGTAATTCATCGCCGCCAATGCGACCTCCGACTACGGGCAAAGTTGCTTGACCGATCGGATTTCCGTGCCATCGAATTAACACCAGCGCTTTGCTGTAGGGTTTCTCAAAGGCTATTTCTGGCGGCAGTTGAGAAATTTCAAGGTCGAGAATAGCTGTTGCCATGAGTTATCCGATAGATTTTTGCTATTACTTTTCCACACCATTAGAGCCAGATGCGAAACTGATACAAATCCCTGGTCCAACGGCGGTTAAGAGTTCAGCTTCGCCGGAGTGACAGGGTTTTCAACCCAGTTTTCTGATAAATCCTGATTAACTACCAATTATGTACCACTCGCAAGAGCCCTTTCCTTGGTAGCATCAAATCTTAAGGGCAGAATTTGTATCGCAAACATTTCCACTCGATCGCTCAATCGAGTCGTAACAAGAGTTTAAATGTGGTGATACAGCAAATTGCGCGCAAAGCAGGGAGCTCACCGCAATGATGGAACTCGATTGTTTACCTTACGGCGCAGGTCATGCTAATGAAGGCGTCTGTCTGTTAGTGCGAATGGGACCGCACCGGATTTTACTCGACTGTGGTGTCGAAAATATCCCACTGCTGTCAGCAGAACTCGATCGGCAACTGCCCGCCGATTTAGTGATATGTACCCATGCCCATGCCGACCACGCCAGAGGTTTACTAGCACTTCACCAATCTTTCCCCCAGTTACCCATCTATGCCAGCCAAGTGACAACCCAACTGCTACCCCTGAACTGGTTACAACAGGCCCAGTCATCAGATTTGCAGTTCTGTCAGCCACTGCCTTGGCAGTCCCCCGTGGAACTGCGCCGGGGACTCACCGTCCAGTTATTCCCATCGGGCCATTTGCCCGGAGCGGCCACTGCCATCCTCACCTATGCTGCCCCCCACCGCACCTACACCCTCGTTTACACCGGTGATTTTTTTCTGTCCAATTCTCGTTTGGTGGAAGGGTTGCCCCTGGGAGAACTCCGGGGACTCAAACCCGATGTGCTAATTTTGGAAGGCAGTTATGGTACTGCCCGTCACCCTCACCGCCGACAACTGGAAAATCAGTTAGCAGAACGGATTCATCGCGCGATCGCCGACGGCTATTCCGTACTGTTGCCCACGCCAGCACTGGGTTTGGGCCAAGAACTACTCATGCTACTCCGCAGCCACCACTATTTCACCGGTCGCGACTTAGATATTTGGGTAGATGGTGCGGTGGCTGACGGCTGCGACGCTTATTTGGAATTGCTACCTCAATTTCCCACAGCAGTCCAAAATTTTGCTCTGCATCAACCTTTATTTTGGGATGAAAGGGTCAAACCCCGCGTGCGCCGACGAGAACCCAAACAGCAGCCATTTTTGGGTCAAGGCCCCTGTATTGTGATTACTGATGAAACTGCTGATTGGAATTTGTACGTTGCCGATCGCACCCATCCTTGGATTGTACTTCTACCTCAAAAACCCGGATATCCTGTCAGAGAATCTGTTGGTGACAGACAGGAATCAGGAGTCCGACCGATCGAAACTTACTTGTTAGCCGAACACTGTGACGGACCCGGAACTACCCAGCTAATTCACAACTTGCGCCCGCAGCACGTAATTTTGATCCACGGTTCCCCCGCCTATTTGGCAGATTTGGCTAATTTGGACGAGTTGCGAAACCGCTACCAGTTGCACACTCCAGCCACGGGAACTATTGTAGATCTGCCCCTGGGCGAAATGTTTTTGCAACCGGCCATCCCGGAAACTAATTATGAGGGAGAACTCAGTGACTTGGGGACGGAAGTAGCGATTAATTTGCCACACCAGATTACAGACGATCCCCGCTGGGTCAATTTTGCCGATACCGGTTTGGTAGAAGCCCGATGGCAAGGGGAGGAACTTGTGCTGCGGGGGATTTCTCAACGGGAACTGCTGTTTCAAGGGAGCGATCGAACTCGCATCATCAACATCGAATGCTGTGCCAACTGCCAGCACTACCGCGGCCAGCGCTGTTGGAGTCAATTATCTCCTTTGTTTGGATTCAAAGTCACTCCCGATGGCTACTGTCCCGTGTTTAAATCAATACCAGAGTCTGAACTCTCCCCCTCAGAGGAAACCGACAGCCCCTAGTTTGATATTCAACTAAAACCGAAACACAGTGCAAAAAAGGGAGAAAAGTTATTTTCTAATCTCCCCAGTTTGATACTCCCCAGGGCTTCAGCCCTGGGGATTCTTGAATGAATCCGAAAACTCTCAAAGGTGCTATCAAATCACCTCTACACGCTCAAAACAACTACCCTTATAAAAGATATTGCAATTGCGCTTACTTTTAAATTGTGTTTGTTTTCATAGACCATCACAACGCCAGATAGGTACGCTTCACACTCTGCCATTACTTGTCAGTTATACAGGCTTACTACTCCTTGAGGAGTGTGGTGGCTCACGCTCGCCGGGATTTCTCCGATACTAGAATGTTTCAACACGTAGATGGTTGTCTTACTTACAATCTATTCTAACTCAACTTTTCAATCAGTTAGAGCGGGAAATATTGAAGGCGGTTGAAACCGCAGCCACTTTCCTCCCCATGTCTAAAGCCAGGGGCTTCTCGCTCGTTTTTTGGTGATTTCCTGCCTAGACAGAATCTGAAAACTATTCCAAACTAGAGTCTGGGTAGTGATTGCGAATTTGTTCTGCTTCTGGACAATCGTCAGAAACTAGGGGCTCGCAGTTAATTCTCGACACCGAAGCCAATTTTTGGGACACAGAGCCAATGCTGATCTCGAAGAAAAATAGAAACCTCACGACCATCACAACAGAGTTGATAGATTTTGCGCTGTAGCATTTGTCAGTTCTCCTGCGCAGTGTAACTTGCTTAAAAGATTGCCTGTTTACATTAACGTACTTTGAGCTTTACATCGGAAGGCACAGCCCGATAGACTAGCCAGTTTCACGTTTTCCAAAATTTTGAAACCGATGGGAATTACCAAATTAAATGATACCACTAAATCTACCTACTACGCCATTTATATTGTCACAGTTTATGCTGTGCCTGTATTAGGGCGAGCGATCGAACCACCCTGTTACTGCCAAACATCCTCTCGCCCTTGTCAACAAACCCCGTTTGAGTAGCCCGGTTTGCTGGCACAGGCGAACTGACTGCCCTTTGTAACTATGTGCAGATCGAGGGCCAAAACGGCACTCAAACAAGGATAATAAAAACAGACTCTGCAAAAAAAATTCGATCGCCCATCCATTTTTCCGCAAATTGTGCCACTCATCACCAAAGGTCATGATTAAAATTAGCCAATTGTGATGGAAGTCACTGACAGCAGTGGGTAACTAAATGTAGAAAATGGTGGCGGCCAATAACTAGCTTCAAAGCGGGCAGCGGAACCTGTGGCGGTTAAGCTAAGAAAATTGCGGTTCCGTTAAAACAAAATTGAAGTCAGCGCGAGTGAAGCGTGTTAAGGAGGCTAATTGATGGTATATGCAGAAAATTGGTCGCAGCCGTCTATTCTGGAGCTAGCGCGATCGGGCAACTTTCAAGCGCTTAATTATTGGATAGACAGCTTGCTGCGACCAGAAGGGATTTATGCCCGCGTCGAAGAGGCTCAGGCCGGATGCGTGCAAATCTTGGTAGAATTCCAGCGCGACTTTGCTTCAGATGCCACACTACTGGGGAGCACTCTGCGAGAAGGTGTAGTCAAATTCATTTGTCACCAACTCTGGAGACTTAACTCCCCAGCAGTAGAAGGCGTGAGAATTCACGCGCGTTTAGCAGGAGAACCTGAAATTCTGTGGAAACAATCAGTACGCATAGTCACTCCGGCAAATCGCCGACGGCGACGTTACCGTTCCCTACTGGTAGTCGATTGGGTTAAATTTAAAAGCTATCGTTCTTTACTGCTAGTCGGTTCATCACTGGCTTCGTTTATATTAGGTTGTTGGGTGACATACCAAGAAGCTCTGGTGATACGGTTAGACGCGCCCACCTCTGCATACCAGAAAGTGGCTGTAATGTCCGGTCCTCCTCCCAAGCGCGGGAACACCGTGCAAGGAGCCTTAGAAACATTACCAGTAGTAAAGCTCGATCGAGTTGCCAATCCTTATGACCCTACTGTTACCCTGATGTTCGGCGGGAATGTGAATCTATTAGATGCCTTTTCCAAAGTGGCAGACCGAGGCTACGATTGGGCTTTCGCAAACATGGAAGAATATCGCAAAGCAGATGTGGCGATGGTGAACCTAGAAAATCCCCTGACTCGCTCTAGCTTGGGTAAAAATAAAAAACAATTAAATTTTCAAGCCGATCCAGAACTGGTCAAAGTATTAACAGCAGGCGGAGTGGATATCGTCAATCTAGCAAATAACCACGCTATGGACTACCAAGAACCTGGACTGGTGGAAACTATAAATACTCTAAATAATGCGGGAATTCAGCATCTGGGAGCCGGCAAAAATATTAAAGAAGCAAGGCGTCCAGATATTATTGAAGTTAAGGGTCAGCGGATCGCTTACCTTGGTTACTACGATTCTGACCTCCACGCTGCCGACTTGGGGAAAGCCGGAACTAACCCGCGCCGCAATAACCGTGTGGCGGAGGATATTCGAGCTCTCAGGGGTCAGGTAGACTGGATTATTGTGAATTATCACTGGGGAGTAGAATTGGCAGATTATCCAGGGGATTGGCAGATAGATTTGGCTCGGTTCACGATCGACCAAGGAGCTGATTTGGTGGTAGGACACCACCCCCATGTTCTGCAAGGGGCGGAAGTTTACAAAGGCAGACCGATAGTTTACTCCCTGGGAAATTTTATCTTTGGGGGCAATGCTCGTAGCGATTACGACACAGCAGTGCTGAAAGTATCGCTCAAGGACAGAAACATGAAAGTAGAGTTTCTGCCTGTGGAGGTAAAAAAGTTTCAGCCGAAGGTGGTGACAGGAGCAGCGGGCGATCGCATTCTCAAGCGCGTCGAACAGATTTCCAGTATTTTTGACAAGCCGATGCGATCGCAAGTAGTTCTCGAAGCCCCATTATCAGCAGTACCAGACCAAAAAATTCCCAATTCTCAATTACCAGGAGCGATTCATAACAGTACACAAAAATCCCAGCCAGATGCCCCTTCCCTAGGAGGTGAAAGTAGCCAACCCCAGCCAGGACAAATCAAACCAAATCGTAGTTTGCCCACTTTGCCCGTGGCACCCAAACAGCAGGAAAATTCGTCATTTTTTCAGAACGGAAATTTTCCGGCTGTGGAGTCAAGCCCGCCTCCGAGTAAAGATTTGCCACCCCGCATCTACCGAGGTGAACGTCAAAAACCTAGTGGGGAATCAGATCCATTTACCAAAGAGCCATTCATCAAAGAACCGTTCATTTCCCCGCCATCTCCAAGTTCGCCAACCGGAAGCAGTCCGCAAAGTTATCTTCCCCCAACTCAGTCTGTATCCTTCAAACTCGCGGTCAAACCACCGACTCCCACAGCGCTGCTCCCACCTAAAACAACCTCCAGCGACTACAAGCCGATCGCCTTGCCTCCCCTATCTGCAAAGATAGGTTAACCAGCAGGGAGGACTACCGGGAGAAGAAATGAGAGTCCAAGGGGTAGCAACAAATGGGCGACTAACTACTAACCACAAATTGACTGACAACCAATGATCCATGACCTACTACCGATGACAAATGTGTTTGCGATCGCGCTCAAGCAAAAGCAGTACAAAACCTACGTCCTCTCTGACGAAACCGCTAACTCCACTCTCGAAGTTGTGCCGGAACGAGGCGGTATTGCCACTAGCTGGCTGGTTGAAGGCAAAGAAATCTTATACTTAGACACCGAACGCTTCACCAATCCCGATTTGACTGTCCGAGGCGGAGTGCCGATTCTGTTTCCCATCTGTGGCAATCTCCCAGACAATACCTACACACACAAGGGAGTGCAGTGGCAACTCAAACAGCACGGCTTTGCTCGCGATTTACCTTGGACGGTAGAGGAAATGGTGACGGACGGTTGCGCCGCTGTTACCCTGATGCTCGAAAGTAGCGACAAGACTCTGGCTGTTTATCCCTTTGATTTCCAACTAGCCTTTACTTATCAGATTAAAGGCAATGCTTTGGAAATTTTTCAGCGATACACCAATCTGTCTGAGGAACCGATGCCCTTTTCTAGCGGCTTACACCCTTACTTTTTAGCAGAGGACAAATCCCAGCTCCGCTTTGAAATTCCGGGGATGCAGTACAGAGATCAGAACACTCACTCCAAGGGTTATTTCACCGGAGTTTTTGACCCCAACCTGGATGAAATTGATGTTTCCTTTGATGAACTCACAGGCCTAGCTGCTACTGTCACTGACTCGGCTCGCGATTTGCGCCTCACCCTTAGTTACAGCTCTAGCTATGGCAAGTTGGTGTTCTGGATGCTCAAAGGCAAGGATTTTTACTGTTTGGAACCTTGGACTGCTCCTCGGAATGCCCTAAACACAGGCGAACACTTGATGTATTTGCCCCCTGGCGCGACTTGCGAGATGTTGGTGCGGATGACGGCAACTTTTTTGTAAAAAAGACTTGCTATTTAAAATGATGGGTGCTAATATTAGTAAATGTGCGCGGTAACAATGGTTTCGCGGGTCGCTAGCTCAGCGGTAGAGCATTCGGCTTTTAACCGATTGGTCTCGGGTTCAAATCCCGGGCGACCCATAAAGCAAAATCAAACAAGAAACATTGAGTTCTGAGTCTAAGACTCAGAACTCAATGTTTTAGTATTTAGAATTTTCAATTGAAATCTGGAAACATCCTGCGCGATCGGTAGCAAATTGTCTTAAGATTGTCGTAAGAATTGAACTTGTCCAAAATTCACTGGCCAGAAACCACAAATAATTAGGAGGAATATCTATGGCGCTAGTACCTATGCGACTGCTGCTCGACCACGCGGCTGAAAATGGTTACGGCCTACCGGCTTACAACGTCAATAACATGGAGCAAATCCAAGCCATCATGCGTGCTGCTGACGAAACCAACAGCCCCGTGATCCTGCAAGCTTCTCGCGGCGCTCGCTCCTACGCTGGGGAAAACTTCCTGCGCCACTTGATTTTGGCCGCAGTTGAAACCTATCCTCACATCCCCATTTCCATGCACCAAGACCACGGCAATGCCCCCGGTACTTGCTATTCTGCCATGCGCCAAGGTTTCACCAGCGTGATGATGGACGGTTCTTTGGAAGCAGATGCTAAAACTCCTGCTAGCTACGAGTACAACGTTCAAGTTACTCGCGATGTCGTGAATGTTGCTCATTCCATCGGCGTTAGCGTCGAAGGTGAACTGGGTTGCTTGGGCTCTCTGGAAACCGGGATGGGCGAAGCAGAAGACGGCCACGGCTTTGAAGGCGCTCTGTCTCACGATCAATTGTTGACAGATCCCGAACAAGCAGTTGATTTCGTTGAGCAAACCGGCGTTGATGCTCTAGCAGTGGCGATCGGCACTTCTCACGGCGCTTACAAGTTTACTCGCAAGCCCACCGGCGAAATTTTGGCAATCAGCCGCATTGAAGAAATTCACCGCCGCTTACCAAACACTCACTTGGTAATGCACGGTTCTTCTTCTGTGCCCCAAGAATTGCTGGAAATCATCAACAGCAACGGTGGTAAAATCCGCGAAACCTACGGCGTACCAGTCGAAGAAATCCAAAAGGGCATTAAGTGCGGCGTTCGCAAGATCAATATCGATACTGACAACCGTTTGGCGATTACCGCTGCGGTGCGCGAAGCTTTGTTTGCGAAACCCGATGAGTTTGATCCCCGTCACTTCCTGAAGCCATCGATCAAGTATATGCAAAAAGTTTGTAGCGATCGCTATCAATCTTTTGGCTGTGCTGGCCACGGTACACAAATCAAGCAAATGTCTTTGGATGATTTTGCAGCTAAATATGCTAAGGGCGAATTGAGCTCTACTGCTAAGAAAGCTGTAACTGTCTAAGAATTTTAAGGTTTAGATTTTAGATTTGTCTGAATCCTAAATTTGGTATTTCCGGGTAGCTTTGGAGTTACCCGGTTTTTATGTGTGCCTTGACTTTTTGAATAATATCGTTTCCGGCTGCATCGTCAGGTGATTTAACCGGACATAGAACGCAGAGAACACAGAGGGAGATAAGAGAGATGAATACAGGACGATGTTACCGGATTTGATATAACTTATTTTCCCCCCAGGTAAGCTTCAGGGCAGATAATTTTACCTCGCTGGGTTCAAAAACGTCAAATAGGCTCTATAATTCTTAATAGATGTTGATTGGGGAACTTTTTTGAAATCACCCGATCGGATGAGTCTCAAAGACGATGCCAAACATTAACAAAAACTTTACCTTAAAGGTAATCCTGAGATTAAATTAGGTGACTCGGTATGATCGTTAGCCCTAAAAAGGAAACTGCTCAAGTCAAAGTGGAAGACACCAAGACGGCAGATACCCAGATTGCAGATACCAAAACCGCTCAAAAGCAGTCCCCCAAAAAACCCGCGCCCAAATCGAAACGGTGGGCGCTCGGGCTGCTGGCAGCAGGGTTGATAGCTGTACCGACCACCATCTATATAGTAAAGAGTAAATCCCAGCCCAAAGTAGATGCGATCGCCACCCTGACAGTGCCTGTGGAATCGCAAAACCTCACCGTGCGGATCACATCTAGCGGCACGGTGCAGCCTGTACAGCGCGTGAATCTCAGCCCCAAAGGCTCCGGGCGGATTGCAGAATTATTTGTCGAACAGGGCGATCGCGTCGAAGCAGGACAAATTATTGCCCGCATGGAAAGTCGCGACATCGAAGCCCAACTCCAACAAGCCAAAGCCAGGGAAACTAGCATTCGAGCCAAACTTGCCAAAATCGAGGCCGGGAATCGTTCGGAAGACATCGCCAGTGCCCAAGCCCGCTTAGCTCAAGCCGAAGCCAGTCTCGCTCAACTCCAAGCCGGCAGTCGGGTGGAAGAAGTAACAGGAGCCAGAGCCCGCTTGCAACAAAGTCAAGCCGGCTTGCAGCAACTACGAGCCGGTAATCGAGTCGAAGAAGTCAGCCAAGGGCGAGCGAGATTAGCCCAAGCTCAAGCTCGTTTAGCAGACGCTCAAACTGGTAGTTTAAAACAAGAAATTGCCCAAGCACAAACCCAAATTGAATCCAGTAAAGCCCAAGCCGAACTAACAGCTCAACGGGTGGAACGCAATAGGTCATTAGTCAAAGAAGGTGCTCTGGCTCAAGATAAACTGGATGAATTAATCAAAGAAAATCGGACGGCCCAAGCTAAAGTAACAGAATCCCAAAGACGCCTGCAACAACTGCAAGAAAATCGGCTGTCCCAAATCCAACAACTGCAAGCTGCGGTTGAAGTCGAGCAGCAAGCATTTAACCAATTGAAAAACGGAACGCGATCGGAAGCCATAGCCAAAGCCGAAGCAGAAGTTGCTGAAGCCAAAAGCAAATTAACACAATTAGAAAACGGCAATCGTCCAGAAGACATAGCCAAAGCCCAAGCAGCAGTTGCCGAAGCAAAAAGCCAATTAGCCGTACAGGTAAACGGCTCTCGCCCGGAAGAAATAGCACAAGCTAAAGCTGACTTAGCAGAAGCTCAAGCTCAAGTCCGTTATCAAGAAGTGCAGTTAGAAGACACCAAAGTTCGCGCTCCCTTTGCAGGAATAATTACCCAAAGGTACGCCATCCAAGGAGCTTTTGTGACTCCGGCAACTTCGGCATCTGAAGCTACTTCGGCAACTTCAACATCGATTGTGGCTTTAGCAAGAGATGTGGAAGTCTTAGCGAAAGTCCCGGAAGCCGATATTAGTCAAATTAAACCGGGTCAAGTAGTGGAAATAGTGGCAGATGCTTATCCAGATAAAGTGTTTAAAGGCAGCGTTAAATTAATTGCCCCAGAAGCTGTCAAAGAACGGGATGTGACGTTATTTCAAGTCCGAGTAGCCATAGATACGGGCAAAGATTTGTTGCAGTCGGGGATGAATGTAGATTTGAGATTTGTGGGTCAAAAATTGAGCAATGCTTTAGTTGTGCCGACGGTGGCAATTGTGACGAATAAAGGTCAAACAGGTGTGTTGATTCCCGATGAGAAACAGCAGCCTAAGTTTCACCCAGTTACCATTGGTTCAACGATAGGTAATAAGATTCAGATTTTGGAGGGTGCGAAGGCTGGCGATCGGGTGTTCACAGAACTTCCTCAAGGTAAGAAGTTGGAGGATATTATCAAGAATCAAAAGTAGGGCATGGGGAATAGGGCATTGGGTATGGGGCATTGGGCATTGGGCATTATTTCTCTTGATCGCCCCTAGGGTGTTTTTAAACCCGGAGATCCCCCCTAACCCCCCTTAAGAAGGGGGGGACAAGAGCGGTCAAAGTCACCCCCTACTCCCCTTAAGAAGGGGAGTAGGGGGTGGGACAAGAGCGGTCAAAGTCCCCCTTAACAAGGGGAGAAAAAGAGTATTCAAAGTCCCCCTTCTTAAGGGGGATTTAGGGGGATATAGACTCGAATACAAGCGAGATTTATTATGGGCTTAAATCTTAAGTTGACACATTACCAATTCCCCATTCCCTATTACCAATTACCAATTCCCAATTCCCTAATCTAAAATCCAAAATCTAAAATCCAAAATCGAATTATGGATATTGTTGAAAGCGTCAAAATGGCCGTCACAACTTTGATGGGAAACAAACTTCGCAGTAGCTTGACGATGTTAGGAATTATCATCGGTAATGCTTCCGTAATTTCGATGATTGGCATTGGCGAAGGAGCTCAAACCTTTATCGAGGGACAAGTTAACTCTCTGGGTTCCAACTTGCTATTTATTATTCCCGGAAGTCCCGAAGCACAAAGTCGCCCCGTGATTCCACCTCAGACTTTGGTGTTGGAAGATTCAGAGGCGATCGCCTCTCAAGTTCCTTCTGTCGAAGAAGTTGCACCAACTCTCAATGATAGTCAACTCGTTACCTATCGTAACAAAAATGTTTCGTCTTCTGTGGTAGGAACTACTCCAGAGTTTCTGACAGTTAGAAGTTTTGATATAGCCCAAGGTCGTTTTTTAAATAAACTAGATTTAGCCAGACAAGAAAATGTAGTAGCTTTAGGTTCAGAAGCCGCCGAACAATTGTTTGGTAATACACCGCCCATTGGTCAATATATCCGCATCAAAAATTCCACTTTTCAAGTGATTGGAGTGATGCAGGCTAAGGGTTCTAGCTTTGGTGACAATCAAGATATGAATGTTTATTTGCCGCTGACAACAATGGCAAATCGGATCGTAGGCCGCTCGTCTCCCTACGGTACAAAAGTAACATTTATTTCGGTTTCTATCAAAGATGAAAGTATGATGCAAGCGGCGCAATTTCAAATAGAAAACTTGCTAAGATTGCGTCACAAAATTACTAAGGAGGATGATTTTACTGTCCGAAATCAGAAAGATTTGATGAATACTTTGGGTAGTATTACAGCGGCTTTAACGTTGATGTTGGCTTTTGTAGCGGCCATTTCGCTGTTGGTCGGTGGTATCGGGATTATGAATATTATGCTGGTTTCTGTGACTGAGCGCACTAAGGAAATTGGACTCAGAAAGGCGATCGGAGCATCGGAGCAAGATATCTTAATTCAGTTTATGATTGAATCGGTGATTTTGTCGGCTGCCGGTGGGGCGATCGGTACTGGATTTGGTATTGGTGGCGTGCTTTTGGTATCTGCTTTTACTCCTTTGCAAGCTAGTGTTTCTCCAATGGCGATCGCCCTTGCAGTCGGTGTTTCCGGTAGCATTGGTTTATTTTTCGGCATCGTACCCGCAAAACAAGCTGCAAAACTAGACCCAATTGTTGCACTCAGAAGTGCCGGTAACATCGTCCTGTATTCATCTCTCTTATCTCCCTCTGTGTTCTCTGCGTTCTAGGTCCGGTTAAATCACCTGACGATGCAGCCGGAAACGATATTACCCATTCCCAATTACCAATTACCCATTCCCAATTTCCCATTCCCAATTATGAATTTTATTGAAAGCGTCAAAATGGCCGGTCAAACCCTGCTAGCAAATAAAACCCGCAGCAGTTTAACCATGATTGGGATGATTGTGGGTAACGCCTCAGTAATTGCGATGATTGGAGTTGGAGAAGGAGCTCAAAAATATGTTGCAGGACAAGTTCAATCCCTCGGTACCAACGTATTAATCGTGAGGCCTGGAGTACCCAATGCTAGGCGTAATGCAATTAGCAATGCACCTCAGACACTGATAGTAGAAGATGCTCATGCGATCGCCTCTCAAGTCCCCTCCGTTCAAGGCGTTTCCGCAGAACTTAACAGTTCCGAAATAGTTCGCTACAGCAATAAAAATGTTTCTTCTTTAATTTTTGGCACAATTCCCGAATTTTTGCAAGTCCGAAGCTTTGAAATGGCAAAGGGGCGGTTTTTAACAGATATTGATGTCAAGGAAAATAACCAAGTTGTGGTTCTTGGTTCAGAATTAGCAGAGAAACTCTTTGGTAATACTAATCCTCTCGACCAACAAGTGCGGATTAAAAATGTCAGTATGAAAATAATTGGAGTATTAGCACCAAAAGGCACATCTTTTGGTACTAATTATGATAATTCTGCCGTAGTGCCGATCGCCACCATGGCAAACCGCATTGTCGGGCGAAAATCTCCCTACGGTTTAGCTGTGACATCTATATATATTTCTATTAAAGATGAATCGAAAATGGACGCGGCTCAATTTCAGGTAGAAAATCTGCTGAGACTGCGACATAAAACTACCATAGAAGATGATTTTACTGTCAGAAATCAGAAAGATTTAATGGCAAGAATGGGGGCAATTTCAGGGGCTTTGACAATTATGTTAACTGCCGTTGCTAGCATTTCTTTGTTAGTAGGTGGGATTGGGATTATGAACATTATGCTGGTGTCTGTGAGCGAACGTACTCAGGAAATTGGGCTCAGAAAGGCGATCGGAGCATCCCAACAAGATATCTTATTTCAATTTATTGTCGAAGCTGTAATTTTATCCGCCGCCGGAGGCTTAGTCGGCACCTGTGTCGGTGTCAGCGGCATTTTACTCATCGGTAATTTCACACCCCTACAAGCTGGAATATCGCCCGTGGCGATCGCCCTTGCAGTCAGCGTCTCCGGTGCTGTCGGCCTCTTCTTCGGCGTTGTCCCAGCCCGCCAAGCCGCCAAACTAGACGCGATCGCCGCCTTGAGAAGCGCTTAATAAATATTTAATTACTTAGTGAGATAATTGACTACTTTGATGCTTCCCCAAAATATTTATATCTAAATATTAAAAAAAGTGTTTAATTGTAAATATTGAACAAAAATAGCAGAAACTGAGGAACTTTTGAAGACAGTATTACTACGCTCCCTCATAGCTCAAAACTTCATAAAAAATCCCTTAAATAGTAAAGATTCCATAAATTTCTCAATGCTCTACTACTTACCTTCAATACAATAGCGTAAGCTGAAACCAGCAACAAACAAACCTAGGCATCTACTAAAGACAACAACCTTCTTGGCGATGTAATCAAAATATCAAATAAGATAGACATGGCATCTCTCACCGGAACTCCAAAATTTGACTATCTCGAAGGAACCTCCGAATCAGATAAAATTAGTGCCCTGGATGGCAACGACATAATTTATGCCAATAGTGGAGACGACTTTCTCCAAGGGGATGGAGGCAAAGACAAAATCTGTGGCGACCAAGGAAACGATAGCATTTTTGGCGGTGCAGACGACGATATCCTCTGGGGAGGCAAAGGTCGCGACCTAATTGTTGGCAACTCCGGCAACGATATCATTTACGGTGGTGTAGACAGCGATACCATCACCGGTGGGGAGGGCGATGATATATTTGCCATTGCCAAAGGCAGTGGAGGCACAACCTTAGCCACAGCAGACTACATCAGCGATTTCGGCAACGGGAATGACAAAATTCGATTGCTAAACGGTCTCACCTTTGAAGATTTAAACATCCAGCAAGGCGCGGGTGCTAACAGCAACAGCACCGTAATCCAAGACAAACTTACCGGAGAGTATTTAGCAGTATTGCCAGGAGTCAACAGTAGCACCATCAACCCCAACAACTTCACAACTCACATATTAGGAAACGCTGTCACAGACTGGAATACCACCACCCTCGACGCCGTGCGGACAGCCAGCACAGCACCTCCCTTGGCCTCCCGGAACATGGCAATGGTTCACGCAGCCATTTACGACGCTGTTAACTCCATCAGCAAACAATATAGCCCTTACCGCGTGCAAATAGATGCACCAGCGGGTGCATCAGAAGAAGCCGCCACCGCCGCGGCCGCCCACCGCGTGTTAGTCAGCCTTTACCCAGCCCAAGCAGTCAAATTCAATGAAGCCTATGCATCGTCTTTAGCCAAAATTCCCGACGGCAAATCCAAAGACGACGGCATCGCCCTGGGAGAAAAGGTGGCCGACGACATGATTAGTTGGCGGAGTACAGACGGTGCCACCCAAGTAGTGCCATACACACCCACCAATGAGCTCGGAACTTGGGTTCCGACTCCCCCCGCTTTGGCTTCCGCCTTGTTGCCACAGTGGCCAGATGTGACTCCCTTTGCGATGACTAGCGGTTCCCAATTCCGTCCTGCCGGCCCTCCCGCCCTCGACAGCGCCAAGTATGCAGAGGAAGTTAATTATGTCAAAGAAATCGGCAACATTGACAGTCTCACGCGGACGCCAGACCAGACAGCCATTGCTACATTTTGGGCCAACGGTGCAGGTACTTTTACGCCTCCTGGCCACTGGAACCAAATCGCCCAAGACGCATCGGCGCTGACGGGTAACTCCCTGGAAGATACCGCCCGCTTGTTCGCCCTGCTAAATATTGCCGAAGCCGATGCAGCTATTAGTTCCTGGGATGCCAAGTACCAGTACAAGCTGTGGCGGCCGGTCACAGCGATTCGCCAAGCTGATACGGACAACAACCCCAGCACGACAGCCGACCCCCAGTGGACTCCGCTGCTGGTAACTCCGCCCTTCCCTGAGTACACGTCGGGTCACAGTACCTTTAGCGGTGCGGCAGAGCCTGTGATGAACTCTGTATTTGGTTCGGATTTTGGCTTTGGGGACAAAGGAGATAAAACTGTTAACACTTTGCGAACTTTTGACAACTTTGCCCAAGCTGCGGATGAATCGGGTATGAGTCGCCTTTACGCAGGCATCCATTTCATGAGTGCTAACGTGGATGGTTTAAGTTCTGGCAGAAATGTTGGCAATTATGTTGTTCAAAATTTCTTAAAGGCTGGAAAGGTTTTTTGTGGGGTGGGGGCGGGTTTGCGAGATTGTTTGTTTTGGGCAATTATTGTTGGTGGAACCCGCCCCTACAGAAGGCTTAGGAAAGGTTTTTTGTGGGGTGGGGGCGGGTTTGCGAGATTGTTTGTTTTGGGCAATTATTGTTGGTGGAACCCGCCCCTACAGAATGTATGAATTTTTACATTTTTCTTTCCGTTTATTCGAGTAATTCTACAGTGCCGAGATAGCCGTCTACTCGCACTTTTTGACCGTCTCGGAAGCGTGTTGTCGCTTCAGCAATATTCATGACTGCGGGAATTTTATACTCGCGAGCGATAATTGCTCCGTGAGATAGTTGGCCGCCAACTTCAGATATAATTGCTGTTGCTCCTAATAGCAGCGGTGCCCAACCTGCATCGGTGTAAGGAACTACTACGATCGCATTTTCTCCTAAATCTGTAGTCACGGTGCGACAAATCTTGACCAAGCCTTCGACACGGCCGATACTTGCGGGAATTCCCTGGATGATTTTAGTTGTGGATGTGGCTGGTGTTCTCGTCTGTTCCTGAGAATTGGGCAGTAGATTACCGTATACTACAGGAGGAATTGGGCGGAGGCGATCGACTTTTAACTGTTCGCGCCTTTCCCTAATTGTATCCTGAAACGAAACACGATCGCCACTGCGTATCCACTGCTGAATTTCACCAAACTCCAAATAAAAGATATCCCCAGCTTCCTGAAATACACCCATGGCTAAGCCACCAGCTTCTATGGCCAAAAAAGTCCACCGCAAATGAGCCAACAACCGGGCGTAAACTTGGCTAATTTCATTTTTGACTCTCGCTCTTTCCTGACATTTATCTAATCGCCATTTCTGCCAAAAAGTCAACCCTAATTTTCGAGTTGCATCTAAATTAGTTACCACCGATTTTTGTGCCATAGTTAGGAGCAACTTCTGGTAAGCTTCCGGTTGTTCGCGCCAAGTAGCAACAGCAATATCCGTACCCACTTCACTCAAATATCCGTAAGTATCAAGCCACTGGGCAAATTCCGCTTGTAAAGCAGAACTTGCAGCAAATATCTGGGCTAATTTTGCAGTTGAAATAGTTTCATCCGATTGCGAAATCGCAGCTTGTCGCAACTTTTGGGCTAACTGCTGCAAAGCTCTTACCGATGCAATTTCCGGTGCATTATCATTGTCTAACCATTCGTCGGGAACCCGAAAAATTGCTTTACGAATTGCCAGCCCGATCGGACCTAATATATTGTAGTAAGTAATTGGTTTCAACAACTCTTGAATTTGCTCGGTTCTCTCCAACAATCCCATTAAATCTTGGGCATTGTCCCCTCTTCTTTCCCCCCTTGGGGGGGGTAGGGGCAGGGCTGTTTCATTCTCTTGTAGGGGCGGTGCCCCCGTGCCCGCCCCCATCTCACCAGTGGACGAAGAGGGTAGGCACGCACCATCCACTACCCCTACAAAACGATGATTTATCTGAGAATGAAACAGCCCTGGGTTGACTTGGGGTAGAGGGGGGTTGACTTCTGACTTTTCTAATTTTTGGATTGCAGGTAGGAAAATAGCAGTACGATCGCCCTTAAATTCTCCATTGAGCGCCCTCTCTCGCTGCACCAAACGCCACAAACCGGGCAAAGATGGCAAAATCTTCCCCAAAGGTGGCTTACCCATTTTTTGCCCTCTGAGCAAAAATTCCAAACCCTGCTCCGGTAATCCCATCATCCGAAAAATTTCGCCCAACAAAGTAGCATTAAAATAAGCATGAGAACCCAGCAAAGTTGCTGTTTCATTAAAGTTTAAATTAGCAGCGCGATCGCCCAAAACCACCTGAAAAATTTCTCCCCAAACTCCACAAGTCAGCGGGCGATTAATCGACCAAGTTAGCGGACGAATTGCACCGGGAATCACTTCGGCGGCAATAGTTCGCGTCCAGAATGGCTGCAAATTAGTAATCGGGCGGCTTTGCAATATCCAAATTTGCTCACCATCCCAACTCCACTCAATATCCTGGGGTATGCCATGAAAAAATGCTTCGATTGCTTGCGCTTGTTTTACCAATTCTGCTACCATTGACTTAGCAATAACAGAATTATTTTCAACTTGAATTAAACTTGCTTGTAGTGACTCAGATGTACTAAAATCAATTTCTAAATGAACCGGAGTAATTTGTCCGCCCACAACAGATTCTGCTCCTCCCGGTAAAGCTTCAATAATTACCTGAGAACCACCATCTAAAGGATTGCGGGTGAACATGACTCCCGCAACTTGGCCGTCAATATAAGGCTGAATTAAAACAGCCATTTGGGTATCAGGCAATTGTCGCTGGTGGCGGTAAGCGACTGCTTCGGAAGTCCAATAAGACTGGCGACAACGATTAATGGCATCTATTAATTCTGTTTCTGTTGAAACAGGGCCAATAGTTTGATATTGTCCGGCTGCGGAACTAAGATCGCCGTCTTCTCCCGCAGCAGAAGAGCGCACAATGATTCGATTTTGGATTTGGGATTTTAGATTTTCGATTAAAGTATTAGGGATTGACAAATTTTCACTGTTTTCTAAATTCCCGATTCCCGATTCCCGATTCCCGATTCCCGATGAATGTAATAATATCCAACCGGGAGGTACATTAAATTTGGCTCGTTTCAGTACAGACAATTTGGCGGCTTTATCGCCACAGACTTTCGCATCTAATGAGTCATCGAGAGAGAGCAATTTTTCCGATTTAGATAAGGCCATATCATCACCCTGACGCAGACTAATTGTGAACAGTAAACAGGCTAATCCTGCCGCTGCTAAAAATTCTGTGGTATTTTGTCGCCATAGCCAAAACCAGATTGGGGTGTACAGACATCCGCAACGGGAAGCAAACAGCCGCGCTCGATCGCCCTTACCCCACACAACCTCAGCCAAACGCCACACCAGCAACCCAAAAATGCCCGCTGTGATAGCCACCGCTGGGGAAAATGCGAAAATACCCCAAACAGCGTTGGTGACTCCTCCTCCACGGGCGATCGCATATCTGCCCGCAACTAGAGGAATTAACAGCGCAAGTGCGATCGCAGGTGTATCGGGGAACCAAAATCGCCCCGCCAAAACTGGTATCATACCTCTGGCGATTTCCGCCAACACCGCAGCAATTCCCGCTACCTTTCCCCCGTGAATGAAAGCCGCTGACACGCCAATATTGCCGGTGCCCAATACCCTCAAATCTTTGCCCGCAAAGACTCTCACCGCCCAACCCGTTAGTGGTAAAGCACCGATCGCGAAACTGGCGACTAATAACAATGCGATCGACAACAGCATAATCAAATTAGCTCCAATTTCCAACATCTCAACATTATCACCGAAACCAAAGGAGTCCGGCGCCCCCGATTCAGCCGTGGGAATAATTCTCCCATCTCAATTCCCACACTTTTTCTGTCTTGAGATACATTGAGTTAGGGCGCTTAGCAGATAAGATACTAAATAAGTAGAGTAAATAAGGATTTGCAGAAAATGGTAGATAGCAACCTCATGATTCCCCTCGCAGTTCTGGTTGTTGGATTTGTGGCTGCGGTTAGTATTGGCTCCATTGCTTGGTACAACTCTAAGCGCCCCCCCGGTTGGGAATCTAAAGAACGACCTGATTTTGTGCCGAAAGTTGATAAAGATGATTTGATAGCAGATGTTTCTGATTCACAAGGTCGATAACACAAACTTGTTTTAGATCTGAAAAAGCTTTGAGAGGAATAGGAATTACTCCTGGCATATATATCACAATTGAAACCCCCGACTTCTTTAATAAGTCGGGGGTTTGGCTATTCTGTTTTTTTAACTAGGGCTTGCTGAATAATCGATCGCACTTGACGTGGCGAAAGGCTATTCGATCGCGCGATCGAGAATAAAGTGCAAGATCAAAAAAACTCATCTTTAACTCTGGTTGAATAATCGCTCACTGCCGCCAAAAAGCGATATTCAGTAATCCCTAGGTAATTGGTAATAGGTAATGCCCTACCTGGGATTCAGGGGGGGTTCCCCATTACCCATTACACGCTCACCTCACCTAACTGACAAAGGCTATAGCACCAATTCCCTTAATGGAAATTCAACGCCCTAAATCGTGCATGGCATTAATTTCTTGAGCGCATCTTTGAGTCAAGGCTTCCAATTCCGATCGCTCCGACGAACTCGGCGCTGCAATTAAATTGCCAATTCGCACCGTCAGCGGCACCGCTCGCGGCAGTGCTGAATCCTTAGATGCTATAGCATGAGTTCCCCACAAACTAACAGGTAACAGCGGTGCTTTAGCCTTAGCTGCTATCAGTGCAGCACCTAATTTGGGATCGGTAATTCTACCATCTACTGTTCTGGTTCCTTGCAAAAATACACCTGTGGCCCATCCATTTTCTAAATATTGGAGAGCCGATCGAATCGCACTGCGATCGGCACTTTCCCGTTTGACTGGATAAGCACCATAAAGGGCGATCGCCTGTTTCAAAATAGGCACTTTAAATAACTCTTCCTTAGCCATAAATGCCACCGGTCGTCTCATGCAATTAGATAAAATAGGCGGGTCAAAATCGCTAGCATGATTGCTGACTACTACCAGTGGTCCAGAACTTGGAACATTTTCGGCACCGTAGATGCGACCCCGAAAATAAAGGTGTAACATCGGGCTGACAATGGACCACTTGAATAAATAGTAGAGAATTAAACTCTCGACTGGTTCGCGATTTTTGCTCACAGAAAAACCTTCGATTTTAAATTACATCGAATATTAGCCTATCAGACCCGGCCTGCGGTTGGAAACCGCGCCTACACAAACTTTCGTCCGCCTGCGCGGACTAAAGAATTAAGTGTCGCGTTGCGCGGACATCGCTTGTGTAGTGCCAGACTTGAGTCTGGCGATATCATCAGCTTTCGGCTCAATTTTCGGCAAGCATCGCTTTTTGTCCTTCCGGGGAAGTTGCATAACCCAAGAAGTCCTTGACTGCTTGACTAGGAGGGTTTTTGTAAACGTAATACAACTGTCGCTGATAAGGATAGTTACCAGCATCCGGTGTCGCCCCGTCTACGGGCACAACCCGCACCGTTTTCTGATTGACTACTTGGGCGAAAGTCGCATACCCAATGCCGTTATTCCCTAAAGCTTGCAGCAGCGGAGTTGTCGCATCTCGATCGAGAGTAGTAATATTTGGCCCCGTAGCAAAATTAGCGCCTTTGAGAACCTGTTCTTTAAACGTCTGGTGAGTGCCACTAACTTCTGGTCGATTAATTATTTTAATCGGGCCAGCCGGGCCACCGACTTTCGACCAATCTTGAGTATTTCCCTTGAAAATATCTTGAACTTGAGCCACAGTTAAACCTCCTGTGAAAGGGTTGTTAGTCCCGACTACAAGGGCGATCGCATCCAGGGCCACAGGTACTGCTGTCAAACCCTGACTTTGTTCTCCAGCAGTCAAAGGTTGCGATACCGCAGCAATATCGGCTGTTCCAGCCACCAAATCCTTAATTCCGTTGGCAGAACCATTTGCTTTGGTATCAACTTTAGTGCCAGAAAACTTGCCTTGAAAGCCCTTCTTAAGGTTGAGATTGATTGTCACCATGCTGGTAGAACCGTCAATTTTCACCACAGTACCGGGAGCAACAGAAGTTGGAGGCGCAAAAGAACTAGCTGCAACCGGAGATGCTCCACTCGGTACTGGGGCGACGGGAGGCAGATTCGCTCCACCATCGGCTGCGGGTGTGGGAGTGGGTGTATTTTGGGCATCCTGGGATGCTGGTTTATTCAGAAAAAAGAACGCGCCACCGGCGAGCAAGAAAAATAACAGAATAAAAACTATGGGGGGAGGTCCGCTACTCTTAGCCATAAAATTCTCCTTAGTTGGGAAGTTCTGGGTTGTCTGAATTGTTTAACATTCGCAGTCTGCGATTAACTTCATAAAAATTCATACGGGATGCGGGAAACTCAGTGGCTTTAGCCCTGAGAGGAAAGCGACACGGGGGACTTCAGTCCCCGTGTCTTTCTTAGTTAGC
>RDXH01000182.1 GCA_004292745.1 Oscillatoriales cyanobacterium | reverse complement strand
TCCCAATTCCCAATTCCCAATTCCCAATTCCCCCCTTGGGGGGGCGAGGGGGGGGGTTCCTCAATTCCCAATTCCCAATTCCCAATTCCCAATTCCCCCCTTGGGGGGGGCGAGGGGGGGGGTTCCTCAATTCCCAATTCCCAATTCCCAATTCCCAATTCCCCTTACATTATAGTTGGGACAATGCAGATTGAATAGTTTCTCTCAAATCCGTTTCCGACCAAGGCTTAAACAAACAAGAATGGAGATTTGCGTGTTTTTTGGCTCGATTAATAGCTGCTTCATCAGCTTGACCAGTCAGCAGGATTTTAACAACTTTAGGGAATCGTTCGTGAACGCGAATCAAAAAATCATCGCCCTTAATACCGGGCATTAACCAATCAGAAATAATCACAATCACTCTAATATTCTCCCCATCGAGTTCCTCTATTAAATCTAAAGCTTCATAGGCATCTTCTGCTGATTCATATTTGTAGCCAGAACCGAAGGCTGTTGATAACTGCATCCTGAGACTATCTAAAACCATTCTCTCATCGTCAACACACAAAATTACAGGTTTCGACATGATTTCTTTTCCTAATTTTTTTACATTTAATTGAGTTAAAATGGACTTAATTTTCCGATTACTAAAGTCTGGTAATTGGTATAAAAACACTAAACTTAGTTTGACCAGGAATCGATTCAACTTCTATTTTACCATGATGTTTTTTAACAATTTTATTGACAATATCTAGTCCTAGTCCGCTGCCTTCTCCTGCTGGCTTAGTGGTAAAAAAAGGAGTAAATATTTGGGATTGAATCTCTTCGGGTATTCCTTTTCCACTATCAGTAAAGCTGATTTTTACCGAGTCGTCAATAGTGGTAACATCAATAGTTAAAGTGCCTCGATTATCCATGGCTTGCAAGGCATTATGGATGAGATTAATCCATACCTGATTCAGTTCATCAGGATAACACAGTAGGGGTGGTAATTCGGCATAGTTCCTAATTACCTTAACTCCTTGTTTTAAGTGATTTTGATAAATAGTTAAAACTGTTTCAATCCCTTCAGTTAAATTGGCTTGAGTCCTTTGACCTGAATGTTCGTAATGGGCATAGGTTTTCAAAGCAAACACTACTTTTGAGACCCGCTCTGTCCCGTTTTGAATAGTCGTCATCCCTCTTTTTATTTGTGAAAGTTTATAGGCTATTTCTAATATTTTAAAACCTTTAGGTTTGGTTAATAGAGGAATAAACATATCAATTTCGCTATCGATTCCCATGATGACCAATATATCGGCAATATTTTCAGCATCTATTTCTGAAAACTCTAATTCTTTCAGTTGATTCCTGAGAGCTTTCTTCAACTTGCGTTCTTCTTTGGTAGATATTATTGATTGTTGGTTTAGCGATCGCCCAAGTAAGGCCATAAACTCTTGCCCTTCCTCTTCGGTAAGGTTTTGAAACAGTACGGGCAACTCTTCTAGGGTGGTAGTCAAGAAGCTGGAGATACTCCCGGCGGAAGAGCGAATCGCACCTATAGGAGTATTGATTTCATGGGCAACTCCTGCCACCAATTGTCCCAGCGCAGCCATTTTTTCAGAGTCAATTAATTGTTGCTGAGTGGCTTGTAATTCTTGTAAGGTTAGGGCTAATTCTTGGTTTTTTGCCTCAATTTCTTGATTCATCTGCAAAGCAACATTCTTGGCTTCCCTTTCTTGGGCGAGACGCAGCCGATCGCTTTCTGCTCGTTGTCGATCGCTAATATCTTGGAAAGTACAAATGGCATAACTAATATTTCCCATTTCGTCTGAGATTGGTGTCGTCGAAACCTCCAAGGGAATAATTCGATCCGGGTGATGCAATTCCAAATCTTCCACCCGCAATGTTTCTCCTGCGATCGATCGCACAACAGGCAACTCATCACTAGGATATAATTGTCCAGTACCAGCACGATAAACTTGATAGGTTGGAGACAACTGCTCAATAGTCGTCTCCGGTAAAGCTTCAATCCCTAATAATTCCTTCGCCTTGCGATTAGCGTACGTAGTTTTTCCCGTTGTGTCGTAGACGGATACCCCTATAGGCATCGCTTCCAAAAACTGAGCCAGACGACGCTCACTCGCTCTAAGTTGGGCATTTTGTGCAGCCAACTGGTGTTCTAAAAAATAAATTTTTAACGCTTCTTGGAGGGTGAAATTGAGTTGTGCAGTTACCCAAGGCTTAGGAATATAGCGATAGAGTTGAGCAGAATTAACTGCATTGCTGACTCCTTCTATGGTAGCTTGACCAGTGAGCATGATTTTTAGCGTATTGGGCGATCGCTCGTGAATGCTTCTTAAAACTTCATCTCCTTTCATGTCGGGCATAATATAGTCAGAGATGACCACAGCAATTTCGCATTCATCTGCCAGCAAATCTTCCACTAATTCTAAAGCTTCACCCCCTCCCAGAGCAGTTTCAATTTCAAACTTATCTCCGAAATTTACTGATAATTCTCTCATCAAACTATCAAGCACAGTCCGATCGTCGTCCACACAAATAATCACAGGTTTCATATCTTTTTTAATCCTTCTTGAATACAAGCAATTAATTCCTGTTCGCTCCAAGGCTTTTGCAGATAACGATGAAGATTCGCCTGTTCTTTTGCCCGTTCTACGGCAGCTTCATCCGCTTGTCCAGTCAATAATATTTTGACAACATTGGGAAACTTTTTTTGGACTTCAATCAAAAATTCATCGCCCTTCATTCCCGGCATTAACCAGTCAGACACAATCACAATCACACCTGCTTCTTCCTCTTGCAATTCTTCGAGAATTTCCAGAGCTTCCTCCGCATTTTCTGAAGTCTCATAAACATAGGAATCACCAAAAGCTGTTTGCAGTTGTCGTAGCAAACTGTTGAGAATAATCACTTCATCATCAACACATAAAATCGATAGTTTAGGCATTTTGAGTTCTTGGTAGGTGGTAGTAGTCTAGCAAACTGAGGAAATCCACACAGCCTCTAATTTATAGTCTAGTCTAGATCCCCCTCGCATCCCCCTTAAAAAGGGGGACTTTGAATGCTCTTGTCCCCCCCTTATTAAGGGGGGCTAGGGGGGATCGAGACTCGACTACAAGCGACATTTATTATGGGCTAGCTATTTATCGGTAAAGAAACAGTAAAAGTAGTTTGACCAGGAATTGATTTAAATTCAATCACACCTCCATGTTTTTCCACAATTTTCCTAACGATATCCAGCCCTAAACCACTACCTTCTCCTGGTGGTTTAGTAGTAAAGAAAGGCTGAAAAATCTTCGCCTTAACCTCTTCAGGAATACCAGAACCACTATCAGTAATACTCACCATTATAGACCCATTTTCCTCCCTAGCATCAATGGTCAAAGTCCCTCGGTTATTCATAGCTTGCAAACTATTATGAATTAAATTAGTCCAAACTTGATTTAATTCATCAAAGTAGCAGCTAATTTTGGGCAACTCTTGATAATTACGAATTACCTCTATTCCCTGTTTAAGTTGATTTTGATATAGGGTTAAAATCACTTCAACTCCATCAATAATATTCGCTTCAATGGTTTCTCCAGTTTGGTTAAATCGGGCATAGGTTTTGAGTGCAAAGACAATTTTTGTGGCTCTTTCAGAAGCAGTTTTAATGTCTCGTGTACTTTCTTGCAAACGGACAAACTGGCGCACGGTTTTGAGAAAGTTGTCACACTCGGCATCTTGGAATATAGAGATAAAAGGCTCAAGGCGATCGCAAATTCCCAAATCTAGAAGCAGATTGGCCACAGTATCAGCCTCAGCAATGCCTTGAGCTTGTAATTGGCTGACAATAGCTTTCCTCAATTGGCGGCGTTCTCGGCCCGATACAGTGGTAGTATTTTGTTGCGATCGCTCCAACATCTCGATAAATTGCTGTTGGCGTTGTGGCGATAGTGATTGAAAAAATGAGGGTAATTGATTGAGATTTTGACTCAAGAAATCACCAATAGAACCCACGGAGGAACAAATCGCTCCCAAAGGTGTATTTATTTCATGAGCTACTCCCGCCACCAATTGTCCCAATGCAGCCATCTTTTCCGATTGAATCAGTTCGTCTTGAGTAGATTGGAGAGTATTTAAAGCCTGTGAAAGTTCTTGGGTACGTTCCTCAACTTTAGTTTCTAAATTAGCATAGAGTTGGGCATTTTCAATCGAAATTGCTGCTTGAGAGGCTAAAATATTTAAGACTGCGAGGCGATCGGGAGTAAAAGCATTGGTAACAAGATTATTTTCTAGGTACAGAATTGCGCTCGGCTTTCCTTGATGTTGAATCGGCAGACACAAAACAGACTTTGGTTGATGCTGGATGATATAAGAGTCAGCAGCAAATGTAGCCTCTGTAGTGGCATCATTTATTACCAGAGTTTCTTGGGTGCGCCAGACATAGTTAATAATTGCGATCGGAATTTCCTTAGAGTCAACAACTGGAATTGAGTTTAGGTTGCACGATTTACCAATAGCACATTGAACAGCGAGGAACAATGAATCTCCTTGTATCAAAATCATCGCTCCTGTTTCGGCTCCCGCATTCTCTATCATCACTTGCATCAAAGTGGAGAGCAACTTATCGAGATTGATTTCGCCTGAGAGTGATTGAGATGCTTTGATTACGGTTGCCAAATCCAGGATTTGTGAAACACCTGAACTTGTACCTGTAAAAGTTCCACTCATCGTTTGAGCAATTGTCTCCCCTGTCTTTAAGCTCATTTTCTGATTTAAAATCGGCGCAAGTAATTGAGGATAACGTTTTTCTAAATCCTCAACTTTTGCCTTGGCTCCCCAGCGTGCATAGGCGTAGTAAGCATTCGTTAGGTAGACTTGAGCAATTTTCTCTTTGCCCCAGGTTAGATAAAATTTGGCTGCGAGTTCGTTAGCTAGTGCTTCTTCATTGATGTACTCGTTTTCTTGGGCGAGTTTAATAGCGCGATCGTACAATTCAATCGCCTCTAATTTTTCCCCTAAAACTCGATGCCGTTCTGCCTCTACTAGATAGAATTTGTGTAGATAATTCATCGGGGCATGATTCGCCCACTTTTGCATTTTTTCCTGATTAGCGCTTACAGTTTCGAGGAATTGTTGTTGTTCCGAAATCTCTACATCTGGATACACCGCCAACTTAGAGAGAGAATCGTAGGTATAAAAAATCGGCACTAATATCGAAGCTACCCCTGCATCTAAATACTCTTCTGCTCCGACAGAATGCTCGATCGCTTGGTGGTAGTCATTAAAAAGATAACAAAGGACTAACTTATTTAAGTAGAAATAGTAACAGGCTATTCTGTAATTATTCGCGATATGAATCGGTAACATTTTAGCTTCATCACAAGCTGAACCGCTCAAAAGACAAGGATTCTCTGCCATTCCCAGCAAGTTTAATACAACTTGATGGTAAATTTGATGCAATTGAAGAATGCTATCCTGATTCATCTTGTCGATCGCATCACTGTAGGCTTCCATCTCTAGTTTCACACTTGATAGCTCGACCGATCCACTAAAGAATAAATGGTAGCAATATCTGTGGGCAGAATAGCAAGCGTGTTCTAAATCTCCTGTCTCTAAACCGCTAAAGTAAGAATCGAGAAAAGGTTTTAATGTTTCGGTTATATGCTCTTTCCAATGTTTAATAAAGCAAGCTTCTACAAACATTGTCATAGATTTGAAAGGCTTAGCATCGATTTTTTCGAGCAGATTTAGTGCAAGTTTTCCAAATTGATAGCCCGCTTCTAACTCTCCCATAACTCCGCAGAGAATGAGTCCATAATTCGCATAGGCATGAGTATGAGTTGGGGCATTACCATATTCAAGGGCTAATTGAATCTGCTTAAAAGTAATGAGAGGTAACAAAACTGGAGTGACCATGTAGGCCGAAGGACAGAGTTGTAACAGCATCTGAGTTGCTGCTAGTTTCTGCCGGTCAGTCATATCAGGCAAGTCTATTAAATCCTGAATGTATTTCCCCTGTAAAGCCAATTGTGTCTCTTCAAAAGCCAGGGGAATTTCTGTCGGTTCTGGATCTTTAGGTAGATATATCCCCAAGAGTTGGAGAATGTCTAACCCAAAATTTAAAGATTGTTTGATTTGGTTCTGCGCTTTCAAAGCTTGAATTTGAACTTGATAAATTTTGATTTTATCTAAGAGTGTATTTGCCTGTTGGAGGACTATTTCTGCCAAGGGTTCCATTTGGTCAAAATCACCATTTAGATACATGGCCTCTGTGGTTTCTTCATAAAGTGCTAAACTCAGGTTGTAATGATTCTGCCAACACTCAACATCCAGGAGTTCTAGGCCTACAGTTAAATACTTTTTAGCAGCCGCGTAAGCCGTGGAAGATTTAGCTTTACGTCCAGCTATTAAATTCAACTGAGCGAGTTCGTCTCGTTTTATTCGATCGGTAATTAACTCCACTCCGATATTTAATTGGTTGACAATATCAAAAATATTCTCTTCTTGTTCTGTTTCTGGCGTATTCCTCAACAACAGTTGTCCGATTTCGAGGTGAGTTGATTGTTTTTGAGATTCGGGAATTAGAGAATATGCCGCTTGCTGCACTCGATCGTGAAAAAACTTGTAGGGAACAGATAAATCAGACACTTGGGCAAGTTCCACTGATTCCGAGTCTTGAAAAAACTTGTAGACTTCACTGATCGGAATAACCAATCCTTCTTGCAGTGCTGGCAACAAATCTGCTGCTATTTTTGACTCAGATTTTTTGGAAACAATTGCCAGATTTGCCAAATCAAATTCATTGCCTATACAGGATGCTAGCTTCAAAAATTCCTGAGTATTTTCCGGCAATTTTTGCAACTGAATCGCCATAAATTCGACTACATCATCAGTCCAAGAAAGCGCTCTCAATTTGGCAATATCGCACTGCCAACCCCCCCTTGCCGCCCCTTGGTAAGGGGGGGTTGGGGGGGTAACATCAAATGAGATAAATCCATCACTGTGCAAGAATTTCAGAAATTTAGTTGCAAAAAAAGGATTGCCTTTGGTTTTGGCAAAAATCATTTCAGTCAAAGGAGTTGCCCTTTCGGTTGGACAAATCATGGTGTCAGCAATCAGGCGATTCAGGGAAGTTTTGTCTAAGGGTGCTAAAGTAATTTGGTTGATTGTCGCCGAGTATGAGCGAATCTCATCCAATGTCAGCATCAGTGGATGGGCTGGAAAAACTTCGTTGTCCCGATACGCTCCCATTAACAATAGATAGCTGGTATCTGCTTCGCTCATCAACAACTGCATTAGCTTCAATGAAGCGGAGTCTGCCCACTGCAAATCATCTAAGAAAATCACTAAGGGATGTTCTCTTGTGGCGAACACTCTGATGAACTTTTGAAATAAGAGATTGAAGCGATTTTGAGCAGCAGTTCCTTCTAGTTCTGGGACTTCTGGCTGCTTACCAATTAGTCTTTCTAATTCGGGATTAAATTCTGGAATGCTTGCACCCATGCAGAAAAGGGAATATCGCGCTTGAATTGGTCAAATTTTCCTTTGATGAAATAACCCCTTTGGCGGACAATGGGTTTGTGTACTTCATTCACTACAGCAGTTTTACCAATGCCAGAAAAGCCAGCAACTAGCATAATTTCGACCCCCCCTTGCCCCCCCTTACTAAGGGTGGGGTTGCTGATGCGATCGAAGGCGTCTAATAGGGCTTTAACTTCTGTTTCTCTACCGTAGAGTTTTTCGGGAATGACGAAGCGATCGCAAATATCCCGATTTCCCAATCCAAACTGGCTAATAGTCCCATTCTCTTGCCATTGCTGCCAGCATTTTTCTAAGTCATAGCGCAGTCCAGTAGCACTTTGATAGCGTAATTCTGGAGTTTTTGCCATCAATTTGACAATCAGATTATTCACCATCACCGACATATTTTGAACCAGTTCCATTGGCGGAATCGGCATCTTGGCAATATGACAGTGAACCAGTTCCATGGGCTCGGTGGAATTAAATGGTAATTGCCCTGTTAGTAGTTGGTAAAAAGTAACTCCCAGCGAGTAAAAGTCGGTGCGGTAATCGATACCCCGATTCATTCGTCCCGTTTGTTCTGGGGACATATAAGCCAGAGTTCCTTCTAAGACGTTGGGATTTTGAATTTCTTGGTTTTCTCTCGGTAACAGTGAGGAAATGCTGAAGTCAATTAATTTAGTTTCTTTAGTTTCAGGGTTAATAATAATATTCTGGGGCTTGATATCTTTGTGAATAATTCGGTTGTGATATAGTCCTTCTAGGGTTTGGACAACCTGAAGCGCGATCGGCAAAAATTCATCTAGCGGTAGGGGCGAAGTCTGGGGCGAGGCCATGTGAGAGTTACTTGATTGGATATTATCCAATGGCTTGGCATTAGCAGTATACTCAGCCAGGGAAACACCACCAACATCCTCCATTACCAGAGCAAAAGCATTGCGGTAGTTTAAGAGTGCAATGGGTTTGACAATTCCGGGAAGGTCAAGATTTTTGGTAATGGTGTACTGATTCCGAAACTGCACGAGTTCGCTAAAAGTGGGATACTCAGTTTTGAGCAGTTTGATAATCACTTTTTGGTTGGACTCAGTAACACCTCGATAAACCTGTGTTCTAGATCCATTATAGATTTCTTCGATGATGTGATAACCGGGAATTGTTAACAAATTATTAGTCATAGTGAAGAAGTTGAATAAAGATTATATAGATGCTACAGGAGGCGGAAAACGCTCGATTTGACCATAGACTTACTGCACTACGTGCATTTTTAAGCTGAAATTATTGATTTTGCAAATTTTAGACGATCGCCCGGAAGTTACCTAGGCTATTCATGGTGATTTGAAAATTTTACACCAAGCTTAATTGACAGTAGCTAAATAGTCGATCGCCTTTAAGTATAGCAAGCGCCAAGGCTGTTAATGTGATTTGTTCCTTGCTCCCTGAGCCGAGTCGAAGGGAGCAAGGAACAAAGCGGATTGGCGATTGCTATATTCCATTTAGACAAAATTTATTCTCAAACATATCACATTTCTAGTTTCTTGTCAAATCACAACTGAACAGCCTCGAAAACTATAGGAATATTTTGATGAAATCACCAATAACCAATAACCAATAACAAACAACCAACAACAAATAACCAATAACCAATAACTAACCACATCTTTCCAGATAAATCTGAGCCACTACGTCGCCCGGATTTTGCTGCAAACACTCATTAAAAAGTACAGCCGCTCCACTAAAATTTTTCATGTCATACAAAAACAAAGCCTCGCTAAATACTTGCAGCGTCGCTAACTTACCAGCTTTAATTTCCGGCAAGTCCGCATCAAAAACTTCATAAACAGTCACCATTTCCGACTTTCCTTTTACCTGAACTCGATCGATTTTGCGGATTGCATAATCAGCAGGATTTTTCAAAGACTGGAAAGTCGGATCGGTAATCAACAACGACACCCCATACTTTTTCGTCAAACTTTCAATCCGAGAAGCCAAATTAACCGCATCACTAATCACAGTACCATCCATCCGGCTAGGCCCGCCAACGATACCCAGCATCAAAGAACCAGTATTAATCCCCACCCCAATCTTAATGGGTATATAGCCAGCAGAAGCGCGCTCTTGATTGTATTCAACCAAGGCGTGTAACATGGCTATTCCCGCACGAACAGCATCATCAGCACCCTCGCTAAACAGTGCCATAATTGCATCGCCAATATATTTATCAATAAACCCCCGATTTTCAACAATTAGCGGTTCCATATGACTCAAATAAGAATTTATAAATTTGAAATTATCTTCTGGCGTCATCTGTTCCGAAAGAGTAGTGAATTCGCGGATGTCAGAAAATAACACAGACATTTCTAACTGCACCGCGTCTCCCAATTTAATATCAACAATACTTTCACATCCCAAAAAACCTAAAAATTCATTGGGTACAAACCGACTTGTCGCCTGAGTGATTTCTAATTCTGCCTCCAGTGCAATTTCCAAATTGCAATTGACTTCAAAGAGTTCCTCAATCAATTTTTTCCGTTCTGCTTCAGCTTGTTTACGTTCCGTGATATCTTGAAGAGTATTGATAGCATAGACAATTTTGCCATCCCGATCGTAAATTGGGGTAGCCTGAATTTCTACGGGAATAATCTGCTCCCCGTGTCTGACTTCTAAATCATCAGCCACGGAAGTTTCCCCCCTCAATGCCCGGATGATGGGTAAGTTTTCGACTGGGCAATGTTCAAGAGTACCCCCTTGATAAAGTTGATAAACCTCTGACACTTTTTCAGTAGGGATATCCGATACAACTCCTTTACCAAATATCTCTTTTGCTTTCCGATTGATATAGTAAACTTTGCCATCAGTATCAAGTACACCCACACCCACTGGCATTGCTTCCAAAAACTGTGTCAAGCGATTTTCATTTTCGTGTAGTTTAGTAATCAGTACCGCTTGCTGGCTGTTTAATGTTGCCAACTCTTGATTCATGCGCTGGAGTTGCGCATTTTGTTCGGTAAGTTGTTTGTCTTTAAAATAGCTATTTATCGCTTCTTTAACTGTCAATTTCAAATCTTCTGCTTGCCAAGGCTTACTGATATAACGATATAAATTGGCATGATTAATCGCATTGCTTATCGCTTCAACATCCGCTTGTCCTGTGAGCATAATTTTGATAGTTTTGGGCGACATGATATGTACGCGCCTTAATAGCTCATCTCCCCTCATTTCCGGCATCATCTGGTCGGAAATAATTAGAATAACTTCAGAACCATCATCTCGCAATTCTTGCATTAATTCTAATGCTTCTTCTCCTCCTTCAGCTATTTCGATTATATAATCGTTATCGACGGCCTCTCGCAATTCTGCTTTGAGCCCCCTGAGTATAGTTATCTCATCATCAACACAAATAATTACCTGTTGGTTCATAGTTTATGAGATAAAGCAGATTTAATAGTTTCCCGTAACTCTGCTTCAAAGCAAGGTTTAGATAAGCATTTATGAATATTTGCTTGTTTTTTAGCGCGAACTACTGCTGATTCGTCAATTTGACCTGTCAACATTATTTTGATAATATTAGGAAATTCTTCGTGAATGCGAATCAACAACTCATCTCCCTTCATACCAGGCATTAACCAATCGGAAATAATCACAACTACGCTGACTTCATCGTCATGGAGTTCCTTAATTAACTCCAAAGCCTCTTCGGCATCTTCCGCCCCTTCATAGGTATAGGTATCACCAAATTCTGCTGCTAGCTGCGTCCTCAGACTGTCCAACATGATTCTCTCGTCGTCAACACACAAAATCACTGGTTTAGCCATCTATTTTTGCTCCTTTGTCATTAGTGAATCGATTCGAGATTAGAGATTGATATCATCAGTCGCGATCGATCGCAGCTACTTGCGATAGACAACCCTGGGGATTTTCAGATTAGTATCCACTTGTGAAACCATCAAAACCGGAAACTCTGGAAATCCCTCCTGTCACCCGTTGGATTAACCACAAGGCGATCGCAGGATGTGAGATGAAAATTATCGCTTAATTTAAAACCTCAAATCTCACATCATTGGTATAAAAACATGAAACGTAGTTTTGTCAGGAATAGATTTAACTTCAATTTCCCCCTGATGTTTGTTAATAATCTTGCTGATTTTTAGTAGTATAAATTTGTACTTTAAGTTTATAAGTTTTGTCTATTATCGACACGGGCTAAAAGATTTTCGGTGAAAAGCCGATCGCCCGTAACGTTCCAACCCCAATTTATGTTTAGCAGTACCATATCCCTTATTGTTTGTCAAGTCATATTCAGGATACTTAACAGCCAAACGCAAAATTAATTCATCGCGCCACACTTTCGCCACAATACTAGCAGCAGCAATCTGAATCGATCGCGAATCACCCTTCACCATTGTCTCTTGGGCGATCGGCAAATTGGGAATCCTTTGATTTCCGTCCACCAAACACAAATCAGGAGTAACATTCAGCTTCACAATCGCGCGTTTCATCGCCAACAAAGAAGCCTGCAAAATATTCAAACGGTCAATTTCAGTAACCGAAGCCACACCAATTTGACAATCAACAGCCACAGCCCGGATTTTGACAGCTAGCCGACTCCTGGCGGAGGCACTCAACTGCTTACTATCTCGCACCCCACAATTTACCAACTCATCCAAAAGCTCGATCGGCAAAATGCAAGCCGCCGCCACCACAGGCCCGAACAAAGCCCCTCGCCCGACTTCATCCACACCTGCAACGAGCTGGGGAGAGGAAGAGGGGGAGAGGGGGATACCAGTAGAGGGAGGGACGGGGAGATGGAAAGAGGGGAAGAGAGTAAAAATTTCTACTGCTTCTGTCTTCCCTCTGCCTTTTTGCGTCTGCGGTTTTCCGTCGGCGGTTTTCCGTCTTCCTTCTTCCTTCATTAGACATCTCCTAAAAAGACAGTCAAGAACAGGCAGGATGCCTGTTCCACAATAATTATGGGAGAGGTCTATTTATTCATCCAAAACAGCAGAGGAACGGCGACGGCGACGGCGATTGATAGCGGGTTCCTCCGGTTCTTCCGATGGAATTGGTTCCTCCGATGGCATTGATTCCTCCGATAGAATTGGTTCCTCCGATGGCATTGCTTCCTCCGCCCCATCGCTCATTTCCGATATTTCAGACATCGATGACATGGACGACATGGGCTCAAAATCATCAGTGTCGTCGTCCATCAGACTTTCATCGTAAATTTCCGTCTCAGCATCCTCAGAAAATACAGGAGAAAATACAGACTCAACTACAGGCATCTCGGCATAATAATCCCGTTCCTCCACATTTGATCCTTGCGCCGCCGGTGTAAATTCAAGTTCCAACTGCTCAAAGGGCGGCTTAGTTGGGGCTTCTCCGGGCATTGTCACCGAAACGATCGCATTCTTAGGATTTTTCAGACTGCGATTAGTCAGCACCAAAGGAGAAACCCCCATCACAGCATAAACATCCTGTTCCTCAGCCGTCATTTCCACTGTAATCACTTCCGGAGGCTCCACCATCGGCTTCATCAACTCCGACTTAGTGGGACGCACCCGCTCGAAATCTTCGCGCCTGGAACCCGTCATATTCACCAATCCAAAACCCTCGGAAGCAGGGCGAATGCCTGGGGGTGGAAGATATTCCGCTCTCGGCTCTGCAATGGGAGCGCTGGAAGTATTGGGAAGTCGCAACTTGCTGCGTACTGGTTCCTCTTCCACCGGCAGTCCAAAAGCCTCTTCCCCAATCCGGCGACGACGGCGGCGACGAGTACCGTTCCCCAAGTCTTGATAACTGGGATGGTTGAGTAAATCCAAAGAAGCAACATTACTACCAGCCTCAAAATCCAAGCTTTCATTCTGAGGTTCCCAAGCAGCCCGCTGGGGTTCGGCTAAACGTTCTTCCCGCACCGATGTGGGACTGGCAGTGGCTACAGGGGCTAAGCTACGGCGCTCCAATCCTTCGGGTAAATTTAACAACACGCGGTTGGATGTGGCGACAGTGCGATCGCCCGATTCCCGTGCCGCTGGGGCCATTTCATCTTCGCCGGGGAGTTGCACCAAATGACCCAACCCGTTGCAAGTAGGACAACTGTGGCCGAACAATTCATAAATATTTTGACCTTGGCGCTTGCGAGTCAGTTCTACCAGTCCCAATTCTGAAAGTTGGGCGATTTGTGGCCGAGCTTTGTCAGCCCTGAGAGCTTTATTGAAATGTTCGAGCACCTGCAACTGATCGCGGCGGGACTCCATGTCAATAAAATCAACAATAATTACCCCGGCAATATTCCGCAATCGCAGTTGTCTGGCGATTTCTGTGGCAGCTTCGCAATTTGTCCAGAGTACCGTTTCTCGCGCCGTAGCCGATCGAGTAAAGGAACCAGAGTTGACATCTATCACCGTTAGTGCTTCTGTCGGCTCAATAATCACATAACCGCCTGAAGGCAAATCCACCCTTGGTCTGAGGGCTTCTCTAATGGCAGCATTCACCCGGAAAAATTCTAAAATCGAGGCGCGCTCTCGATGATGGTCGATCAAAACACCCGCAGGCAGTTTGCCACCGTTCCAGCTCATCAACTGCTGCTTCACTCGCTTAATCCCATTTTGCGAGTCCACCACAATCCGATTCACATCACCACTAAACATATCCCGCAGCACCCGCTGGATAAAATCGTCATCGCGGTTGAGGAGTGCCGGTGCCCGCGTCGTACCGCCTTCGATTTGAACGGATTCCCACTGTTTTTGTAGCACTTCCAAATCTTCCATGATGGCTTCTTCAGTCATCCCTTCCGCCTCGGTGCGTACCAAAAGTCCCATGCCGGCTGGTTTGACCAAAATAGCCAGGGCTCGGAGGCGGTTGCGCTCGGCTTCGGACTTGATCCGCCGGGAGAGATTGACTCCCCGTCCGTAGGGCATCAGCACCAAATAGCGACCAGGCAGAGTAATGTTGCCCGTGAGTCGGGGGCCTTTACTGCCCGTGGGTTCTTTCATTACCTGTACCAGAACTTTTTGTTGGGGAGTCAAAAGTTCTGTAATTGCTCCTGCCGAGCGCTTGAGTCGCAGCGGGCCGAGGTCTGTGACGTGCATAAACCCGTTGCGTTCTGGGTCGCCGATATTCACGAAGGCGGCATCTATCCCAGGTAATACATTTTCGACAATACCTAAGTAAATATCACTAACTTGGTGGCTACCTGTGGCTACCACGAGTTCTTGGATTTGGTCTTCTGAAAAGACGGCAGCAATACGATGCTGCTCTGCTATAACTATCTGCTTAGTCATTCAATTTCCTCGAAAAAATTGTCAGCAAGTTCCAGACACCTACGCTGAATAGTGCCTTTAACTTTGATTTTAATTAGTAGTAGCTTCAAGAGTTATTAGCTGTGATTTATTGCAGGATGGAAAGACTGTTAAATGTTGACTATTAACTGTTGACTGTTGACCGTTACAGATAAAGTGCTTAAATCCACCCGTACATAGTTATGAGTTATGCTTCGCAGACTGAGCTGGAAGATAGAAATAAGGAGGCTTTTAGCGAGTTGTAAATATTAGACATCTCCCAAAAACATCTGTCACTGGCAGGCTGGATGCCTACCCCACAATCATTACGGGAGAGGTCTCTTGAATTTTGATTTGTGAATTACGAATTCTTTCACTCAAAATTCAATCCTTGCAACTGTTAATTGGAACTCAGCGAATCAATTCAGTGACACCGTACCAATTTCTTAACACACAACTCTACACAAAAAACTGATAACTCCAGGAAGTGGTGGTTCAGGGCTGGTTTTGAGGGAAATTATGTAGGAGTGAAAGCCTAAGGACTTTTGTTGAATACTTGTGCGATCGGCGGATTGCACTCAACTGAATTCAGCTTGCCATTCGACTGCGATTTCCGTCAACTACCAACCCTCAAACCTGGGCAAAAACATCTATTTTTGAATAGTCTGTAAACCAATGGTCAAATGCGGACAATTAGGTTTACTTTGCAGGTGTGACCCTGACAGGCTCAACTACGATCGCCTCTATCCCATCGCTCAACGCATTTGGGACTGCTTTTACCTGAAATACTCACAGAGTGGCTTAAACCATGAAATTTTTGAGTAAGCCGGCGATCGACTGAATCGATAAATTTAGCTTTGAGCAAGCTCCTGCGAGTGTGATGCTAGATTTAGCCAAGAATTTACAAAAAGGCTTGAAGTCTTGAACAGAAGCAGTTTGCACCCAGCCCGCGTTGCTGGTTGACTCAACGGCGATGGACTAATCGCCATCTAACCGTCCTGACTTCCATAACAAGCAATTATAGCTTGATACCCGGTGGAATACTCCACCTTCGACTTTTCTATTCTAACCATAACTCAGGATTAGCTGACTGCGTTGGATATGCAGAAGCTGAATTTCCTGGTGGCTGACTTGTTCGAGCATCCACACCAGATGTTCTGGCTTTAGTACATTACCATCACTGCGACAACTACCCTGATAGCGCAAGACGGCTTTACCTTGGGAGTTACGACTGTCGGCAGATTGACAATCTACCACTTCTAGTTCCTGTAGTCGATCGCGCAAATTGACTTGCTGCGTCTTACCCGACTTGGTAGTATGTTCCCGCCAAAAATCCTCAGCTTCCACGATCGCCCGTACCCAAGCTTGCCACTGGTCACTAGCAGCGACAGAGACAGGGGCCAAATTCTCTGGGTTTGATGCGTCATTTTCTGCCACCGCACCAGCTACAGCCACAGTAATCAGGTATTCCGCAGCTTCTAACAACTGATTGGCAGAAGGAGCCTTAAGATCGATCGCCTCAACCTTGTAAACAGGAATATTTGGCGGTAGATGTGCCACCAATTTTGCCCGAAACTGCTGGGCGTCCATCAACTCAGTGAGTTCAAAATCCACAATTTCCCCTGTGCTGCTAACACCCAGAGGCAGGGCATTTGCCAGAGAAATGCGAGGGTTGGGATGAAAACCGCCGGTAAAAGAAATCGGTAAATCGGCTTTACGGAATACGCGATCGAACAATCGTACCAAATCCAAATGACCAACCAAAGCCATATCACCCACCTTGCCAAACCACACCCGAAAGCGCTGTTTTCGCTCTTGATTCGGCACAAACTCCCCTGCAAAGGGAGGAATTGGCAGAGGTTCTACCACAATATTGTGTCCAAAGTCAGTGCCACAAACCCCACAGTGGGAACAGCCTTCAAAGGAACAGTCGGGGACTGTTGCCGCAGCCAAAGCCTTCTGCAAATCAAGTTTTAGCCAATTTTTGTCAATTCCGGTATCCAGATGATCCCACGGCAGGGGTTGATCTAGGAGGTGGGTTCCTAAGTCATTCCCCCCTTGGAGTGTGCCTTCTG
>RDXH01000181.1 GCA_004292745.1 Oscillatoriales cyanobacterium | reverse complement strand
AGTTCAGCCGAGGCGGGTTAATCCGCTCAAAGTAAAAGTGAAGGGGGAGGGACTTGAAGCCTCCCATGTCTATAAATGACTATACTTTTGCCAGCTATTTAGTCAGTAGTTAGTAGTTATTGGTTATTGGTTATTGGTGGCACCGATAACCAATTCCCCATTCCCCATTCCCCAGTCAACCGTCAACAATACCCCATCCCCCTTCGCAATTCTTATTTTTTCCCTTAGTTTTTCCGCAATATTCCACAGCGTTTCCACAGGCAACTTGTAGGTTTTCCACAGATTTGACAAAGTTTTCCACAGAAATCAACGGCGCTGTCGGATCTTGCTGCGGTATTGGGGATTTTGTTAACCAGCTCCCCAATCCCTCGGTTTTTCTAAAGAATATAAAGATATGTAACAAAAGATGTACTCAAAAGCTGATTATTCCGTAAATCTTTTTTTTATCTAAAGGACTTTGTAATATTTCGCCACATTGACAAACCTACCCCCTCATAGCGCACAATGATGCGACCTACCTAAAAAAAATACTCTGGTTTCAGCCGTGTCTAGACCTGTATCCGGCCCAAAGGTGGGTTCTATTTTCAATTTATTAGCGAGACTAAAAAAAATGATGAACCCAACAGTCAGTATTTTTGCCGAAATTCCCGAAACGCTCCATGATTCCCTCAAAACCTACTTGGAAACTCATCCTGAATGGGATCTAGACCGAGTTTTCTGTGCTTCCTTGTCGCTGTTTTTGTTGCAGAATGCCGACAGTGGCACCCCGGAGGCTTCCCGTAGCTATCGCCAAGCGGCAAGAGTTTATCTGGAGACGCTGTTTCAGTCCCCTCAAGACTTGCACAGCAATAATGTATAGCACGCTTAACATCTCTGATTTGGCTTGGCACTTACCAGAAAATTGGGTTGAAACTTAAACTTCCCTAAGCGTCTTCATCGATTACGCTAAAATGGTTCTCTGAGTAAGTTGACGATTTTCTGAGGTTGACTAACGGAGTATGTCGTCCCACAAGCTGAAGGAAGCGCTTATAGAGGAGTTGCAAAAGTGAACTGTAATGGGATATTGTGATTTATTCCGATGTACTCCAACTACGGGTTACTCAACAATTAGTAGTTACCAATTAGCATTTACCAATGACGAACCGAGTAGACACCTTGATTGTGGGTGCTGGTATTACCGGCTTGAGTCTGGCCCACGCGCTGCACAAGGAAGCAAAGACTGGAGAACCCCTGAAGATTTTAGTTGCTGAGAGTCAGGGACGTGTGGGCGGGAATATCACAACTTCTACAGGGCATGGGTTTCTGTGGGAGGAGGGCCCGAATAGTTTTTCGCCGACGCCGGAATTGATGAAGTTGGCTGTGGATGTGGGGCTGAAGCAGGAGTTGATGTTTGCCGATCGCCAATTGCCTCGTTTTGTATATTGGCAAAATAAGCTGCAACCGGTGCCGATGACTCCTGGGGCGATGATTCAGTCTGGGTTGCTGAGTTTTCCGGGGAAACTGCGGGCTCTGTTCGGGGCTTTGGGGTTTGTGGCTCCGGTAATGGGTGCTACACTTTCGCAGCAGGGTGAGGAGGAAACTGTTTCTCAATTTTTCCGGCGACATTTGGGTACGGAAGTGATGCAGCGATTGGTGGAGCCCTTTGTGTCTGGGGTTTATGCCGGCGATCCTCAACAACTTAGCGCCGCGGCGGCTTTTGGGCGGGTGACAAAGATGGCTGATGCTGGTGGCGGGCTGGTGGCCGGGGCGCTGCTTTCTGCCAGGAAACGGCCCAAAAAAATGCCCCCAGACCCGAATATTCCTCAGACTAAGCCGGGGGAGCTGGGTTCGTTTAAAGGGGGGCTGATGGCTCTGCCAGAGGCGATCGCTGCTTCTTTGGGCGATCGCCTGAAACTGAATTGGCATCTGACTGGTTTGCACCGTACTGAAAATAAAACCTATATTGCCCAATTCTCAACCCCCGATGGGCCTCAACAAATTGAGACTCGGACTGTGGTGCTGACAACGCCTGCTTATGTGGCAGCGGATTTGTTGCAATCTCTGCAACCGGAAGTTAGCAGCACTTTACAAGGTTTTACTTACCCTACTGTTGCCTGTGTGGTCTTAGCATATCCGCTGTCGGATGTCAAGGGTAAATTGGTGGGATTTGGAAATTTAATTCCGAGGGGGCAGGGAATTCGCACTCTGGGAACGATTTGGACTTCGAGTTTATTTGCCGATCGCGCGCCGGCGGGTTGGCAAACTCTGACGAGTTACATCGGTGGGGCTACGGATTCGGGTATTGGCAATCTTGACCCCGAAGAAATTGTGGCCGAGGTGCATCGAGATTTGTCTCGCATCTTGCTCAAACCGAATGTGCCACAGCCGAAGGTGTTGGCGGTGAAGCTCTGGAAACAGGCGATTCCTCAGTATAATTTGGGGCATCTCGATCGCCTCCAACAGATCGATCGAGGCTTAAAATCTTTGCCAGGGATGTATTTGTGTAGTAATTACGTTGGCGGGGTGGCTTTGGGAGATTGTGTGCGGCTGGGTTTGGAAAAGGCGATCGCAGTTAGCAAATATTTACAAGAAACCAGCTAAGGGATTTTTGGTGAAGAAACAGACCCCACGGAGGAGGGAGCATCCCGATTTTGTACGACGCTCTAGCATGACCTCCGTAAATCTCTGGTTATAACTAATAAATTGTCTGCGGTCATGCTAGAGCATCCTACGAATATATTTACAAAACACAGATGCACCCACGGAGGAATTCGAGGGTAGCGAGCAGCCAGCAAAATAACTCAACATTTGTGGTAAAACCTTTACAAATCTCTTGAGAGAATGATTTTAGTAGAGAGACACATCATTAAACAATCCCATCAGCATTGGCAGTCCATAGATCGACTATCTTTCTTATCTAAGAATCTCTACAATGCAGCTAATTACATCTGTCGTCAATACTTCTTTGCTAGTAGTAAGAAATATAGTCTCACCGACTTATATCATTGGTATCTTAGTAATTGGTAAGAATGAGAACTGGAAACAGAATCTGAATATAGGTAAAAGAAATAATCAGTCATTCACGCAGATTCCCCATGCAAGATTAATTGACCAAATCGCATATAAATGTCAATTAGCAGGAATCAAAGTCGTAGTCACGCTCAGAATCTTATACCTCAAAGACGAGTGCTTTAGATTTAGAAACACCCCGCAAACACAATACCTACCTGGGTAAACGTGTCAAGAGAGGCTTGTTTCGAGCTCAGTCAGGAGTCAAACTCAATGCTGACGTTAATGGTTCCTTACAAATCACTAGAAAAGTATTCCCTAATGCCTATACAGTAGAAGGGATAGCGAGTGCAGCCGTTGCACCTTTAAAGGTAACACCTTTATTAAGTGTTAAACTGAGCAAATGAAGATTTGTTCAGTTTAACACGAACGGTCTTGACACTTTCTAGCTGCTTGTCTCAACAAATTTGTAGCCCACTCCCCGGACGGTTTGAATCATGGAATTTTGATTACTATCGGGTTCGATTTTGCGACGAATTTGACCGATATGGACATCGACTACGCGATCGGCTCCTACATACTCATAGTCCCAGACTTCTTGTAGCAATTCCGCACGCCTCCACACGCGACCTGGTTTGCTGGCCAAACAGTACAACAAATCGAATTCCAGTGCAGTCAAAGCAACTATCTGGCCACCGAGAGTCACCACCCGACTTAAGGGATCTATAGCCAGCTTTCCGAAGACACGGCTTTCAGGTTCCTCTGAATTTTTTTGCTGGCGCAACCGCCTCAAAAGAGCTGCTACACGAATTTTAATCTCTACAAGACTGAAAGGTTTAGTAATGTAGTCGTCAGCACCGCAGTCAAAGGCTATCACCTTGTCATGTTCATCGGTGCGGCTAGTTAGCATGACTACAAAAACGCCCGTCTCCTTTTGCATTTGTTTACACAAACTGTAGCCGGTGGTATCTGGTAAATTTACATCCAAAATCACTAATTTAGGATTAAATTGCTTGAATAATTCCATACCAGTGTGACCGTCCTCGCCAGACTCAACTTGATAACCTTGCTGACTTAAAAAACGGTGAATTAAATTTCGGATTGCCGGGTCGTCATCAACCACAAGGATTTTTTCTGGGGTCATGACCACAATTTTGTTTGAATAATTAGGGCAGAATGTTTAACCATAATAATAGAAAACTGGATACATATCTGGGAACAATTCAGCTTTTAATAGTTATAACCTACGCAAAATTTCCGGCAACAAATCTCCTGGAACTTTGGATAAGGCTAAGTTTTGGCCGGGCAGCCCACATTCACTATAGAAAGCTCTAATCGTTTTGACAATATAGCTCAAAGCTGTTTGCCGACCATCGCTCGCTTGGGAGTTGGCATCGTCTGGTTGTAAATTTAGTTTATCTCCATATGTTAACTCTTGGTCCTGAAGATGCTGTTCCCAGGCGGCGCAAACTTGTAACTGGTGGTGCAGTGCTGCTTCTAAATGCTGTGTCTGTGCGGCTTTGTTGGCGGCGAAATCAGGGTCTGTAGCTAGTTGATAGTGGGCTAGTCCCAGATTGCTGCGGGCGGCTAAGGTGTCAAAGGTGAGTTGGGTGCGATCGAGCTGCGAGGCGATATCCAGGGCAGTTTCGTAGGCTAAAATAGCCTGCTGCAAGGATGCTGTCCGGGCCCGTTGTTGTTGGAAGTGGTTGGCTAAATGCCAATAAGCTGTACCGAGATTGTTTTGAGTGGCGGCAGCAGCGGCGGGGACTAATTCTCTGGTGCGGTATTTTAAGGCTTCGCGATAGGCCGCGATCGCCCTTACCAGCAGAATTTCTTCCGGTTGATGCTGGGCGAGGTTCCAGCACGCCGTACCGATGTTGTTTTGCACTCCTGCATAGTTGAGGGGTTCTGTAGATGGATTGTAGCAGGTCAGGGCCTGGGAGTAAGCGGCGATCGCACTTTTGAGGTAGACGATCGGCTGACCATCTTGAGCTAAACTCCAGTATGCTGTCGCCAAATTATTTTGAGCCGCTGCATAATGTTGAGGTTCCGTCCGGGAGTCAATATCCAGCAGCGCTTGCTGGTAGGCTGTAACTGCTTGCTGCAAGTTTTCGGTTTTGTCTTGATAGCGGGCTAAATCAGCCAAGGCGATGCCCAAATTTTTGTTTAATCGGGCACGGGTTTGCAGTGTCAAAGACCCATCTTTTTTGTTTAAACCTTCTCGGTAGATGCCGATGCTGCGAAACAAGCAAAATACTGGATCTAAAGTCGTGGGTTCTTCGGTGTCATTTCCTTCGGTATAGCTTGGTTGCAGGCGAGATAGCATCCAGTAGAGAGTGCCGAGGTCGTTGCACAAATCGGAAATTGGCAGTAGGTTATTTGACTCCTGAATATATTGACTTAAGTGGTGTGTAAATTCGTCAATTAGTAGCGCGCATTTGGGAGTTTGTGGTTGATTTTGGTGTTCGTGAGGATCTATTTGTAGGTATTGAATCACTTGTTCGATCGCACCAATGGCAATGGTTAAGTTTTGCCAAGAAGCGTCTCCGGCTTGAATGCGATCGCGGTAGAAATTCCCCAAACTTTGATAAGCCAAAGCCAAGGATTCGGAAGAACATTCATTTTCTTGCAACAGTTCAATGTATTGCAGAGTTTGCAACTCTTGCACATTTTCAGCCTCGGCGGCCCGATTGTAAGCGGTCAACTCCGGGGCCGGTGTTGGTAGCGCTAAATCTGCTAGTTCAATAGACTGAGAGTTGGATGTTGTGGATGGAGAATTGGGAGTTACTAAGGGGGAATTTGTCACAGGAGATAGGGAACTGGAGACTTGGGATTCTCCAGACTGGGAACTTAAAAATTCATCGCCCAATTCCTGCGCCTCTCCGAAGTCCCAGTGGCGGGGGGATGGTGTTGGTTCCCCTTCAAACTCAAATACTCCGGTTCGCCAGTGCCAAAATTCCGGGGCTGACTGTTCGATCGAACTCAGCCAAGGTCGCGATACCCACAGCAACAGAGTGGACTCCCACACTTGCAGGTGTGTTTCGATGTCTCTCAAATGGCTCAGGAAAGACCACTGGACGGCCGCTGAGTGCCGAGTCAGGTGTTCGACTCCCAAAATTTGAAATCCCGGCAACGGGCTGTAGCTGCGCGAATTTTGGGGCGGTGGGTTTTCGGTCAACCATGCGGCGATCGCACCCCAAGGATTCGGATCGCCCAGGTTGAGTTGCAAGCTGACAAATCGGGGAATTGCGATCGGCGATCGAAATCTTTCGCCGGTGGCTGTAGCAGTCAATTCTGCCTCTAAGCGGGCTGCTAGACAGTCCCGCAAGCACAAGTCATCGCAGGCGGCGATAAAAATTTGACGGCGCAAATTCAGTTCAAGTGCCTGTTTCAAGCGTTGGTAAATCAGCTTGTTCGAGCTAGAAACTTTTTGGGAAGGAATAGACATCAGAGTCTGGCGATTTTAGATTTTAGATTTTAGATTTTAGATTTTAGATTTATGCCCACAGGTAAATCCGGGAGCTTGTTTAGGGTAGATTTTCAACTAGCTATTGTATATTTTTGACCTAAAATTCAGGTCCCAACCCCGTCCTGATTGGGAGCATCCCAATTGTGTAAGGGCTATAGCATGACCGCCGACAATTTATTAGTGATAACCAGAGATTTACAGCGGTCATGCTATAGCCCCTACGAATATATTTGCCAAACACAGATGCACCCTCCTGATTTTTTCGTTTCTAATGCTTTTGGTCTTATGTAGTCTTTCAGCTAGTGTCGCGTTGCTCAGGACTTTTGCCACTTCCTGCTTGTCAATGAAGCACAAAAACCATGTTTCCATTTGTCTAGAAACATGGTTTTCTCAAGAGTTATTTAAAATCGGGATTTGAATCAGCTTTGAATCTCAGCCCTGTTTCTAGACAGAAGCAGCCACAAACACCAAACCTGCAACTAACATCGCCGCTGCAATACCCATGATGATGTAGTTTCGTTGCTGGTTTTTATTGGGAGGTACGGCTTCATACACCTTTGGCTCTTTAGCAAAGTTGTTCAAGCGTCCATCGTCATCCTTGATGTAAGGCATTAGTCACAATCCTTAGTATTTTTGATGTTTACAACTCTACCAAAAAAGTGACCACGAAAATTGAATAATTTATTTTGAGGTGACAGTACCTGTTTGGGGAGAAGAAGCGATCGCATAATCTTTGATCGGCATTCTACCTGCTAAGTACGCTAAACGCCCTGCTTCCGTCGCCATTCCCATTGCTTTTGCCATTGCTGGAGAATTTTGGGCATTGGCGATCGCCGAATTAATTAACAGTGCATCAGCGCCCATTTCCATTGCTTGTGCAGCTTCACTAGGTGTCCCGATCCCCGCATCCACCACCACAGGAATCTTTACGGTGTCAATAATTATTTGAATATTGGCAGCATTGTTGATTCCTTGTCCCGAACCGATGGGGGAACCTAAAGGCATCACAGTCGCACAACCAACTTCTTCGAGGCGTTTTGCCAACAGGGGATCGGCATTGATGTAAGGCAAAACAGCAAAACCTTCCTTGACTAATTTTTCTGCTGCTTCCAAAGTGCCGATCGGATCTGGTAGCAAATATTTAGCATCAGGAATCACTTCTAACTTCACAAAATTATTATCTTCCTGACCTAAAAGCTTCGCCATTTCCCTACCCAAACGAGCCACCCTAATCGCCTCATCCGCAGTTTGACAACCCGCAGTATTGGGCAACATCCAAATTTTAGTCCAATCCAGAGCTTCCGCCAATCCTTCATGACCGGGAGCATTGGTTTGCACGCGCCGCACAGCCACAGTCACAATTTCACACCTACTAGCATCCACACTTTGCTGCATTTCTGCAATGCTGCGATATTTTCCCGTACCAGTCATTAAACGAGAATGAAAAGTTTTGCCAGCAATCATTAGAGGTTTGTCAAAAGATGGAGTTGTGACATCTACTGGATAGTCACAAATACTGAACTCAAGAGCATCTTCCCACTCTGTTCTACCACCCATCATCTCTTCCAGCAGCCAACCTTCTTTATTTGTCAGCTCGTCGCGGGTAACTGCATGAATAATTTGCCCAACTGTAATCAATTTAGCATCTCGTGGCATATTATTTTTTAAGCCAGTTTGTATAATTTCTTTGAATTCATTAAAAGCATCTTTCATTTTTCAATTTCTCCCTAATTTTTTTTGCTCTTGACATTTGGCAAAGAAACAAGTCTCCGCACTTTTTATAAAACTTCACAAAATACAAATACTGTCTGGCGAGACAGCAACTTGCACCCGATCGCCCATTTTGTGTCGCTGCAAGTCATCTCTGTGTAAATTTTGTCTCCGAATCGCGATCGAGCTTTTCGTAGTTAACTGCACCGTATACCGCGTGTCAGTGCCAATATAAACCACCTCTGTTACAGTTCCCTGCCAAGTATTTTCAGCCTCATAATTAGCCGGATAAATAGCAACTTTTTCAGGTCGTAAAACTAAGGTGACAACCTTTCCCGCCGGCAGATCGTCAGTGGTAGCAACTAACACAGGCAAGTGTTGGTCAACTAACACTATAATTGTACCACTTTCCTTGGACACCACACGGCCAGTCAAGAAATTACTCTCACCGATAAACTCAGCAACAAACCGCGTTTGTGGATATTCATAAATCTCAACAGGCGTTCCCACTTGTTGCAATTTTCCGCCATCCATCACCGCAATTCTGTCCGACATCGTTAACGCCTCTTCCTGATCGTGAGTCACATAAATAAACGTAATCCCCAACCTGCGCTGAATTTTTTTTAATTCTAATTGCATCTCTTTTCGCAATTTTAAATCCAGCGCCCCCAGAGGTTCATCCAAAAGCAAAACCGCAGGCTGTTTGACTAAGGCCCTCGCTAATGCTACTCGTTGCTGTTGTCCCCCTGAAAGTTGGCGGGGATAGCGTTTTTCTACATCATTTAACTGCACTAACTTTAAAACTTCTGCGAGGCGATCGCGAATTGTTTGCTTCGATAAATTTTCCATTTCCAACCCAAAAGCAACATTTTGTGCTACTGTCATGTGTGGAAACAAAGCATAGTTTTGAAATACTGTATTCACAGGACGATGAAATGGCAATTGATTTTGGATCGCTTCACCGTGAATATAAATTTCCCCCGTAGTCGGCATTTCAAATCCCGCAATCATTCGCAAAGTAGTAGTTTTTCCGCAGCCCGAAGGGCCGAGTAAAGAAAAAAACTCTTTGTTTTCAATCTGTTCTCAAGCGTGGTGAGGTATGCCCTATGCCCTATGCCCTATGCCCTATGCCCTATGCCCTATGCCCATGAGTACCTCATCTTTCTGAGAAAGGCTATAGTAGAGCAATCTCATGATTTTATTTCCCTGCACCTGCTTTCACTTCAGTCCAAGCTCGATCGTACAATGCAGTGGCTTTCCCCACATCCTCCAAAAATTTCATTTTAGCAAACACCTCGGCCTTGGGATATATTTGAGGATTTTTTAAATCTTGCGGGTCGATTAAACCTTTATCTATTGCTACTTTATTCGGCGAACCAAAGTGAGTAAAATTAGAAATTTTAGCCCCTACTTCTGGCTGCAAAATAAAGTTAATAAATTTCTCTGCTAACTCTTTGTGAACAGCGCCTTTGGGAATAGCCATATTGTCAGAAAAGATAATAGTTCCTTCTTTCGGAATAGCATAGCGGAGGTTAGGATTCTCTTTCATAACTTGGAAGATATCGCCACTCCATTCCATTGTCAGATTTACTTCGCCTTGATCTAAGATAGTTTGACCAGTATCGGGGACAAAAGCAGCAATCAAATTTTTATTTTTTATCAACAAATCACGGGCTTTGTTAATTTCTTCAGGATTAGTTGTATTTGGATCGAATCCTAAATAAATCAAAAGCCCAGCAAAAGTGTATCTCGCATCATCTTGCCATGCAATTTTTCCCGCATATTTCGAGTCGAACATTGATGCCCAACTATTAATTTCGCCCTGAGTTACCTTGAGATTGTAGCCAATGCCCATTGTCCCCCACTGATAGGGGAAAGAATATTTATTGCCAGGGTCAAAGGTTTGATTAATATATTTATTATCTAGGTTTTTATGATTAGGGATGTTATTAATATTCAGCGGTTCCAGTAAATTTTCTTTAGCCATAATTTTCACCATGTAATCTGCGGGAAATATGACATCATAACCGGGATTTCCCTGTTTGAGTTTGGCGTAAAGTGCGTCGCTGTTCTCGAAAGTATCGTATTGAATCTTGACATTGTTCTCTTTCTCGAATTGGGCGATCGCATCTGGGGCGATATAAGACGCATAGTTGTAAATGCTGAGCACTTGTTGCTGGTTAGCACCTTGGCTGCTACAGCCAAAAGGCACTAAGGCACTAATCACAAACAAAAATAATAAAGTCAGCAGGCGTTTCATAGGTTTTGTTAGTCGCGCATGAAATTAATTATGACACAAAAAGCATTTTTTTAACTTTTTTTCATTCTCAATGAGGATAAAACCAGCAATAACGAAGCCAACAACATCAAAGTGGATAGCGCATTAATCGCTGGTGTTACAGCAAATTTTATCATGCCATAAACAAATAGCGGTAGCGTCATTGAACCAACACCTGTTGTAAAAAATGTCACCACGAAATCGTCAAGAGACAAAGTAAAAGCTAGCAGTGCCCCGCTAAAAACACTAGGCCAAATTAGAGGTAGGGTAATCCGCCAAAAAGTCCGCCATTCGTTAGCACCCAAGTCAAAAGCTGCTTGTTCTAATATCGGATCTAGTTCCGCCAAACGGGCCCTGACAGTAATAGTCACAAATGAAATATTAAAGGTAACATGACCGATAATTACTGTAGGTAAACCGAGATTGAGGCGAATTCCCGTTAGATTTTCGAGGATGCGAAATACTAGGGTAAAGAAAACTAGCAGCGAAATGCCGATCGTAATTTCGGGCATAACGATCGGCAAAAACAGTAAGGTTTCTACTGCTTTGCGCCCCGGAAAATGAAAGCGTTCCAGTGCGAGGGCGATGGCTGTACCCAAAACTGTTGCTAGCAGAGTCGAAATAGTAGCTATCAGTAAACTGTTGTTGAGTGCTGTCCAAATTCCGGCACTGCTACTGCTAGCAATGCCGAGAGTACGGACATCGCTGAATAAGCTGCGATACCAATCGAGGGTAAAACCGCGCCAAATTGCGTTGAATTTGGAGCTATTGAAGGAGTAAATAATTAAGATTAGAATGGGCAGATAGAGAAAAGCAAATGCTAGTGTAGCTTGTATCCAAAGCCATTTTTTACCTATCGCCCGAACACGTAAATCTAGTTTAGTCATTAGTCAGTTGTCGGTTGTCAGTTGTCAGTTGTCGGTTGTCAGTTGCAGTTCCATGAGCGTAGTCAACAGTCAACAGTCAACAGTTAACAGTCAACAGTTAACAGTCAACAGTTAACAGTCAACTTTCAGTGTTATCAGACACGCGGAAATAAATTAAAACCGGAATCAATACTATGACTGTCAATAGCATAGAAAGCGCCGAACCAAAAGGCCAGTCACGGGCTTTAAAAAACTGATTTTGAATCAAATTTCCCACCATCATTGTTTTAGAACCACCCAAAATATCTGGTGTAACGAAAGCACCAACGGCGGGGACAAAAACCAGAATTGAACCTGCAACAATCCCGCGAGTAGTCAAAGGCAAAAATACACGCCAAAAAGTGCGAATATCATTAGCCCCCAAATCTTGAGCGGCTTCTACTAATGAAAAATTAAATCGTTCTATGCTAGAATACAATGGCAAAACCATGAAAGGTAAATAACCATAAATTAGACCGATCGCCACAGCGAAAGGTGTAAATAGCAAATTTAATGGTTCGGTAATAATATGCAAAGTTTGCAAGGCTGTGTTAATCACTCCTTCACTTCGCAGCAGGATAATCCAGGCGTAGGTTCTGACTAAAAAATTAGTCCAAAATGGAATAATTACGAGCAACAGTAAGGCATTTCGCCAGCGGGGAGAACGGGTAGCAATCAAGAATGCTAGGGGATAGCCAACTAAAAGACAAGCCACTGTTGTCAGAAAAGCTAGCCAGAGCGATCGACCAATTACCCCCCAGAAAAGTCCGCTGAACAAACCTTGGTAGTTGCTGAGAGTAAATATCCAAATAACGCCACCATAGGTTCCACGTTCTAGAAAACTGTACAAAAGTACAATTAGCACAGGCAAAATGAAGAAAATTATCAACCAGGCGGTAGCAGGAAATAGTAAGAGTAATAGGTTAGCCTGTTGGCGTGTTTTGACAGTCATTATTAATTTAAACAAAATCAGTGGACAATGCCAAACATTTGGGTGCATCTGTGTTTGGCAAATATATTCGTAGGGGCGAAGCCCTTACAAAATCGGGATAATCGCAAACATTTGAGAGGAAGTTGACTGAATTTTCTCCTTGATTGTTCCACTCTTCATCTGAATGATTCAGATCTCTATTCTCGGACTCTGTGTCAAGAGTGTTCTAGAAAGGTTAAATCACCTGACGATGCAGCCGGAAACGATATAACAAATAACCCATAACTATCTCCAATAAGGTCTACCTTTCCAAAAAACTCCCACCGCAACTGCTATGGGTGTAATTTCCGATAAACTTATGAAAAATGGAGGTAACAACAGAGACTTGAAAAATAAACCTAGGACTAAACAGAAAACTAACAGCCACAAATTAGCTCGGTTCAGTAAAAATTGCTGTTGCCAATATTCTAAAAAATAAACCGCTAGGGCCCCTATTCCCACGGCTGTAACTACAGGTATCAATGTTCCTAGGGAGGAGCTGTAGAGTAACATCAGAGCGTTGCTGATGGGGGGAATCGCGATCGCACTCCATGCTAACAATAGTTCTATTGCCAAAACAGTCAAGTTGACGATCGCGGCAATTTGCAGCATTTCTCGCCAAGGTAAAATTTTTAAGCGGCGCAGAAAATCGCTCATGAGCTAGAGATTATGTAGGTTACTTAGATTTTATATTGACATAGACGGGGCTTTAAACCCAATTTTCCGGTAATTTACCTGAGTCGATCGCCCTTTGATTGTGGTTTGTAAAGTAAAATAAAGATAGAGGCAAGTCTCTTGACAAATTAACCAAGAGTACCTATCTATTTAGTTGTTAGAAGCGTCAAGGAAAAAAGTTATGGTGGAAAACAGTGTCGATTGTGCTGTAGCTTGCGTCAATGGCTGCGTTTTGGGCGACAAGTGCCCGAAGCGGGAATACGCAGCGGCAACGTCAAGTTTTATTGAGAATACTTCCCTCGACAAAATCCTGGAGATAGCGGAGGAAGCGGTGAGAAAAAAACGGACTGCACCCCCCAAATGGGTAATTCCTGATTTCCCGGAATAGAATTAGCCTGAGCATCAAAAAGCGATCGCCTGTGACAAAAGGCGATCGCTACTCCTAATGAAAGAGCCGATCTAATTAAAAATATTGCCGTTTAATCGATCGATCGTGCAGCTTTTAACAACCCGCAGGTTGGGAACCGGAGGCTGCCATTTCTCGCACTTGCTGTTGAATTGGTAAGTCGATCGCAAATTCAGTCCCTTTTCCCGGAATAGAAGTACACCGCAACATCCCCCCGTGCTTGTCTACTACAATATGCCAGCTAATGGACAGCCCAATTCCCGTACCTTTCCCAATCGGCTTTGTAGTAAAAAATGGGTCAAATATTTTCCCCCGCACTTCCTCGCTAATTCCCACCCCGCTGTCAGAAATTTTAATAGTTACTGTGTTGTATTTACTGAGTTCAGTGCTAATCTGAATCAGGTAGGGGTTTGGTTTAATGTCATCGGTATTTCCCTGAATACTAAATTCTTCGATCCCGTCGATCGCATTAGCCAAGATATTCATAAATACCTGATTTATTTCGCCACCAAAACACTCTACAGTTACCACATGAGGAGAATAATTTTTAATCACCTCAATTGTGGGGCGGTTCGGCTTGAACTTCAACCTATTTTTCAAAATCATTAGCGTACTGTCAATACTTTCGTGGAGGTTAATTTGTTTCATCTCTAGCCCTTCTTGCCGCGAAAAATAGCGCATAGAGAAGATGAGATCCCGAATGCGATCGCCTCCAACCTGCATCGAATCCAGCATCTTAATCAAATCTTTTTTAATGAATTGTAGATCCACCGCATCGGCTTTTGTTTCTATTTCCACTGCTGGATCTGGATAGTGCTTCTGGTAAAGATTGAGTACACTCAAAAGATCTTGAGTATAGTCGCGAACGTAGTTGAGATTGCCACAAATAAAATTCACAGGATTGTTAATTTCGTGAGCAATACCCGCTACCATTTGCCCCAAAGCTGACATTTTTTCGTTTTGAATTAGAAGAGTTTGAGCCTGCTGGAGTTCTAACAGAGATTTCTGCAAATTTTCCTGCACTTGTTGTCGCTCTTTAACCTCTTGTTTCAGCCGATCGTTAGTGTCAGAAAGTTCCGCAGTGCGTTCTGCTACTCGTTTTTCCAATTGCTCAGCTAGTTGTCGCAGGCTGACTTGAGCTAGTTGGCGATCGGCAATTTCCTGCTGCATCTGCTCATTTTGAGCTTGAAGTTTTTTCGTCAAATTACTAATGCTCAAATGTGCTTTGGCGCGTGCTAACACTTCTTCATTTTGAATCGGTTTAGTAACATAATCAACTGCTCCTAAATCAAACCCTTTTACTTTATTTTCTGTCTCATCTAGCGCCGTCATGAAAATTACCGGGATGTCTTTTGTACTATCATTAGCTTTCAGACGCTGACAAGTTTCAAAGCCGTCAATTCCAGGTGGCATCAGCACATCCAGCAAAATCAAATCCGGCATCGAATACTCAGCTTTTGTAATAGCGCTTTCCCCCGTTCTCGCCACCAACACTTTAAACCCCGATGCCGTCAAAAAATCAAACAACACTGCTAAATTATTTGCATTGTCATCGACGATTAATATGATGTTCTGTTCCAACGGTAAAATGCTCATATTTTCACTGATTCCTGTATTTTTGTACTAAATCTAAAATCTTTGCTTCTTCAAAATCCTTTGCTAATTGATTTAAATGGTTGGCAAAAGGCACATATCTAAAATCGATATTTTTTAATTTTTCTGCTTCTTTTTGAATACCTCCCAAGTCTCCCATCATCGCTAAATCAAACAGTATGGCGATTACTTCTGTCGGAGGAGCAATCATTTCTTCAGGCTCAATTTTTGATTGACTGTGGGGGACTTCAGAGTCCGTGAGCCGATTTTCTAATTCCTCATAGATCCATTCTAAACCTAAATGAACTTCTAGGCAATCTAAAAGCTCCTCCACCCGGATCGGTTTGGGAATAAAAGCATTGCATCCTGCTGCCAAACTTACTAGCTTCTCAGCTTCATACACACTAGCAGAAGTGCCGATCGCGATCGTATGCTTGAATTCCGGCAACTTGCGAATTTGCCGCACCGCTTCAAATCCATCCATCACCGGCATCACTAAATCAATTAAAATGCAATCCGGCTGAAATTCCTGAACTCTATTCAAACAATCTTGCCCATCAGTTGCTTCAACTATTTCAAAGCCCAACGGTTCGAGTAAATTCACTAAAACTGACCGATTTTCCCACTTGTCATCGACCACCAAAAGTTTTTTATTAACACCCTTGAAACCCTTAATTATTTTTGCAGAATACTTGTTATTTGTTTCACCACCTTCAACTTCCATCAACTCTAACTCAAACCAGAAAACACTACCTTTTCCTAAAGTGCTTTCTACCTTGAGTTCGCCGCCCATTATCTCCACTAATTGGTGGCTAATTGCTAATCCTAATCCGGTTCCTTCGGTATGGCGGCGAGTATTTCCTACCTGTTCAAAAGGCGAAAATATCTTTGATAATTCATCAGCGGCGATGCCAATACCAGTATCTTCGATTTGGAACCGAATCTTAATGTTAGTCAGGGCGGTAGTCCTCTTTATTGCTGAGATTTTAAAAGTAACGCCACCAACTTCAGTAAACTTGATTGCATTACCAATTAAATTAATCAAAATTTGTCGCAACTTCTTTTCATCAGCCGCAATCGCGTTGGGAATAGACGACAAATATTCACAGTTAAAAGCCGTTCCCTTTTGGGAAGCCCGAATGCGACAAATGGCTGTTACGCCATGAATAAATTCGGCAAAATCAAACTCTGTTGGTTTTAGTTCCATTTTCCGCGCTTCGATTTTAGAAAGGTCTAAAATGTCCTCAATTAGAGCGAGCAAATGTTCGCCACAGCGGTGAATGACGCGAATTCCATCTTGTTGCTGTTCGGTTAAATGTTTGTCTCGTTGGAAGATTTGAGTGTAACCTAAAATGCCGTTGAGTGGCGTTCTCAATTCGTGGCTCATGTTAGCCAAAAATTCACTTTTAGCAAGACTGGCTGCTTTTGCTGCTGCTTCAGCTTTTTGCCTTTCTTGAATTTCTTGAGACAGCAGCACATTTTTTTCTGATAATTCTTGGGTACGCTGTGTAACTTTTGCTTCGAGAGTTAAGTTGGACTCGGCTAATTGTTGATTGGCAATTTCTAAGTTAGCGTAGAGACGGGCATTTTCCAGGGCGATCGCAGCTTGGGAAGAAAGCAGCTTCAAAACTTCCAAGCGATCGGCTGTAAAAGCGCCCGTTGTTAAGTTATTTTCCAAATACAGGATCGCAGTTAATTTGCCCTGATAGACGATCGGCGCGCATAACAGCGATTTGGGCTGGCGCTCCAGGATGTAGGGGTCATTGTTGAAAATAGCCTCGCTGCGGGCGTCATTTAACACGACATCTTCCTGAGTGCGATCGACAAAATTGATTAGCGATCGCGGATAAGCGTAGTCCAACCCCGCGCCTGAGAGCACCCGCATATCGCCATCAACTTCTCCCGCAGCTTCTACAACAAATTCACCGGATTTTGACGCGATCAGACACCCAGTTTCCGCCCCGGCATTTTCCAGCAAGATTCCCATCATTTTTTCGAGCAAAGAATCTAGAACAATTTCACCAGAAATAGCAAGAGATGCTTTCATGACTGTATCGAAATCCAGAGATTTTTGACTCTCGATGACGGTGGAAGAAGTCGCAGTAAGAGTGAAATTATTACTGCCTAAATAAGTGTCAATCTCCGGCATCCGCACAATCAATTGCGGATATCGTTCCTCCAAATCAGCAACTTTCGCATTCGCGCCCCAGCGGATATAATTATAGTAAGCATCCGTCATGTAAACCTTAGCAACTTTATCCCTACCGAGAGAGAGATAATACTCGGCGGCTAATTCATTGGCTAAAGCTTCTTCCTGAATGTATCCCTGGGCGGCGGCATTTGCTATTGCGCGATCGTAATAATCCATTGCTTTCTCTTTTTCCCCCAACACCCGCGCCTTTTCGGCCTCCACCAACTCGTATTTATGCAAAAAATTCATCGGTGCGTGAACAGCCCAATGCTCCATTTTTTCTTGATTTGCTTCCACTTGCTGCAAATATTCTGCTTGAGTATCAGCAGTTGGATATACAGCTAATAAAGCCAGCGAATAATAAAAATTGTGAGCAGAAATAGCTATCCATCCGCCGACACCTTGCAGATATTTTGCAGCCAACGCAGCGCTGTCAACAGCACTCTTAAAGTCTTTAAATAAATATAAAATCATCGATTTAGCCAAATAGACATTAAACACCAACCAACCATTCTTAACCACCAGCCACTGCGGCAGCATCATCTCTTCATCAAAGCTTGCCCCAACCAAACGATACTTATCTGCCGATAAACCCCGTAAATTTAAATTCATCTGTCTCCAGATACTGAAATTGGAGGTAATATATTCGCTTTTAAATTGAGTGAATAAATTAATATAGTGCCCTTGTTTCTGTTCTAAACCATCGAGTTCTTCTCCTATAAGAAGCAAAGAACTGCAATAATTCAAAGCGCAATATCCAGCATAAATCAAATCTCCAACTTCCAGACCACTTTGAAACCCTTCCTGCAAACTAGCCAGAGTTTCTCTCAGATGCTTTTTCCAAGGTTTAACAAAAGCATTAAACATATTAAAAACTTGGCATTTAATTGAATTGACACCATACTTGTTGAAGAGTTCGACAGACAGTTCCCCAGCATGATATCCTTTTTTGATCTCTGCCATACCCCCACACAAAACCATGCCGTACCAAGTATATGAAGAAGCAGAAAGTGGTGAATAACCTTGTGTCATGCAGAGATTGATTTGAGTCAGGATAATCGGCAATAAAATTTCTGGTTTATTAATCAATGCCGGAGAAGTAATCGACACTAGAAATCGCATAGCAGCCAGTTGTTCCGGGTCTGTCATTTGTGGCAAAGTATCTACTTCTTCCAGTTGTGGCAGTTGTACTTCCAGACGCCCGCATTCCAAAATATGCGATCGAGAAATTCCCATCATCTCCAAAGCTTGTAACCCAGCATCTATAGCTTTTAATCCTTGGGTTTTAGCTATATACATCTGGATTTTCAAATCGTATGCTTTTACTCTATCTAGTATATTTATAGCTTGTTCCAAGATGGCATCAATCAGGGTTTCTGCACCCTCAAAATTAGTATTGAGATATTCTGCTTCCGCTGCCTCTGTATGCAGATTGAGTGTCAGTTGGTACTGACTTTGCCAGCTATTTTCTCCCAGCAGCCCCAAACCTATATTCAAATACTTGACTGCTGACTCATAAGCCATTGCCGCCTTAGCTTTTTGACCCGCAATCAGATTGAGTTCCGCTAACTCGCATCTTTCCTGTTCCGAAGTCAGCAGGGGCAATCCCCCTGTGGTTGTCCCAATACCAAAATTCAGTTGATTTACCAGTGCAAAAATATTGTCTTTCCGTGCTTCGATGGCAGTATTTTGCAGTAGCAATTGACCGATTTTCAGGTGAGTTTCTTGTTTCTGCTCTTCAGGTATCAAAGAATAAGCTGCTTGCTGCACCCTGTCATGCAAAAACTTGTAATCAACCTTAACATCTTGCAGTCCAGCCGGTCCAGTTTCTGTTCCTTCAAAAACCAGCGGAATTTTGTAATCATTACTCAGTGGCAAAACCAAGCCTGCCTGAAGCGCATCCCAGAGATTTAATGCTGTTTCCTTCTGAGATTTTTCGCTAACAATTGCCAGCACTTCTAAATTAAATTGGTTGCCAATACAAGCAGCTAATTTTAAGGCTGACTGCGCCACATCGGGCAACTTTTCAATATTTCGTGCGACTAACTCTACGACATTGCAGTCAGTGATTCCAATAGCTTGAATGTGTTCCAGATCCCACTGCCACGCACCCGATTGAAAGTCGTAAACTAACAGACTTTCTTGATATATAGCTCGAAGCAACTGAGTTAAAAAGAAGGGATTTCCTTGAGTTTTGTTAAAAAATAGCTCTGCCAATAGCGCGATTTTTTCTGTATTTTGACCGTCCAAAGTGTCTGCAATTAATTCTTGGACATGACTCAAACTTAAAGAATCGATAATTATGTTGCTGACAATTGGCTGTATTCCTAGTTGTGGTGTTTGTGCGATTTTTTCTATGGTTTGAATCAGCGGATGGGTGGCACTGACTTCATTATCTCGATAAGCTCCAATAATTAGTAAATATTTGCTATCTGAGTCTGTCACCAGCAGTTCGATTCGACTTCGGGAATCACGTCTGCAACAACTTGGCCGTTACTTCCCAAAGCGGTTAGCAGTTTCTGTTTCCAAGTCTGGATAGATGCGTCACTTTCGGTTAGTAATTGCCGAATTAATGACTGGAATGCTTGAATCAAAGAAGCGTAAGGAATATTGCGCTTAAACTGGTCGAATTTTCCAGATATAAAATAGCCGCGCTGGCGTACAATGGGTTTCTGTACTTCATTGACGATCGCAGTTTTGCCGATTCCCGAATAACCTGAAACCAGGATTAATTCGACCCCCCCTGCCCCCCTTGCTAAGGGGGGTGAAGAAAGTGCCGACAGCCCCCCATTACCCACGGGAATTCGCTCTCTTAGCCCCCCCTTACCAAGGGGGGGTTGGGGGGGTTCTTCAGTGCTTTGGCAAAGCTCCAAAAGCCCCCCCTTACCAAGGGGGGGTTGGGGGGGTTCTTCA
>RDXH01000369.1 GCA_004292745.1 Oscillatoriales cyanobacterium | reverse complement strand
TGAAAACACTCTTGGTATTGACTTGGGAATTACTAATTACGTCTATCTTTCTAATGGCGCTCAAGTTGAAAATCCTAGATTCTTGAGGAAATCTGCCGAAAAATTAGCAAGGCTTCAAGCAAAGCTAGCTAATAGAGTCAAGGGTTCTCAACCTTGGAGGATAATCAAGAACAAGATTTCCAGATGCCATCAGTTCGTAGCTAGGGCTAGATTAGATTTTCAATTTAAAACTGCACATGAGCTACTTAGCAAGTGTGAGGTTTTAGTTGTTGAAGATTTGAGCGTCAAGAGTTTGACTAGACGTGCCAAGCCCAAGACTGATATTGACAATGGTAGTTTGGTTTATTTGCCTAACGGTCAGTCAGCTAAAAGTGGCTTGAATAAATCAATGCTTGATGCTGCTCACGGCAAGTATGTTGCTTGGAAATTGGGTAAAAACGTTTTGTTCGTCGATCCCAAGGGAACTTCTCAGTATTGCTGGAATTGCCTCAACAAAGTACCGAAAGAATTGGCACAAAGGTGGCATTATTGTCGGTGCGGAGAGTCTTTAGATCGAGACGAAAACTCGGCTAAACTTATCAAAAAGATTGGCTTGAGTCATGAAAGTGGCGGGGGAACTCCGTCACTCAAAAAAGCCCTTGCACAAAGGGAAATAGAAGCCTACGGTCTAACTGTACTCAGTTGACCGTCAGGTTCGTTCACCATCAATCCGAGGTATTTCCCATGAACAAGTGGTATCCCCAGCAAATTCTTCAAGAACCAGGTGTCAGGATTTCCCCCGCCGAAAAACAAAAAATTCTCAGCAAATTTCCACCTCCCGACGACAAGGGTCAAATCTATGCCGACGGCATTTTTGAAGGTGGTGGCGTGCGAGGAATTGCCTTTTTAGGAGCCCTCAGATGCTGCAACGATTTGGGCATCCGTTGGCGCAAATTAGCCGGCACATCTGCCGGTGCAATTACCGCAGCAGTTTTGGCTACAGACTTGTCAATCGATGACTTAGAAGAATTACTAGGACAGCTTGATTATAGCATATTTCTCAGCAAAAAAAACAGCCCTCTAATTTTAAATGGCGACCCAGCAGACGACTTGCAATCTCCAGTATGGACCTTACTTTTCCTAACAATTAGTCGCCAGATGGGAGAATACTCCTCCTTACCTTTCCGACAGTGGCTGGAATCCACCCTAGCCAAAGGTGATTTACGAACTTTTGCCGATGTCAAACAACAGGTAAAAGACCGAGAACTAAAAGTAGTAATATCCAACCTTAGTCGCGGTGAAATGTTGGTCATTCCCGACGATTTACAGCGGAGAGACTCGGCGGATGCTGATGCTTTGTACGAACAGTTGCGACTCAAAAGTGCTGAAGATTTTAGCGTAGCTGAAGCCGTGCGCTTGTCCATGAGTATTCCGCTATTTTTTGAACCAGGAAAACTGGGGAATGACATAATTGTAGACGGAGGAATTTTGAGTAATTTCCCGCTGTGGATTTATGACAAACAATCCGGTGCAAATCCCGTACCCCCACGCTGGTTTACCTTTGGGTTTCGATTAATTGATACTGGTATTGAAAATCAAGTTAATATTAAAAGTCCCGTGTCGATGTTGTCGGCGATGTTCACCACCATGATGAAAGCCAGAGACAGGTATCACCAGCGGGAGATGGATAAAGGTAGGGTAATTAATATTGACGTGACTGAAGCTGAGGTGACGGCGACTCACTTTAATCTGGATGGCGATCGCAAGGCTAAACTGTATCGGTTAGGATACTTATATACTAAAAGATTTTTTCTCAGTTCCAATTTTAGTTGGCAAAAACACTTGAAGGCTAGGGGATTTGGAGATTAGTCCTGCTGCTTTGAGCTAGGGGAATCATACCAAATCCGTTGACATCGGAATTATGATTTCTCTCTTCTCTTTCTCTGTGTCCTCTGTGTTCTCTGTGGTTTAATAATTCCGATACAACCAGAAACGATATAAGCAATCAAAAAGGGCTGGTAAATACACCAGCCCATCCCCTAATTTGAGATGTTAAATTCAAGCTAATTTAACATCTCCCATCTCAAATCAATCTAGCTTCTGTC
>RDXH01000180.1 GCA_004292745.1 Oscillatoriales cyanobacterium | reverse complement strand
AGTTCAGCCGAGGCGGGTTAATCCGCTCAAAGTAAAAGTGAAGGGGGAGGGACTTGAAGCCTCCCATGTCTATAAATGACTATACTTTTGCCAGCTATACTGAGGCACTATTTCAACTTTCTATTGCACAGCGGCAAGCCCAAATGAAGGATGCTTTAATTTTGGGTAAGGATTTTCGTCGCCGACTTCCCGGCGATCGGGTGTTGTTAGTCGATGATATTTATACTAGCGGTACTACGGTGCGATCGGCTACTCAAGTATTGAAGCAGTCAGGAATTTCGGTATATGGAACTGTTGCGCTTGCAAGTCCTAGAAAAAATTGAAATTGATTGAATTTCTGGTGGGAAAAAAAGTCGATCGCGATTAGTCGGTTGGGCGGGGCGGGTGGATTGAGATTATCTGTAGGTGACAAACTCGATCGGCGAACCCGCCCCTACAGGCTGTTCAAATATGAGTTAATTTTGGATAGCCACGCAGGTAGAAAGCATTTTTGCTACCCCTACTATTGGCAATTTATCCAGAATTTCCGCGGCAAAAGCATCAATCAGCAAATAGCGGCTTCTTTCTAAATCCAAGCCACGACTTTGTAAGTAGAAAAGTTCATCATCTTCTAACTGGCTGACTGTTGCACCGTGGGAACATTTAACGTTGTCTGCCACAATTTCCAACTGCGGTTTAGTGTCTATGCGAGCTCTTGATGACAGCAACAAATTCCGGCTCAACTGTCCCGCATCTGTTAATTGGGCGGCTTTGGGAACGAAAACTTTGCCGTTAAATACAGCGCGAGCTCTGTTACCAATGATGCACTTGTGCAGTTGGCGGCTTTTACCGTGGGGGTGATTGAAATTAATCAAGCTGTGAGTGTCGGATAGTTGTTCGCCAAAGGCTACGGTTAAGCCGTTGAGAGTTGTTTCAGTCGCTTCGCCGTGCTGGAAGACTTCTAAATTGTGCCGCGATATTTTCCCGCCCAAGCTGATAGCATGACAAGTATAACGGCTGTTGCGAGATTGGGCGATCGCACTTTTGCCAATATGCACTACCTCCGCAGCTTCTCGCTGGAGTCGAACATGATTCACCGCAGCATTTTCGCCGACAACTACATCGGTAACAGCATTCGTAAATGCCGCCACATTACCAATAGTTGCGTAATCCTCAATTAGCGTTACATTGCTTCCAGGCTCTGCTATAACCACACAGTGTGGCTGACACATCGTCGGAGATGCCCCAGGTGCGGTCAGGAACAGCAAATGAATCGGAAGGGCGATCGACATATTAGCCGGCACGAACACCACCGCAGAATCCCGCAAACCCGCGATATTTAAAGCAGTAAATACTTCTGTTGGTTGTCTATGCTGGCTCAAAACATCGGCGATGCGGGCCTGATATTTTTCCGGTGCATTGGATAGATTACCTACATAAAAGTCCGGTAAATTAACCGCTGACAAATCCGGCGCATAAATACCGTTGACAAATACCAATCTTAAAGGTAAATCGTCCTTGTTTTTCACAGGCATAGTAATATCAGACAACTTAATTGATGACTGATTACTCTGGGGTAAATTAAACTGAATTGGTAATAGCGGAGACAAATCAGTAAACCGCCATTCTTCATCCTTCACCGTCGGAAAACTTGCCGCCAGCACGTATTCAGCCGCAGCATCTCGCAATTCCTGCAACCCGAAAGCGGCTGTTTTGGCATTAGCTGCCCCCAACTTTTCGCACTGATTTACCAAACCTGGCAAAAACATTTCTCTAGTAGCAACTTGCGTATTCATCATCGCGCGCCAACTCCTGCTGCTTCTGCTTCTAAAATCCAGTCATAACCGCGTTCTTCCAATTCCAGCGCCAACTCTTTCGGACCAGTCGCGATAATTCTGCCACCTTCCATGACATGAATAAAATCAGGAATAATGTAATTCAACAACCGCTGATAGTGAGTAATCACCAACATACAATTTTCGGCATTTGACAATTGATTCACACCGCCAGCAACAATCTTGAGAGCATCGATATCCAAACCCGAATCAGTTTCATCCAAAATCGCTAACTTCGGTTCTAAAAGCGCCATTTGCAAAATCTCATTCCGTTTCTTTTCGCCACCGGAAAAACCCTCATTCACGCTGCGGTCTAAGAAAGCAGAATTCATCTTAACAATATCCAGTTTTTGCTCTATCAAATCTTGGAAATCAAAAGCATCTAATTCTTCGATTCCACGATGTTTTAGGTGAGCGTTGTAAGCCACACGCAAGAAATCTAGATTGCTGACACCCGGAATTTCTAAAGGATATTGAAAAGCTAGAAACACGCCAGCCAGAGAGCGTTCTTCCGGTGCTAATTCTAGTAAATTATGCCCTAAAAAGGTTACTTCTCCACCTGTCACCGTATAAGCAGGATGGCCTGCTAATATTTTGGATAAGGTGCTTTTTCCTGAACCGTTGGGACCCATGATGGCGTGGATTTCGCCGGATTTAATTTCTAGGTTCAAACCTTTTAGGATTTGGGTATCTTCGACATTCGCCGTTAAATTGCGGACTGACAATACTACTTCACTATTTTCAACAATCATCTCTTTTTTTTCCTTTGCCTCAATGGGCTTTGGTTCGTAGTCTCGACTTGAGTCCTTCAGGGACTTTTTGGTTGGTGGGGGCGGGTTGATTTAACCTGTCTGCACTTTTTAAGGCTTTTGGCATCGCCCGCCCCTACACCAAATATGGCCAATATCAACTATAAAATTGCAGCCACAGTTGACATCAGCAACCCTTGAAACAATTTCATCCCATCAGTCTCACCCAACATCGGATCGGATGCCCGTTCTGGATGTGGCATCATACCTAACACATTGCCAGCCCGATTGCAAATTCCAGCAATATTATTTAACGAACCGTTGGGATTCCCAGCATCGTTAATTTCGCCCGCTTCGGTGCAGTACCGAAACAAAACTTGATCGTGTTCTTCTAGTTCGGCCAAAGTATCGGCATCGGCATAATAGTTGCCTTCTCCGTGGGCGATGGGTAAATCGATGATTTCACCAGAGGTATAGGCGGAAGTCCAAGGAGTATTACTGCGTTCGACTTTCAACGAAGTGCGATCGCAAATAAAATTCAACCCCGCATTTCGCACCAGAGCACCGGGGAGTAAACCAGCTTCAGTCAGCACCTGAAAACCGTTGCAAATTCCCAGTACAAGTTTGCCTTTGTTGGCGTGTTCTGCAGTCGCTTTCATCGCTGGAGAAAAACGGGCGATCGCGCCGCACCGCAAATAATCTCCGTAACTAAAACCACCGGGAACTACCATAATATCGATATCCGAAATATCGGTATCTTCGTGCCAAATCATCCGCGTTGGTTGGTGTAGTAACCCTTGAGTTACCCACACCACATCGCGATCGCAATTTGAACCAGGAAAAACAATAACTCCAAATTTCATCTTTGGTAATGGGTAATTGGTAATAGGTAATTGGTAATGGCAATCGGTAATTGGAGAGGATAACCGATCGCCTTGAAAGTCCTTTTTATGCTGTCGTTGTCTCCATAGCAACAGGAACTTCAGTCAACTCTACCCGATAGTTTTCAATCACTGGATTGGCCAAAAGTTGGTCGCAAATGCGATCGAGTTGTTCGCGCGCCTCCGACTCGCCAGCAGCAGTCAGAGTCACTTCAACGTACTTCCCGATGCGCACGCGCTCAACATTGTCGTATCCCATGTGTTGCAAACCAGACTGAACAGCAGTGCCTGCGGGGTCTAAAACCGAAGGGCGGAGGGTAACATAAATTTGGGCAAAATATTTTTGAGTCACAGCAATGTGTAGGTGATGCGAAAGTTAGAGCTATTTTATCCTACAACTAGGTGGCTGTTGCTCGATCGCCCTTTCCCCCAAGTAAGCTAGCCTAGAAACAGCGATAGATTTGATTCCAGCAGATTACACAAAAAAATTATGAGAACCAACCGCACCCGTAGTCAGGAGCGTATTTTACACTTGCTCAAGCACTTGAATCGATCGCTCTCAGCGCAAGATATCTACTTAGAACTCCGTAACAGCGACCAAAGCATGGGCTTAGCAACCGTTTATCGCTCCCTCGACGGTTTAAAGCGAGAGGGGTTCGTTCACGTCAGAACTCTTGCTAGTGGCGAGTCTCTTTACGGTGCCGCCCACCAAGATCAGCATCATTTAACTTGTCTGGAATGCGGTGCCTCAATTCTGATCGATGAATGTCCGGTTCACCACTTAGAAAGCCAATTGCAGCAATCTCATTCTTTTAAGATTTATTATCACACTTTGGAATTTTTCGGATTGTGCGATCGATGTACTCTCGCTCAACAATCTTAAATTTGGTAATTGGTAATTGGTAATTGGTAATTGGTAATTGGTAATTGGTAATGACAGCAGTCAACTGCCAACTGCCAACTGTCAACTGCCAACTGCCAACTGCCAACTGACAACTGCCAACTGACTAATCAGTCTTGTTACCTTCCCCAACAATCGATCGCATTCCTTCCAGGGTAGCGGGAATGCTCCGCGGGTCCATAAACATCACCTTACTGCTGTCGCTGCTGCCAATTTTCAAACCCATATCGAGATAGTTTTGAGCTAACAAAAATTGTAAAGCTTCGCGAGCATTGGGATCATTTTGTAGAGTTTTACCGATAATTTGTAAAGCCTCAGAAGTAGCTTGAGCTTTCAAAACCTGACTTTGGCGTTCTGCTTGAGCTTTCAGGACGATCGCCTTTTGTTGAGCTTCTGCTTCCAAAATAGTCGCTTTTTGGCGCGCTTCTGCATCCAAAACTTGGGCTTCGGCTTTACCTTTGGCGCTGTTAACCGCCGACTCCCGTTCCCCTTCCGATGTCAGAATTGCCGCCCGTTTACGGCGATCGGCTGCCATCTGCAATTCCATGGATTCCTGTACAGTTTTAGAAGGGATAATGTCACGCAATTCTACCCGCGTCACTTTCACTCCCCAAGGATCGGTAACAATGTCTAAATCCCTGAGCAAGATTTCATTAATTTGAGAACGAGCTGTAAAGGTTTCTTCAAGGTCTAGTTGACCCATTTCCGCCCGAATTTGAGTCAGAACCATATTAACCATTGCTGACTGAAGATTTTCGACTTTGTAACAGGCTTTTTCCAAGTCCACAATCCGCCAGTAAACCACAGCATCCACAGTGAAGGAAACGTTGTCGCGAGTGATACAAGCTTGGGGAGGAATGTCTAAGACTTTTTCGCGGATGGTTTGTTCGTAAACTACTCGATCGAGAAACGGAGTTACAAAATTCAAGCCCGGTTCTAGTTTCTTCCCACTGTATTTACCGAGAGTTTCTACCAAGGCTTCATTACCCTGATTGATAATCTTGACGGAACCTGCGAGGGCAGAGCCGCCTAATGCTAAAAATACAAACAAAAACAATTGTTCCACAGTGGACTCCTAATAATTTGTGAGTATTGACTTTCATTCCCCATTCCTTCCCCCCTTGGGGGGGGCAGGGTGGGGTTGCCCCATTCCCCATGAACCATTCCCCATGAACCATTCCCAATTCCCAATTCCCAATTCCCCATGAACCATTCCCAACTACAAATTCCCAATTCCCAATTCCCAATTCCCCATGAACCATGAACCATTCCCAACTACCAATTCCCCATGAACCATTCCCGATTCCCCATGAACCATGAACCATTTGGCATTTTTTTAGGAATGCAGCAAATTTTCTGGAACTACTATCAGAGTAGTGCCTTTCCGTCCGACTACAATTACGTTTTGGTTGGGAGGAATAGCGGTGTCGCAATCTTCACAGCGTGCTCGCCAAGAATTGCCTTCATAAATTACTCGTCCCGCTTCTCCGGGGGGAATTTCTGTTAAAGTTTTGGCTTCTTTGTCATCTTCGATCGCCCTTGTCTTGCCTTTTGGTATCAAACGCCTGGTAGTTAGCACAAAAAGTACCGAACAGACCATCCACAGGAATATTTGTAAATTAACGTCAGGTAAAGCTAAAGAAATTGCAGCTACGACGAAGGCGCTCAGTCCCATCATGAAAGCTACAAAAGCAGTAGGGAGAAATAGTTCTGCCAAACAGAGCAATGCCCCAGATATCAGCCAAAACAGCGTAGGATTCCACAGCATAACAAGAGTTGGGGTAATAGTATTTTTGATTGATGAATTAAAGGATTACAGCAGGGCTAAAGACTAACTCGGTAAAGGTTGGCGAATTTCCAATCGTTGCTAGATTTTTGAGGTAGCTGGATGAAGTTGATGGGGCGATCGCCAGACTGAGCCTTCGATCGCCCTCAATACCAGTTTTAGTAACTTAGATTACAATTTTAGCCCATCGACAGTGGTGGAAATGACAATTTTTAGGAATTAAGAAAGTGATAGGGGCTAAAATCAGTTTATTCTCGCCCTATTAAATAGGGGCCAGGGAACTATATATCTTCAGAATGTTTTTACAAAAACTACCCGATATGATGAACACTTTCTCACAATCGATTTATTGCCCGAATCTTGGGTGTCCCGAACCCCGCAATACCTTTGGGCGACAGGAGTGCGTAGCTTGCTCCACACCTCTAATTTATCGACATTTGTGGGCGGTGGGACCTGATGTGGAGGAAGTGCCGCAAGGTAAGGCGATCGGCGATCGCTATTTGGCGATCGCGCCCCAAATATGGCTCGATACCCGTCCCGATTTGCTTCCTAGCGTCCCAGAAGAACTGCCGGATGCAATTATGCCTTACCTCCACTTATACCCCCAAAGGCTGCATATACCTGAAGTCTACGGTTTTTTTCAACTGGCAGAAGCAGCCCAAACCTTCGATGTACTCTTGCTAGAAAATGTACCCATCACCACTTTTGGTCGCCTATATCCTTCTATCTTAGAAGCTTGGTCGAAAACTAGCGCTGTGCGACAAGTTTATTGGCTTTGGCAAATGCTGCAACTGTGGGCACCACTATCCGAACAAGGAGTGGCTTCTAGTTTGCTAGTACCGGAAAATTTACGGGTGGAAGGCTGGCGGGTGCGGTTGCTGGAACTGCATCAGGGCAATTTTGTGCCGACTTTGCGGGATTTGGGAGATGTGTGGTCTGGGTTGGTGGAATCGGCTCAACCCCAGGTAAAGTCGAGACTGGGAGAAATTTGTGGATTTATGCGCCGCAGTAGCATGAATTTAGAGGCGATCGCCCTCGAACTCAATGATTTACTGTTAGAACAAGCCGCCCAATTACCTTTACATCTAGATGTGTTTGGGATGACGGATACCGGACCTCAACGTTCTCAAAATGAAGATAGTTGCTATCCCAATGCTGCGGATTTTAAATTAAGCAAAACTTCTGGAAATGACAAATTACTTCCTTATTTGACCATAGTTTGCGATGGGGTTGGAGGTCACGAAGGTGGAGAAGTTGCCAGTCAATTAGCGGTGCAGTCTCTGAAATCTTTGATTCAAAATTTCATGGCAGAAATCGCTGAACAAGATGAGTTGATGACACCGACAATGGTCATAAAACAACTTCAAGAGATTGTGAGAGTTGTCAATAATGTGATTTCCGCTCAGAATAACGAGCAGGGAAAGGAGTTACGGGAGCGCATGGGGACAACTTTGGTGATGGCTCTCCAGTTACCTCAAAAAATTAAGGTTGTTTCTGAGGATGTGCGATCGAATAACGCCCACGAGCTCTATTTGGTGAATGTGGGAGATAGTCGCGCCTATTGGATCGCAGAAAATTCTTGCCAGCGGCTGACTGTGGATGACGATGTGGCTTCTAGGGAAGTGCGACTCGGACATAGTTTGTATTGGGAAAGCCAAAGGCGAAGCGATGCAGGAGCTCTGACTCAAGCCTTGGGCACGCGGGACGGCGATTTCCTGCAACCGACGATTCAGCGATTTATTGTGGAAGATGAAGGTTTGTTGCTGCTATGTTCCGACGGTTTAAGCGACAATGACTGGGTGGAGCAATCTTGGGAGAGTTATGGCCCTGCGGTACTTAAGGGCGAAATGTCTTTGGAGGTGGCCGTTGAGTATCTGATTAACCTGGGAAATGAGAAAAACGGTTATGACAACACTTCTGTAGTCATGACTCACTGTCGGATGTCGCCGGAGAAATTGATCTTATTTCAACCGACTGAGGAGTCAGCACCGATGTCGCCGTCGGTGTCATTGCCGATGTCAAAACCGATGTCGGGTTCGGTGTCATTGAAGAAATCACTCTCGATGCCTCAAACACAGCCTCAGTCTCAACTTTCAGAATCCTCCAAACAGTTGCTGTACCCAGAAACTGCCCCCGCCGAGGCACCGGCTCAAAAACAGCAGGGATTCCAGCGTTTGCTCCCGCTGCTGGGACTGTTGGCGATCGTGTTGGTTTGCGGTGGTTTAGGCTTGTGGGTGCGAAGCCTCCAAAATTCCGAACCAGTACCGGGTCAACTTCCGCCACCGCCGGAAAGTCCATCTCCTACTCCGTCGGAGCTTCCCTCACCGTCACCTGAACTGCCACCCCCCCCGCAGAGAACGTCACCTTAATAGTTATTAGTTAATAGTTATTAGTTAATAGTTATTGGTTAATAGTTATTGGTTAATAGTTATTGGTTAATAGTTATTGGTTAATAGTTATTGGTTAATACCCATTTAATAGGTTGTTAGTCAACAGTCAACAATCAACAATCAACAGTCAACAATCAACAGTCAACAATCAACAATCAATTAATATGGAAAGAGGTTTAATGTGGCTGCCACTGCTAGCAATTTTTATTTTTCTGGCTTGGGCTGGATGGAACGAGTATCAAAAACTGGAAGCCTATCGTGTGTGGGCCGAAAAGTTCGATCGGGCAAAGTACGATATTTATGCTGTACTCGGTCAGCAAGAAGATTGTTTAACCTGGGGAAAGCCTACTCGCAGTGGACCTGTGAACTTGCAAACTTTTTCCTTGAAAAATGTGCAGTCGCTGCAACTTTTAGTTAACGGCTCTGTGGTAGATTTAGAAAATCCGCCGAGTGCTGGAAGTCCGATATTCCTAGAATTTTTGTTAAAAGATACTAAAGATGCTGCTGCTGTCCAGGTTCCCTTTACAGAAATTCCTCTAGCGACTAAATGGTGCCAATATTTACAGCAGGAATTGCAGCGCTTTCTGCTATACAAATCCTAGACAAGTCTAGACATTTGCTTCTTGCTTCATTGGGAGCATGGGAGCGGCTATCCCTGGGCAAGCTTTCACGGTTTAGCCAACCGCGATAAATTAATGGCTGCATTCAAATCCCTGTCCATCGCATGACCGCAACTTCCACAGTTGTAAGTCCTTTCTTTTAGTGGCATATCTTGTATATGTCCGCAATTTGAACAGGTTTTGGTTGACGGAAACCAACGATCAGCAATGATTATTTCACAACCAAACTTTTTAGCCTTGATTCTTTAGCATCCCACTGACCTTCAAATCTTCTACTACTATCCTTGCGTGGTTTTTGCATAAGTAAGTAGTGATTTGATGCAGAGTGTTTTTTCTCAGGTTGGCTATTTTTGCATGATGTTTCCCTAGCTGGACTTTAGCTTTCTGTCTATTATTAGAGCCTTTCACTTTTCTCGCCAGAACTCTTGATAATCTCTTGAGTTTTGCCTGATGCACTTTGTAGTGTTTTGGGTTGGGAAATACTACGCCCGTTGAAAGGGTAGCTAACTCTTTTACTCCCAAATCAACTCCTACAACCTCATGACTTTTGATGGTCGGTTCATGATTTTGTTCATAAGCAAAGGCGATAAACCAACTATCGGCAGTACGTGAAATAGTAATTGACTTGCAAGTCGTGTGAGGTAGTCCTTCATGGGTTTTTACCCAGCCTATTGTCGGTAACTTTATAGACGTACCGCCCACAGGAATAGGCTTGCCACCTGCGTCAATCGAGAAAGAGTCGTGATGTCCTTTTTTCTTGAACTTAGGATATCCACCTTTTTTCTTGAAAAATAAGGAGAAAGAGTCTCCAAGATTGTCAAAAGCGTATTGAGTTATCTTCTGGCA
>RDXH01000179.1 GCA_004292745.1 Oscillatoriales cyanobacterium | reverse complement strand
GATTTGTTGCCCGCAAAAATGTGGTAAAGCGGTTAGAAACAGACGGATTTTTGGTTAAAATCGAAGATTACAAACATACAGTTCCCTACAGCGATCGCGGTAAAGTCCCCGTTGAACCTTTACTGTCTACTCAATGGTTTGTCAAGATAGAGCCTCTTTCTCAACGCGCTTTAACAGCCTTAGATGAAGAGAATTCACCAGTGTTTGTGCCGGAAAGATGGACAAAGGTTTATCGGGATTGGTTGGTGAAATTGAAAGATTGGTGCATTTCCCGACAATTGTGGTGGGGACACCAAATCCCGGCTTGGTATGCTGTTAGCGAAACTCAGGGCGAAATTACTGACACGACTCCGTTTGTGGTGGCAAAAAGTGAAGCTGAAGCTAGGGAAAAAGCTGCGGCTAAATTTGGGCAAGATGTTGAGTTAGCCAGAGATCCAGATGTTTTGGATACTTGGTTTTCTTCTGGGTTATGGCCTTTTTCTACTTTGGGATGGCCGGATGAAACTAAGGATTTGGATTTCTATTATCCGACAACTACTTTGGTGACTGGTTTTGATATCATCTTTTTCTGGGTGGCTAGAATGACGATGATGGCAGGACATTTTACGGGAAAAATGCCTTTTGATACTGTTTATATTCACGGCTTGGTGTTGGATGAAAATGGTCAGAAAATGTCTAAGAGTAAAGGGAATGGTATCGATCCGCTACTGTTGATTGGTAAGTACGGGACTGATGCTTTGCGCTATACTTTGGTTAAGGAAGTGGTAGGGGCTGGTCAAAATATTCGCTTGGAATACGATCGCAAAACTGATGAGTCTAAATCGGTGGAAGCTTCGCGGAATTTTACTAATAAGTTGTGGAATGCTGCGCGGTTTGTGATGATGAATTTGGAGGGGCAGACTCCGCAGCAATTGGGGAATCCTTACCCCCAGCCCACCGTAGGGGCGGTGCCCCCGTGCCCGCCCTTGGAATTGTGCGATCGCTGGATTCTTTCTCGCTACTATCAAGTAGTGCAGCAAAGTCGTAACGATTTTGAAACTTACGCTTTTGGGGAAGCGGCGAAGGGACTTTATGAGTTTATTTGGGGCGATTTCTGTGACTGGTATATTGAATTGGTCAAGTCTCGCTTACAACAGGATGCTGAACCTAATTCTAAGAAAGCGGCACAGCAAACTTTTGCTTTTGTTTTGGAGGGTATTCTGAAACTTTTGCATCCTTTTATGCCTCACATTACTGAGGAGATTTGGCACACTCTGACTCAAACAGGTGAGGATGAATGTTTGGCTTTGCAAAGTTATCCTGAAGTGGAAGCATCCCTAATCGATTCTGAGTTAGAACAGCAGTTTGAGTTGTTATTTGGTACGATTCGGACTATTCGGAATTTGCGGGCTGATACTGATATCAAGCCTGGAGTTAAGGTGACGGCGATTTTGCAAAGTGAAAGCGCTAAAGAACGCCAGATTCTCTCAGATTGCGCTATCTACATTCAGGATTTGGCCAGGGTGGAAAATCTGACGATTGCTGCTAGTTTGGATGCAGAACCCCCCCTTAATCCCCCCCTTGGTAAGGGAGGCCAGGGCGGGTCAATTGCTGGAGTTGTGGGTACTGTACAAGTATTGATTCCTTTGGCAGGAGTTGTGGATTTGGTGGCTTTGCGTGCTAAGTTAGAGAAAAAGTTGGCTAAGATAGAAGGGGAAATTAAGCATACTTCGGCGCGTTTGAGTAATCAGAAGTTTGTGGAAAAGGCCGATCCACAAGTTGTTCTGGTGGCGCGGGATGGTTTGGCGGAGGCCGAAAAACAGGCGGAAATTTTGCGCGATCGCCTTAAGTTATTCTAATCGATATCTCCCATAATTATTGTGGAACAGGCCCTCTGGCTTGTTCTTCACAGGCTTTTTGGCAGATGTTAACCCGAAGGGCCGGGGCGGGTTTTTGAGATATTTAGTTTTGGGCAGAGATTGTTGGTAAAACCCGCCCGTACCAGATCGTAAATCAAACAAGTAACCAATAACGAATAACCCCTAACTAATAACCGTCATGCTATATTTAGCTCAAGTAAAAAATCAGGAAGTTTTAGGCGAAGCCTCTCTGGAATTGTTGGCTTGTCAAAATGCTGATGATAGTTGGGCGATTCTTTCTGAACAAAAGGTATTGACGTTACCTAAAATTTTTGCTGAGGTGTCCAATAATTTTGTAGGTAATATCTTGAATGAAGGTGTTTTAGTATTAGCAGATATTGGGGAAAATAGCGAAATTGTGAATCTGCGATCCGCTACTAATTGGGTAGTGGAATTAGTTGATAAGTATCTCAAAAATGGTATTACACTTGAATTTTTGCAGCTAGAAGCCGAGAAAGCAGAAGAATGGCGGCAATCTCTGACTTTGCAAAGTCAAGAATTATCTCGTCGTTTGATTGAAGTAGAAGCGCGTCGGGAACAAATTCAAAATTTAGAAGCAAAATTCCAGAAAACAGCAGTTGAACCCGCCGAATAAAATTCTGATACTGCACAAACAAAGTCCCAGCAGAGTGGGACTAAGATATCAGCACTATCATTGGGCTAAAGAATTTTGGATTTCAGCCAAGCGGCGGGGAGACACTGCAATTTCTGAAAATTGGTAACGTAGGCCCGCTTCTGGAACACATCGTACTGATTGCGTTCGATCGCATTTAAGATTCTGCTATAGAGCATGGTAGCAGCCCACACAGTCCAGCGGATATCGGGACTGAGCACTTTAATGCCGGGTTCGGCGCTGGCGTACAATTTGCGAGCTCGCTGAATTTGAAACTTCATTAATTCCCGCCAGCGGTTGTCAATTACACCGTTGAATAAATCTTCTTCAGTATAGTTAAACAGCGCTAAGTCTTCTAAGGGAATGTAAATGCGGCCTCGACGGGCGTCTTCTCCGACATCGCGCAGAATGTTAGTTAACTGCTTAGCAATACCGAGGGAGATGGCTTCTTCTTTGGGAATTTTGTTTCCCCAGTGCCAATTCCAGCTAGCAGCGGAGTTCGATTCGTCCACGCCCATGACAGACATTGACATCATCCCGACAGTACCCGCTACTCGGTAACAGTAAAGATTGAGCTCTTCAAAAGTTTCGTAGCGGCTGCGGTACAAGTCCATTTGTTGACCCGCAATCATCTCTCGAAACGGCTGAATGTCGATCGGGAAACGAGACAGCGTATCCACCAAAGCCACGTCATAATCATCGTGGGGATGGCCCGCAAACACAGATTCTAGACGTTTTTCCCACAAATTTAGGGTTTCAGGGGTCGTTGCCTCAGAACCAGGCCCGTCTACGAGTTCGTCGGTGCGGCGGCACCAGACGTAAATCGCCCAGATAGCCCGACGCTTAGCTTCGGGCATGAGTTGAGTGCCTAAATAAAAATTTTTGGCATAACTCGCCGTGACTTGGCGGCACAGTTCGTAGGATTCATCCACAGAGGCCAGAGTTCTCATGCACTGGAGTTTTGACAGTTGCAGCATCCGAGAATAAGAAATTTAAAGATTAGAACTGACACTCCCCCGTCTAGAAAACGGGAGATTCTTTTACGTCTTTATGAAAAATTCTTAATTTTTCATTTTTTATTTGCCGTTGAAATAGCCTGCGCTGTCAGCTTACCAGAAAGCACGGCACCTTCCATGCTCGCAAGATAACGCTGCATTGTATAATCCCCCGTTAGATAGAAATTGCTAATGGGAGTTGTTTGTGAGGGACGGCAATCCTGGCGGCCGGGGGTGGCTTTGTAGACGGAACGAGGGGTTTTGACTACGTGATATTTGAGCAGTTTAGCGGGTGCTGGGATTTGATCGGGAAAGAGTTTTTCTAACTCGACCATTGTGGCTGCGACGATATCTTCGTCAGATTTGCCGATCCAGTCTTTGGCCGGTGCTAAAACCAGTTCCAGCATTGATTTGTCTGGGTTGGCATATTCGCGGCAGGTGTTGCTCATGTCGGCGTAGACGCTTAGTAAGGGCGATCGCGAGAACAGCAAGTGATCGATGTCGGTTAATTTGCGATCGAACCACAAGTGTACATTGATTACGGGTACTCCCTCTAAGCCTTCGAGCTGTTTGAAATAGTCCATTTTGCCCCAAGGTTCCGGCATCATCAGCTTCAGGGGGTCTACGGGCATGGCAGAAACGTAGATATCGGCTGTCAGAATTTCGGACTCTGCCCCTTTTACCCCGCGAATCTGGAAGCCGCGCACGGTGTTGTCATCGTTGAGCAAAAACTCCCCGATTGGTGCATTCAGCCGGACTTCGCCACCGCGCTCAGTTATGTAGTCTACCATTGGCTGACACAACCTCTCCGTGGGGGAACCGTCTAAAAAGGCCATTTTCGAGCCATTTTTCTCTTGCAAGAAGCGGTTGAGGGCTGTCAGCAGTATGGTTGCGGATATTTCGTGGGGATCGATGAAGTTGAGCGCCTTGGACATGGCGATGAATACTTCTTTTTCGACTCTGGGGGGGACGTTTTGCTTTTTCAGCCACTCGGAAAAGGAGTATTTGTCCATTGCTTCGACGTATTTTTGGCCCTGAAGCATCGCCGGAATTAAGCCGATGCCAAAGCTGATTTTTTCGGGCCAGGTGAGCATATCGTTGTTGCCCAGGATGGCTGCTACGCCGTTGAAGGGGGCGGGGATGTCGGGAAAGTCAAACCGGGAATAGGTTCCGGGGGTTTCTGGTTGATTGAAAATCATGCTGTGCTGTTTCCATTGCAGCCTGTCTTCAATATCAAGTTCTTTGAAGAGTTGGAGCATATTGGGGTATGCCCCGAAGAAGATGTGAAGGCCGGTTTCGTACCAGTCGCCGTCTGCATCTTTCCACGCGGCTACTTTGCCGCCGAGTACGTCTCGACTTTCTAGGACTATGGGGGTGTGGCCCGCGTCGGTAAGATATTTAGCGCAGGAAAGTCCTGCTAAGCCTGCTCCGGCGATCGCAACTCGCATTTGATACTACTTGGCCTCTGTGTTCGCTTCGGTTTAATTATACTTTACAACTCGTTACATTTTTTTGGGAATGGCGCGGGTGAGGTGAGGGGTGCGGGGATGCTCTTAGTTATTTTTGGCGCAGTTTTGTCATGGCGTTGCCATATTTGCCATTCGTGCTATAATCTGGTTATCATCGACATAGAGGTAAAGATTATGGGCGGTTTTGTCAGAGACGAGACGTTAGCGCACGAAGCTAAAATTGTCTGGCTTGTAGATATCAATAAAATGCCTTGGGTGCGAGAGAGCGAAGTAGATTTTTGTAGCAGAAAAGGGGTCTCTAAAAAACGTCTTTCAGAGCTTCAGGAAGAAGGTCAAATTGTGTTGGGATATGCAGAATTAAAAGATGGTGCTACCCCTACTTTTACTGAAGGAAATCACGAGTATTTTAACAGACGAATTTTCACAATTCGTGAAAAAGACCCTGAAGTTTACAAAGTAGATTACCCAGTAGAAGCGGTGGAACCATTAAGTGTAGAACCCAAACTCAAGGGTCTACCTCCTAGTAAAAAATCTCAAATAGCTGTTAGAGTTCCTCCTAGTCTTTTTAGCAAGCTCAAAAGATATGTTCAGCAAACGGGCATATCTCAAACTGATGTCATAGTTAGCGCCCTAGCTAAATACCTAGATTCTGTCGAAGGTGTACCCATGATTCAGAGGATACTAGAACTGGAAAAGAGAGTTGATGCGTTGGAAAGCAAGAGTTAATAGAGGCAGTAATTAGGTCAACAATCCATTTGTAAGGTGGCAGTTGCCACCTTACTGCACAATCTGTACAGACTTTAAACTTAGTGTAAAACGATGGTACAAACAATTCAAGCTCGCAATATTGCGCTGAACGATTTGGAAACCAACTTCAAAATTGAGTGGATTGAAGATGACCAATTCTTTCGCGAGTGGCAAGATGATTTGCCAGAAATCAGTGATGCTGAAAAACAACGATTAGACAGAGTGAAAGCAAGTTACAGGAATTTGCTTGCTCGTCCGCCAATGCTAGAAAATACCGTCAAAATGGTAGTGCTGTCTCCGTTTTTGGATTTAGCTGATTTTTATCTTGCTCCTTTTCATGTTACTTCAGAAAAGTCTGTAGAAATCGTTGACGAAGATGAAGGAATGATTGTCAGGGGACAGTTAGATGTGTTGGCTTTGTTTCAGGAGTTTTGGGTAGTGGTTATCGAATCCAAGCAAGTGGCGTTTTCTTTGGAAGTAGGGATTCCGCAGTTGCTGGCGTATATGTTAGCTAATCTCAATAGCGATCGACCTACTTACGGATTGTTAATGAATGGGGCAGATTTTCTATTTGTCAAATTAGTTAAGCGAGAAACAACACAGTATGCTTTTTCTCGGAAGTTTTACCTTTTTAATCCAGGGAACGAGTTGTACAGCGTACTGAGTATTTTGAAGCGTCTCGGTGAGTTGAATATTGGCAATTTGGCTGAGTAGGGGGTTCAGAAACCGGGTTTTTTTACGAAAATATTGGGTTTTCATCGGCAGATTCCGTAAAAAACCCGGTTTCTTTGCTTGGAGTGCATAAGTCCTGAGATAGATGATTCCAGGTTCTCCCAGATTATGCTGAGTTCCCGTCTAGTTGGAAACTGGTCTGGGTACTTCGTAGGTCAAAAAGTCATAGGCCATTTTTGTATTCGGAAAAATAGCCTGGGCTTCCTTGAGCAAATCATCTAGGACGATGGGATTTCCCGGAGCGTAACGGGGACTAAAATGGGTCATAATTAGCTGTTTCGCCCCAGCACTCAAAGCCACTTGAGCAGCCATTGTCGAAGTTGAATGGAGGCGATCGAAGGCCATTTGAGCATCTTGATGAGCAAAAGTAGCTTCATGCACTAACAAGTCCGCATCCTTGGCTAATTCCACAGCACCGTCACAATAAACTGTGTCGGTACAATACACAAATTTCCTACCGATTTGATCGGGCCCACAAAAATCAGTGCCTTTAAACTCCCGCCCATCCGATAACTTGATTGTTTTTCCTTGTTTTAATTGACCGTAAACAGGCCCGGAAGGAATACCAACTGCCTTCGCTTTTTCGACATCAAAATGTCCGGGACGGTCTTTCTCGGTTATGCGATAGCCAAATGCAGTAACTCGATGCTTCAAAGGGCCGCAACTCACAATATATTCGTCATCTTCATAGATGACTCCTGGATGACTTTTGTGGACTTTCACTGGGTATGAAAAGTGGGTTTGGGAATAGCGAACTCCAGCTTGCAAATATTCTTCAAGTCCCGGAGGCCCGTAAATATCGATGCGCTTGACATTGCCCGCTAAACCGCAGCTAGCCAGCAAACCCATTAAGCCGAAAATGTGGTCGCCGTGTAGGTGGGTGATGAAAATGCGGGTGAGTTGGCTGACTTTGAGCTCGCTGCGGAGGAATTGGTGCTGGGTTCCTTCGCCGCAGTCAAATAGCCAGAGTTCTGCTCGCTGGGGCAAGCGGAGGGCGATGCTGGAAACGTTGCGCGATCGCGTGGGTACGCCTGAGCTAGTTCCGAGAAATGTAATCTGCAAGAGTCAAATCACCTCAATTTAAAGTTAAAAAATATGTTACATATATCCAGAGTGCGGCTAATCCGACTTTCAGGAAATGCCGATCGACAGGAATTGGGATAAATCGCTGTTCCTGGGCAGGGCTGTTTCATTCTCAGATAAATCATCGTTTTGTAGGGGTAGTGGATGGTGCGTGCCTACCCGCCCCCACCGACAATTTTCCGTCATTTCAGGCATTGGGGCTCTTCACGAGGGATTGCCCCTACAAAGAATGAAACACCCCTGTGTTCCTGGGAGGATCTACTCGCTCAAATCATTTTTGACGCGCGCAGAGAGTGTTAAACCCAATTCTAACGTTTTCTTTCTGCTATTCCCTTGCTTTTTCCCGAACCGAACCATCTCGAACTTTAAATTTTGTACATAACAGGAGGAAAATTATCAAATGCAGCCAGGAGTGTTCTTTGCTTCCTTTGTTTCGACATTAGGAAAACGCTATTTTTGGATTTCGCTGTTGTTTTGGCTGGTAATGGTAGCCCCAGCACAGGCGGCGTTGATCTTGCGAGTGGCAATCCAAGACGGGGCAAGTCAGGTAAGAGTTGGCAGTTCCACTAAGGCTGCAATCCGGGATGGTAGTGGCCGTAATTTGGGTGAGTTGACGGCAAACAGTGCTTTGTCTGCTCAATTTCGATCGGGAAAAGTGACCATTGGCTCCTGGGCTGCCAATCAAATTTGGATCGAGCCGACGGGGAACGGTTATGTTTGGATTGGCGATCGATGGTATCGGGGACGCACTCTTGTGACTCCGCAAAAAAATGGCTTAACTGCCGTCAATTACGTTGATATCGAACAGTATCTCTACAGCGTTCTCGGCGCTGAAATGAGTGGCAATTGGCCTGTTGAGGCTTTGAAAGCCCAAGCCGTCGCCGCCCGTTCCTACGCTATCCACCAGCGCCTCAAAAGCGAAACCGACCTTTACGATGTAGATGCGACTCAATTTTCCCAGGTTTATAAAGGACTGCAAACAGAATCTTCGGGTACTTACTCTGCCGTGGATGCCACCACGAGTCAAGTTCTTACCTACAACAGTCAAATTATTTTAGCGGTATTCCACTCTGCTTCTGGGGGACATACTGAGAATGTTGAGGATGTTTGGACAGAAGCGTTGCCTTATCTGCGGGCTGTTCCCGATTTTGACCAAGGGGCACCGGTTTACCAGTGGAAAGAAAATTTTACACAGGCTCAAATCAGCAGTCGGATTTCTGGCGTTGGTAATGTGATCTCCATGAAGCCTGAACGCACGACAGCCTATGGTAGCGTGATTACGATGAAAGTAGTCGGAGATGGCGGTTCTAGGGTGATGACTGGTGCGGATCTGCGTCGGGTGCTGAATTTGAGGAGCACTCGCTTTACGGTGATTCCTCAGTATGGGGGGATTTTTAGTGGCAGAAATAGCGGTAAGCCTCCGACGGGGTTTCAAATTGCTGGTAAAGGTTTCGGTCATGCTGTGGGCATGAGTCAGTGGGGCGCGTACAATTTGGCAAGGCAGGGATATGGCTACCAGCAGATTTTGCTGCACTATTATCGGGGTGCTTCTTTGGCTAGAATTGCGGTGCAGTAATTGGTAGGAATTTGTTATTGGTTGAATGACTAAATACAGGAATGCTATGCAGAAGTGGGAGTATTTATTGGTGGATGCTAATATGTATCCTTTTGGCAATAAATTGATTAGTTTATATGTCAATGGTGATGAACAACGAGAGTGGAAACAAGGATTTTTACATTTATTTATTAATGAATTGGGGGATGAGGGCTGGGAACTTGTGGCTCTCCGTCATGACTCGAAGTATGACCAGAATAGTTTGATTTTTAAACGCCCTAAAGTGGTTAAAAATTTGAGGAAGATGCCAGATTATTTGGCGGTTGAAACCGCGGCTACACAAACAAAGGAAATTCCGGCGGTTGAAACCGCGACTACACAAACCAAGTCCACCTCCGTGGACTAACTAACAAAAAATTTGGAAATTCCGGCGGTTTCAACCGCGACTACACAAAC
>RDXH01000368.1 GCA_004292745.1 Oscillatoriales cyanobacterium | reverse complement strand
AACTCTTCACCTCCGGCGCGTCAGACAAATGGTTATCACAAAACGAGGGCTTGTTCTAAGTGCAGCAGCGGTGGTACTGACTGCTGTAACTCTTGTCAACACTGGTTGCAGTTCTAAATCTCTGGCTTCTTTTAGGGGTAGTCCCAAAGAGTTGGTTGATGAAGTTTGGCAGATTATTGACAAAAGTTATGTGGATGGTACTTTTAATCAGGTTGACTGGAAAGCAGTACGAAAGGATTATTTGAACCGGACCTATAGCAGTGATGAGGATGCTTATAAGGCAGTGCGGGAAATGCTCAAAAAGCTAGACGATCCTTATACTAGGTTTATGAACCCGCAAGAGTTCAAAAATATGCAGGTTGACACTTCTGGAGAATTAACAGGAGTGGGTATTCAGTTGACTCAGGATGAGAAAACTAAGAAATTAGTGGTGATTTCGCCCATTGAGGATAGTCCGGCTTTTAAAGCGGGGATTCAAGCAAAAGATATTATTAGTAAAATAGATGGTAAGAACACCGAGGGGATGGACACGAATCAAGCGGTAAATTTGATTCGCGGTCAGGTTAACACTGAGGTGACACTGACTATTATCCGCAATAATAAGGAAATACAATTTAAGCTGAAACGGGCGAAGATTGAAATTCATCCGGTGCGTCATTCGGTGCAGAAAAGTCCGATGGGTGAAATCGGCTATATTCGCCTGAATCAGTTTAGTGCAAATGCGGCATCGGAAATGCGATCGGCCCTTCAGGATTTGGAAAAGAAAAAAGTGACAGGCTATATTTTAGATCTGCGTTCCAATCCGGGCGGGTTGTTGTATGGGAGTATTGAGATTGCTCGGATGTGGCTCCAAGAAGGTACGATCGTCTCTACGGTCGATCGAATCGGCGAGACGGATAGACAAACTGCCAATAAAAAAGCGATTACTGACAAAGCTTTAGTGATACTGGTAGACGGGGGTTCTGCTAGTGCTAGCGAGATTCTTTCGGGTGCTTTGCAGGACAACAAACGGGCGGTTTTGGTGGGAACAAAGACCTTTGGGAAAGGTTTAGTGCAGTCGGTACGTGGTGTGGGAAATGGTTCGGGTTTAGCTGTTACCATCGCTAAATATTTTACTCCCAGTGGGCGGGATATCAACCACTTGGGCATTGAACCGGATGTGAAAATTGAACTCACCGAAGCTCAAAAAGAGGAATTGAGGCGCGATCGGGATAAAATCGGTACGAAGGCAGATCCGCAGTATGCAAAAGCTTTGGAAGTTTTGACCAAGAAAGTGACTGGTAAAACAGTAAATCAGAAGGCTGAGTCGAAACCGAATGCTGCGCCACCAAAAGCGAATGCGGCCCAGGCTAAGCCAAGTTCTGCACCGGCTAAATCCAAGTAAGTAAATCCATCTAATTAAACGTAAGATACAGGTGGCTAAAAAGCTTGCTGTATGAGCATTGTTCACCTCTATCTTCTTCCTTCTTCCTTCTTCCTTCTTCCTTCCCCCCTTGGGGGGGGGCAGGGGGGGTTCTTCTTCCTTCTTCCTTCTTCCTTCTACTTAGTTGTTCACAAAAACTTGCTGTCAGAAGCACTAAAGTCCTCATTGCAAACCTGGTGGGTATTGATACTCCCCACCGATGAATCGGGGGGATTCTTGATTAAGACCACAAAGGGACTTTCAAAGGCGTTAACAAAGCACCTCTACTGACTTCTTTGAGAC
>RDXH01000018.1 GCA_004292745.1 Oscillatoriales cyanobacterium | reverse complement strand
CCCCCCCTTAGCAAGGGAGGACTGTAACTCTTGCTCCCCCCCTTAGCAAGGGAGGACTGTAACTCTTGCTCCCCCCCTTAGCAAGGGGGGGCTGGGGGGGGTAAAACACCCGATGTTCTCAACGATTTAATCCCCTCCACAATCACCTCTAAAACCCCATCCAAATTGTAATAAATATCATCATTAGTAAACCGCAAAAATTTAATCCTTGCCGACTCAATAAATTCTTGCCTTTCTGCATCATATTCTACAGCGCCCTCTACAAAATGGCTGTCACCATCAATTTCCAATGCTAACTTGATTTCTGGTGAATAAAAGTCTATCGCAAATGCTGCTACACTGTATTGTCTGCGAAATTTACAATTCTCAAGCTGTCTGTTTCTGATTCGTTTCCATAGTTCCTTTTCAGCTTCTGTCATTTCTCTGCGAAGCTTCTGCCGCTTAAATTTTTCTGAGCTTTTGTTGTAAAGTTTTGTCATTGTTGTATAGGGGTTTTTTGTTGGTTGCTGAGTATTTTAACCCCCCCCAGCCCCCCCTTGGTAAGGGGGGGAGTTAGAAGTTTTTTGGGGTTTTTTGTTGGTTGCTGAGTATTTTAACCCCCCCCCAGCCCCCCCTTGCTAAGGGGGGGAGTTAGAAGTTTTTTGGGGTTTTATATTTCTCTTACCTCGATGGTTTCATCGTTGTTGATGCCAATTTCTAGGGTTTGTCCAGCCAATTTGTTTGTGTCTGGAATGTTCTCGAATATCCAGCTATTTAATGGCCGTTCGACTAGGGTTTCTAAAAGTGATTTTATTCGCCTCCCTCCAAAGAGTAAATTGTCTCCCCGTTCCATTTTTTGCCTCAAAACATTGAGCGTTGATGGCAAGATTTTCAGGGTGAGTCGATATTTTTCTAGGGCGCATTCGGACAACTGTTTTAAAAATTTGTCGCCGATTGCTTCTACGAAATCTGGCCGCAGCAAGTCGAATACTACTATATTATCTCCTAAACGGTTCAGCAGTTCGGCGCGACCGATGCGGCTGGTGAAATGCCAATCTACTTCGGCGCGGAAGTGGTTTTCTACTTGCTCCCAAGAAAAATCACTGGCGTTTCCGGCTTTTACTTGGTTCATTATACCTCGCCGGACAATATTCCCGGTTTGAGGATCAGTGATATCCGATGCGCCGATGTTGCTGGTGAAAATAATTGCTGTTTGGTTGAAATATGCTGTCTGTCCTTTTCCGTCGGTGAGTCGCCCGTCTTCCAGGATTTGCAGGAATTTATCCAATACTTTGGGGTGAGCTTTTTCTATTTCATCAAACAACAATATACTGTGGGGGTTTTCCATGACTCGGTTGGTTAATTGTCCCCCTTCTTCGTAACCCACAAAACCGGGAGGAGCTCCGGCTAATTTTTCCGCCGCGTGTTCTTCTTTGTATTCTGACATATCAAACCGGGCGAAGGCTTTTTCGTCCCCAAATACTAATTTGGTCATGGCTTTGGCTAATTCGGTTTTTCCGACTCCCGTGGGCCCAACAAAAAAGAAAATACCTTTTGGTTTACCACTCCGCCCGCTGCTCCCGCCGATCGTCAGTCCGATTCTGGCGGTAGTCAGCATGGTAGTTACGGCTTGTACGGCCCTTGGTTGCCCGATGACGGTGCGTGGAAGCTCGGTTTTGGCTTGCAAAACCTTTTCGGCTCCCATGCGCTCCCAGGGGTCATCTCGCACCCCGAATTTGTAGAAGTCGATGAGCCGCCACATTTCTTTGGGTTTGACTGAGATGCGATCGCGCCAGGATGTGGCCCGCAGCGCATCTAGTTCTAGGGCGCGGAAGTTGTCGGTGAGTTCGGCAAATTCTTCGGCGAGGTTGTCGAGTTCTGAGGGTGTTCCTGGGGCGCTGGGTTTGTTGTTTATGCGATCGCCCCCATAGAAACCTGTGAGGAACCGTTGAGCAAACAGCCGTCGTTCATCCTTGTTGGGCCGGGATACTTGGAGCAGCGTGACGGTGGGATTGTTGTGGTACACCCATTCCGGGACTCGCTGCAAATCTCTAGCCAGGATGACTAGGGTGTTGCGACAGCCGGCTAAATCGCCTTCCCGGATCAGGGATGCTTCTAGGGTGCTTTTTTTCAGCAATACTAGGGCGTTTCGCTCTTCGCCACTGTAGCGACTGGCGTCTGAGGTGATCATATCTGCTAAATCGACCACGGCTGCGGCTGGGTTTGCAGTTTGGGAGACGAGGGCTCGCAGGTTCCCGAAGGCGTCTTCTAGGGAGACTCTGGTGTTCATTCTGGGGCCCACTGCTCCGGGATTGCCACGGGGGGGTGGATCCATTGGGTTTGCGGGTGCTGCTGGGGCTGTGGGGGCGGGCTGGGGCTGTAATTGGGGGCTGATGCGGGTGGCGGCGGCGCGGGTTATTTGTTCAAAGCGATCGCTCATTTCGGGTCGAGCAAAGGTGAATCCGTCTATGGAGTCGTAGCGGACTATTACCTGGAAGTTGAGGTCTTGGAAGTAGTTGGTGAGGAATTCGTGAATTCCTTGATAGCTGCTGCGCCAGAGAAATTGGTCGTCTATATTGCCGTATAAAACTATGTGTTGGCGGCGGTATAGTTGTTTTTCAAATTCTTGTATCCAGCGTGATGATGTGATGTTCATTTGATTTTAGATTTTAGATTTTGGATTTTAGATTTTGAAACCCGGCGGTTGAAAACCCGGCGGTTGAAACCGCGTCTACACGAACGAAGTCCGCCTGCGCGGACTAATACCAAATCGGGGTTCGCGGCCCCCTTAAATCAGTCGGCGTAGGCCGACTTTGTTTGTATAGACGCGGTTTCAACCGCCGAGTCATAAAGGGTTAGGTTTCCACCCGGCGCGTTTCAACCGCCGAGTCATCAAGAGTTAGTTTCCGGTGCGGTTCTGTTGTTGGTCGTTGTTGGGTAGTTCGTCGGCTTCTATTAGTTCCCGATCGGGGTCTTTTCCTTCCCAGGTGACTTCGCTCATGTTGATGCCGAATTCTGCTCCGAGGCGATCGTGCATTTCTGTCAATACCTTTTCTGCTTCGTCACAAACAGCGGCTGTTCCTCCTCCAACGGCCGCTTCGGTGGTTTTGGAATAGCCATCGACGTCGTACAAAACTTCGCCTTCTACTGGTACGCTGATACTAATTCCTTTACCTGAATTAGTAGCAGCTTTAAGTATTAACGATGTCTTGGGATGGTCGGGATATTCTAGTTGAGGTTCGTTGACAAAAAAGCCCATTTCTGCTAAGGTTTCAGCGATACTTTTGGCTATGTAATCTCGCTGGTCGGCTTGGATTTGGGCTGCATTTGCTGTTGCGATGATTTCTTGTTCTTGGGTTTTTGCTGCTGCTAGAATCAGGGCGGGTTTGTCAAATTGTTCTGCTTCTATGGCTGCAATTCCTGTTTGCAATTGGGTGGCTAATTCATCGATTAAATGTATTTGCCACCGCTTGGCTACGGGGTCGGCTTTTAAACCAATAATCAGGGCTTCCAGTTCGCCAAGGGCTTGTTCGGCTGCTGCTTTCTGTTGTTGCCATTGGGCTCGGTTGCGGGCTACGGATGCGATATGCTGTTCTACTGCTGCTGTGGCAGTGTTTAAGGGCGATCGCGCGGTTTGGGGGTTCCCGGAGGCGATCGCGCTTCTGAGAGCTTTCAGCGCTGTTTGGGCTGCTGTGCGGCCGGCGCGATCGAATTTAATCGCGTCTGTTTGGGGGATTTGGGCTATTTCCCGTTCTAGTTCTTCGAGCTCAAATTGCTGTTTTTCTAGTTCGGCTTTGCGTTTTTTCTCTTCGTCATCCCGGCGTTTGCGACTAATTGCGCGATCGAGTTCTTGTTCGATTTTGGGCAATTCTTGGATAGTGTTTTGCAGTTGATATTCGGTTGTAACTCCCCGGAGGCTATTTAGGAGATTTTGACCGCGTTTTGCGAGTTCTGAGCTATCCTGTGGGTAGATTTCTGGTGATTTTTGTTGTATTTTGGCGATCGTGGCTTGAGTTTGGGCGATCGACTGATTTCTGAGAGTTTCTAAACGTTGAAGGCGTTCTCGTTCGGCGGCGGCGGCTCGAATTCGTGCTTCTTCTGCGGCTTTGCGCTCACGTTCTTGTTCTAATCTTTCTCGTCTTTCTCTTTCTAACTGAGCTTGGGAATATTTGGGGCTGCTACTCATCAGTTTTTTCTCCTTATTAATGGGATTTGGATATCATAATCTCTTAGTCTGCGGAGGCAGACTTCGTTCGTGTAGACGCGGTTTCAACCGCCGAGTTAACTTCGGAATTAATCTTCCTTAATTGGCTCCACAATCACTCCGCGCTTTAACATTCGAGCTTCAAACTCTTGGCTAAAACCCGGTTTATTTGGCACTCCCACAAAAGAGATTTCTCCTGCTAATCCCATAAAAAATTCCAGCCCTGCGGATGTATCTGCATCAGACAATAGAGCAGTAATCAAGCTGCGATAACGCTCTGTCAAAGGCAATAGTCGCTGATTTGCTGAACCCCGCCAGAGTAAATCTCCGTGCAGTTTTTCGATGTAAAGTCCATCGATCAGTAAATCTATTTTTTGCAACAATGTTTGCTGGGCTGCTGTGCCCTGTTGCTCTAAGTGCTCTAGCCGATAACCAGTGTAACACATTACACCTAAATTAGTGCGATCGCGCAGCTTATCTACTAAATTGGATAAGGCTTCTGCTTGCAGCATCGGCTCACCACCAGAGAAAGTAACACCTTCAATTCCCGGTACTGCTAGCACCCAATCTACTAACTCTGTGACTGTTACCAAATCTCCTGAATTCTCATCCCAAGAATCCGGCACAATACAACTTGGACAAGCAAACCGACAGCCTTGTACCCAAATCACTGCTTGTTTTCCAGGGCCGAGCACATTCACGGGAGATTGGCGTTTAAAGATACGCAATGTTTCTGAATTCATGGCATTTTAGATTGTAGATTATAGATGTTAGATTACTCTTTTATAGCCGGATTTGATCTAAGATTAAATGAACCGCGAAGGCGCAAAGGACGCGAAGGAAGAGAAAGAAGAAGATGCTGTTCTTCCTTTGCGCTCTTCGCGTCTTCGCGGTTTGATCATTCCGATACAACCGGAATTGATATAATAGATCTCTCCAATCATTATTGTAGAACAGGCATCTTGCCTGTTCAAGACTGGCTTTTTGGGAGATGTCTAATATCTTAAACATAAAAAAATCCCCCATTTGGGGGATTTGAATTAAACGCTATTACATAGCCTTAGTCTCTGGCATCAAACACTTATCAGAATCACATCCCGCAGGCCCCGAATCCATCATTTCACCCATGTCATAACGACTCAAAGCTAGGTGAAACACCTCACTTTCACGACGTGCTAAAACCTCTTTCAACATCGTCTCATAAGTTGCCTTTTCAATCGGTTCAAAAGGCAAACGTGGGAAAGTTTCTAGGGCATCAAACCGAGACAAAAGTGCGGCGGAAATGTAGCCTTCGTCATCGCGAATAGCTTCGTAAATCCGCGTTCCCAAACTTTCAACTTCATTTTCCCGCAACTCAATCGTCGCGCTGGTGTTGTGTCGCACGTAGAACTTTTGCACTTGCATATAAAAGTCCATCTGTGCCGCCGCTGAGAATTTGTTGATGTCAATTTCATCAGCACCGGGTAAATCCGCCCAACTGACAGCAACGGGTATTTCTACCAGCCATTCTGTACAGCGTTCATCGAAGGGATTGTTTAGCAAATTACCATGTTCATCTTTGTCAGATTGAGATGGAATTACGTTGTATCCGTAGTCGATGCAGGCGAGGGCTACAGGGTCGTTTTTGCCGAAAGTGATTCGGCGAATAAAACGCTGCGATTTCGGGGGATGCCAGCCTGGGGAAGCACCTGTCAGCAGCGATTTTGTACCCGATGGTTGAACGGTTGTGCAGCGATTTGGGCGTTTCAATGAATGGCGATCGCAATAATCCCATACAACCCGATTCACAACCTCTCGCCAACCAGTCAAATACTCCTCTTCCCGCTGTTTAAATGCCATACCCTGGTCGGTTTGCGGGCGGCCTTCCACCCACCAGCGCAGCCACTCAACGCCAAAAGCATGAACGAAGAAGTCGAATAATCCCGTGAAAGATACGCCGACAATCGGGTCTAATTCGCGGCTGTATTGATAGCGCGGTTCGCTAAATTTGTGATTGAGAAGTACGGCGACAGATAAACCTGCGGCGGTGAAAGCTTCTTCTTGTTCTTTGAAGTTGTAAGGGTCAATTTGATTGAGGTGAACCTCAGAAAGATTACAGTTTCCAGTTAGGGTATTGCCGAAAACTCCCTTATGAAACTCTGGTTCATTGAAACAGTAAGTGTCATGCAATCCTGGTAATTCTTCGACACTTCTGACAACTTGCCATTTACCTTTGTGTTTAGCCTTCGTCCCTTTGCTCACATCTAACCGCTGACAAGGAATTTCACCACAGTCAGTAATTTGCAAGTAGTACAAATCCCGACTTCGGACACCGTAATTAGTGACTGATCCTTGATGAGCACAAAGATTTAGCGATGAGCGAATACCACATTTGGTCAAAAGTAACTGAACTCTGAAAGCGCGATCGCGGTCAGAAATATAAATTCTGATACCATTACTATGGGTATTCGATCCGTCCGTATCGGCTAATCCAGCAATAAAATGTAAAATTGCTTGCCGATTCCAGCTAGCAATTACATTTAGTGCTTCTGGGTTAACTTTCAAACTTTTCAGAAATTCTCCAGAAAAGCTCAAGTTAGTTACATCTGTAAAAACAGGTAAATAGTCATAGTTTCTGTCAGGCGACTTATTTCCTGCTACTGACAATGCCATTTTGCCTTCGTAAAGTCGAACTTTTGCATTGTCATTTTTGTCTGTAGTTCCATCTCCTACAGCCACACCCAAAGTGTAAGCATAACTTGCATCGATATTCATGCCATCTTCATACTGAATTGTAAAAGGTTCAGTATGAATGCTATATCGACTTGTATCCATCAAGTCTTTGGTTTGGACTTCTTGGTAAGCTTTACCAAATCGATCCTTGACAAAGAAACGATGATATTCTGTGGCATCCAGATAAGTACCATCAGCAAACTTTACACGATAAAGTTTGCGTCGTCCAACCTTGGTATCACTCGCTGTCTGAAATGGTGTGACAGAGCTCCATCTTTGACCATTCCAAATTTCTATTTCACTTCCAACAACGTCCTTTATTTTATGCAGTCCGTCTTTAGTAATTAGCAGAGTGTCGCCACTTACACAGTGAAAATTAGAGCCAATTATCTCGCCACACGGGTTTAACGTTCCTGCAACCACTGTTTAGCTTTTCCTTCGTCGTAAGCTTTCAAGAACTCAATTTTAAGACTAGGTGTTGAAAGTAAATCAACGTTAGCTCTAGCTACAGCTTCACCAGCCCATTGAATCGCTCCTTCACCAGAATAATACTGTTTGCGAACAGCATCAATACATTCTTCTAATGTCGGTTTGGCATGGAAAACACGGGTATGGTTGGCCATTCTCAAAGCATCGCGTTCTGGATCTATTTTCCAGTTGCCTTGATCGTCTTGTTGCCACAGATTGTTTTTAGCATTTGCGCCTAGTTCGTCATCAAAAGCAAACTGACGAATTCCCGCGCTGCGCCTAATATTGCCAGCAACAATTGTCACCGCAGCTTCATCAATTAATACGCAGCATTCTACTGAATTTAACTGCCGCCCTAAAGCTTTATTCAAAATTGCTGAGCAACGCTGATAAAGGTCGGGCAATTTGACTGGATTTGCGACTCCGCCAAAACCTTTTAAAGGTTCTCCCACGGGGCGGACATCACTCAAATCGATGTAAACTTGAACTTCTCCTGCAAATCTTTCATCTGTGGATAATTCCAGCAAAGCTTGATAGGATTTCACCCAACCTTGACGGGAATCTCCGACATAAATAGTTGCGGTTTTTTCAGCTATTTTTACTTCGGTTTCTTGACGGCGAGATTGAGCTGGTGTAGAGCCGATTTCGCCTTGCATTGTCACAGTTAAGCGGTTGCTAATCTGTGGCAATTGGTTGATATATTTGGGTTCCAAAACTGCACCGGTGCCGCAGCCCATCATCGCCAAATCCATCAACAAGCCAAAGGCCCGCCAGTCGAGAATATTGGTTGAGGAGCAATTATATGCGCCGGAAAAATTCTCTGGTTGCTCAATCCAGTTGCTACCGCCCACCCACAGCCAGCGGCCGGAAGCGAGGGTTTTGAGCTCGTTTTGCATCCGGTGTAGGAGTTGTGTTTCTTCGGAGGTGAGGTTTCCGAGCGATGCCAAGCCCTTGACGGTTCGATCGCACACATCGGCCCAAGTCTCCCTTCCCGTGTCGGTACGACGGCTGTACGTCCTGAAAAATACCTGTTTCGGGGAAATCGGACAGGTGACGTTTCTCGCGGGCACTCGATCGCTCTAATTCTCGAACCATAGGTTGTGTACTGACGTGTCGGAATATATCAACAGACTATGAATATACAACAGGATTCAGATTTAGGGTTAAAGCTTGACAAATTTCACATTTTGCACTAGATATGGTGGACACCTCTATACAGGCAGAGTGTAAGAATAGCCTGAAAACTTCACCAAAAAACCCGATTTCTTCTAGAAACAGGGTTAAGCGCAAATGTTGTCAATTGTCAATTTTTTGTGAGTAAAAACTCAATATTTGGCTGTAGGGGGTCTTGAACAATGCCTACACCCTGAAATCCCCAACGTTCGAGCAGTTTTTTGATTTGTGGGCTGGAAATTGACTCGACCCCGAAGCGATCGGCAAAATCGGCCGCGTGGGTGTTAAGGTAGCTCAAAGCGTCATAGTCTTCGCGGAAAATTAGCAGAAAACTCACGGTTGAATCTGGGTTGGGACAAGCGCTGAGATATTTGCCATCAGCACGGGAACGCAGCAGGTAAAAAATTTGAGATAGCATTTTATCTTTATTTGTGAAAGTAATAGATTAGCTTAAATTGGGCATGGGGTATAGTGTCTTTTGTATAGCAAGCGCCTTGGTGGTTGCTATACTTAAAACACAAAAACTATCCAAGATACTAAACGCAACGAGTCAGTAAAGCTATGTCTGCTAAAGATGCCTTCCATGAAGTTGTTAAAATCGCTCTCCAGAAAGATGGATGGCAGATTACTCACGATCCATATAATTTACAAGCAGGAACTTTAGAACTTTACATTGACTTGGGTGCCGAAAAGGTGGTTGCAGCCGAAAAAGATGGACAGAAAATCGCAGTTGAAATCAAAAGCTTTACTGGGCCATCCAAAATATCCCAATTTTATACAGCTTTGGGGCAATTCATTAGTTATCGAGCAGCTTTACAAAAACAAGAAAATGACCATATTTTATACCTGGCAGTACCAGGAAATGTCTACGATAGCTTTTTGACAATGGGGTTTATTCAGTCTTTAGTTCAACAAAATCAAATTCATTTAATCATTTGTGATATGGAACAGGAGGCGATTGCACAATGGCAAATGTAGACCTTTATCGGCAACACATCCAAAATCTGCTCTCCCAACACGCTAGTCTGGTGTGGGATGATGCGGAAATTGACTGAATTTGCGATCGGATAAGTTTTCGGGTTTTTCCTATTAGATAGTCGCCCGAATGCTTCTCCCTTACGCTTTGCGCTGCAACGGAAAATGCGATCGTTAATCAACCCAATTTTCTAAGGTTAATCCTGGGATTCGCGACAATTCTCTTACATTATTCGTTACCAGTGTCAGCCCCAAACTGATTGCTTGGGAAGCTATCAGCAAATCCATTGGGCCAACGACAATACCTTGACGTTCTAATCCCGCTCTAATTTGTCCATAAGTTTGCGTGCTTCTTTGATCGAAAGGAACTACTGGTAAAGTTATTAACAACTGAATGAGTGCAGCCCGATTTTGCTCTTGACGCTGACTTTTGTAAACCCCATACTCAAGTTCGGCGATAGTAACAGAGGAAATGCCAATATCAAAAATTTCAATTGTTTGGAATTTCTCGAATACTTTTTGTGGTTTGCGCTTGATGATGTATATGCAGATATTAGTATCTAGTAAAAATCTCATTCAAAAGCCTCTCTCGTCTCCAAAGGAAGCTGATCCCTGACTAGCATAAAGTCGTCAGAAAACATATTTAAACTATCGAAAAAAGTTTTCCAAGGATTTTCTTTCGAGATTAGGACAAGAACATCTCCTATTTTTTTGACATACACTTCATTTCCTGCAAAATGAAATTCTTTGGGTAATATGACTGTCTGGTAGTCATCGGCGATCGATAATTTAGCAGTATTCATTGTTTTGCCTCCTGGTGGTTCAATTTATATTTTAGATTGACCGTCCACTTGCTCCTATTATATTGTAGCAGAAAATGGTAAGTTTAGTTGTCCCATGAGTTTCTTTCTTCTTCTAGTTCCCGGTCAATTTCTTCAACAGTTCTAGAGACATGACGGCTGCGGATCTCTGACAACAATGCCAACACTTTACGCCGCCCACGTTGAGGCTTTTCTGGTATAATCACAAAAACTTCAACCTCTTCACCCACAGATCCAGGTGGCACTTGAATTTCCAGTTTATTTCCTGCAAGAACTTTGGTTGTAATCCGTATTGCTGACTGCATAATTCCTCCTTGGTGATGATTAATTTTTCACAGCCCCTAAAGCTTTGATCGTGGCTTTTTCAACTTCCGTTAAACCCGTAACACCTGTGATATTCATCCCCTCATAAGGTCTGTCACTTTTCAGTATTTTGATGCACTCACCAGTCTCAACATCCCAAAGCCTAATTGTGCCATTTCGACTGCAAGTACCAAGAATATTATCATCTGAATTGAAGGCAATAGAGTTAATTCTACTGGTATGACCTTGCAAAACTTTTAAACATTCACCTGTACGGATATCCCATAATCTTACCGTTCCATCGACACTGCCACTAGCAACTATTTCACCACAATAACTAAAGGCAACTGAACGTATCCAATCAGTATGCCCCTGCAAGATTTGGAGGCATTGACCACTGCGGACATCCGACAATCTGATTGTGCGATCGACACTGCCACTAGCAAGTATTTCACCGTTATGGCTAAAGGCGATCGCCGGTGCCCAACCCGTATGCCCCTGTAAGATGTGGAGGCATTCACCAGTATGGATATCCCACAGCCTCACCGTTCCGCCAAAACCTGCACTGGCAAATATCTCGCCCAAAGGACTGAAGGCACTAGAAGATACTGAACTTTTAACCCCTGGCAAGGTTTTGAGACATTCGCCAGTACCGATATCCCACAGCCTCACCGTTCGATCGTGACCTGCACTAGCAAGTATTTTACCCGAAGGACTAAAGGCGATCGATCGTGTTTCATTGCCTACTTCTGGCAAAGTATGAAGGCATTCACCACTGCGAATATCCCACAGTTTCAGTGTTTGGTCATAACTAGCGCTGGCAAGTATTTGACCCGAAGGACTGAAGGCAACTAAGTTTACCCGATCGAGATGTCCGTGCAAGATTTGAAGACACTTACCGCGGATGACATCCCACAGCTTGACTGTTTGTTCGTCATCCGCGCTGGCAAACATTTCACCGTTAGGACTGAAGGCGATCGACCTTACTTGAGTGCTATGCCCTTGCAGCGTATTCAAGCATTCACCGCTGTCGATCGCCCACAGCATTAGCGTTTTATTATAACTACCGCTAACAAGTATTTCACCAGCAGGATGGAAAGCGACTGACCCTACTCGATCGTTATGCCCTTGCAAAGTATTCAAGCATTCACCGCTGTTGATATTCCACAGTTTTGCTGTGCGATCGTGACTGCCACTTGCAAGTATCTCGCCATTTGGGCTAAAGGCTATTGACCGTACTTGATCGAAATGTCCCTCTAAAGTTTTGAGACATTCAAAAATGTTGATATTCCACAGCCTCACTTTTTTGTCGCCACTGCCAGTAGCAAGTATTTCACCAGCAGCATTGAAAGCAACTGAAAACACGTTTTTAGTATGACCGTGCAAAATTTTCAAGCATTCACCAGTACCGACATTCCACAGTCTCACTGTTTTGTCACCGCTTCCACTGGCAAACATTTCACCAGCAGGATGGAAAGCGACTGAAAACACATTTTCAGTATGACCGTGCAACATTTGCAGGCATTCACCCGTGCGGATATCCCATAACCCGATCGTGCGATCGAAACTCCCGCTAGCGAGTATATTTCCATCAGGATGGAAGGTGACAGACATTACTGATTCGGTATGTCCCTGCAAAACTTTTAAACATTCACCTGTCTTAACATTCCATAACTTAATTGTTTTGTCATAACTCCCGCTAGCAAGTATCTCACCGTCAGGACTGAAGGCGACTGACTCCACCACATTGGTATGTCCTTTACAGGTCAATATTTCTCTGCAACTGCTAGCTTCCCACAAGCGAACTACGCCATTACTATCACCTGTAGCTAACAGTTGGCCATCTGGACTAACTATAACCGATCGAACACTGCCGAAGATTTTCGTAAAAATAGAATTAGTCAAATTCGCTTCAGCAAAATTGACGCGGCGCAGGATAGCCTTTGTAAAATCGGCACCTAAAATAACTGCACGAGAAAGGTCTTTCTCTTCTAACGCAGTGCGATCGATTTTCACCAACAGCGTCGCCGCATTCCCTCCCACATAACCTACCTCACTTTCAGTTTTTCCCCGCGTTGCTTCGAGAATTTCCAGTAGGGGCGACTTCTCTAAAGGGGGTTGGGGGGATCTCTTCTGGCTAACATCGTCACTATCCTCTCTCTCTAATAGGAATTCGGGGGTTCTCTCGTGATTGGCATCGTCACGATCCCCCTCGCCCCCCCTTAACAAGGGGGGGGAAATAACATTCAACATAGGTAACAACAAATCCATCACTGCTTTTGTCAGCGGCGCGTGTCCGAAACTCTGACGAAGTTGTCCTAAATCTTCAGCAGTAAATCCCTGCAAAGGCGCGATAAGTTCACCACTATTTCTCTTTTGGGCTTGCCATCGACAATAATTAGACCAAGTATATTTTTGAGGCGCTGCATTAGGATCTAAACAAGACTGTTCAGGCGCAACTAATTCGGTAAAATCTGGTGCCAAAACTCCCAATTCCGCTGCAAATTTATAAGCGACAAAAAACTCTAACAGCGAACGGTGCGCCGGAGTATAATCGCCATCGGCATTGCGAATCAGCATGGTTTGACCCATCATGTCATAATGCCAGTGGTCTAAGTCTTTTTCCTCTTGCACGACAGAACCAAACAGGCTGCGGATGCGATCGGGAAAACCACGATAATTCAGACTCATTTGGTTGGTTGACAGCATTTCCCAAGACAGTTCGCACAAGAAATAAAGCTTATCCGCTAGCGAAGTAAACGTCCGTTCGGCTTTGATATCTCTCTCTATCTTCCGCCACACTGCATACAGATAGATCCGCGACATATCCACTGGTTTTCCAGCTTCAATATCGGGCAATGCTTCCAAAATTAACTCGGTCATCACCGGGCGGCGCGCTAAATCCAATAATTGCGCGTTTCCCATCACTTTTTCGACAGTAGCAGCTTCTGTTTGAAATGACAGCGCTTGCCCAATTTGTTCGTCGTTAAATTTCTGTAATTCTAAGACTTCAAATTGGGGAGTTTCGCCTGTTAAAATGGTTGTTGATGCTTGCAGTTCGGCATTGAACAATGCCCGTCCTTCCTTGCCTTCAGGAAAGTGTTCTGTGCGGCAAGTTAAGATGACTTTCGCGCCGGGAACTACGGCTTTTGCTAGTTCCCAGAAGTTGTTGATGGTTTCTTGCCGATCGCACTTAGCGGCCATTTCATCAAAACCATCGAAAATCAACAGAAACTTGCCCATGCGATTTAGCTGTTCAAAAGCCGAATAACCCGCCAAAGGTATCTCGTGTTTCCGAAAGAAAAACTCCGAAAATAGCGACTCAACACTAACTGCTTTGGCATAATCTCTGAGCGGAATTACTAACGGCAACCTCGGACGTTGCAAGCCGCGCTTTTGAGCTTTTTTGTAGCGTTGCAGCGCCATCCAAGCATAGTGCATCGCAAACCAAGTTTTCCCCGTCCCAAATTCTCCTAAAACTGAAATATGTTCTTTTACTGGGTCATCCAACCACAGGTCAATATAACCTTCAATCCAGCCATTTCGCCCGTCATAATGACTCACGCCTATCTTGCGTTGGGTATCGGGGTCGATTTCTTCTTTTGTACAAGCTAGCGGCACGTATTTGGTATTAATTTTCCGGCTGGTAATTTCAGTTTCTAGCCAATCCAGATAAGCGGTAAAATCGGCATCTTGGTCGAGCAATTCATCGAAAGTATAGCAAGCTAAATCGCGATTTTCATCTTTCTTTACTTCATCCCGCGCGGCGCTACTGATGCGACGGGCGGTGACTAACCAGCCTTCATCGGTGCGCTGTTTTTTCACCGATTCGCGCAAGGCACAGATGTCTCTGAGTCCGGCTTCTCCGGCTATTCCGCGCACTAAAATGCGATCGTACCGATTGCGTCTGACGGGAACATTGATAATCCATTCAAAATAATTATCTTCCCAGATTTCATATTTTTCAAACTTATAACTTAAGGTTTCAAACCAACCGCGAACTTGTTGTGATAAAATGAAAGCTTGAGACTTTTGAATATTAGTTGATGCTGCGGCCGCAAGTGCGGGAACATCTTCGGTTTCCAACCTGGCAAATTCGGTGCGAATTCCTTCTATGGTGGGAAGGCGTTCGATGCGATCCATTACCATAGATAGGCGTTTTTGCAAAGAGGCGATCGCACTTCCCACCATCACATCACCCAGCGTCCGCGTCCGCTTGGCTACTTCCATAAACACGGCCGCAAATGCCATGAATTCCCGTCTGGGGTCAATCCCTAAATCTCGAAGTTCTTTACCTAAAGCACTCTCATTCAGATATTCATCGCCTGCTTTAATTAAAATGGCTGGGCTATCGGACTCAAAGGCTTTGCGAAATGCTGATTCAATCTCTTTTTGGCGAAATAGTTCTAAAATCTGCTTGGGTTTCCCAGCGCCGTACTCTACTAAAGTATAAACATAAACTCCGCTAAAATCTGCCGGCGGAGCATCGGGGTCGAGGTTAAATCTTTTTAATAGTTTGATGACTGTTTCGTTGCGCTGAAACTTGTCCTTGATGGTGCCGAAGGGAATTGCCGTCAAGAGGCTGATAACTAAGTCGAGACTAATTGGGATCATTTAGGCTTTCCTGTTTTTCCGTGGGAGTAACGCTCAAATCTCAAAATCGCAAATCGCTCTATTTTTATGTTAACGCATAAGCCAACTGTTAGACACACATAATTATAAACATAGGCTGCTGTATACTATAAAGTAGGGAAAAGCGCCATGTCCGATTGCGGTAACACTCGGACAAGACGACTACTCCAAATGTTGAAACAACCAACAAGGGAGCATATTAATTATGTCACAACCTCGGTATAATGAAGAAACAAACGAGACACGCCATGCAGCTACAAGCGAAGAAGCTTGCACTAAGATGGAAGAAAAATACGGTTGGCAGCTTAAAAATGTAGAATAGACTGGCAATTCTATTTTGAGCGTTGATTGCATTTTTGAGGGAAATTGCGAGTTTCCACCGTCGCCAATGGACTTGAGTCAAGGTGATTACCTGAAGGAGAGAAAAGGAGATGCGTAAATACATTATTTTCAGAGCCCAAAAAGGTGAACTGGAAAAATACCGTTCACTCACTGAAACTAAAGTTGGAGAAAGCTTTTACCGAGTAGCTAATGTAGGCTCGGTTAAGTCATTGATTTGGACATTAGCTGAACATTATGACTCTAGCGATAAGCCATCCCCAGCAGCGGGCTATCGTTTAACCGAAAGCGTAGTTATGCCAAGTGCGATCGCCCCAACGTTTCCCACTGCATCAACTCATTTCAGAGACAGTGGCTGGGAAGTTGTGAAAGTTCACGAATACACCCCTGAAATTCCGGCCCCCTATGGCGCAGAATTTGACTCAATTTGTATCTGCTATTGCGCCTATAAGCCAATAGAAAATGCTCCACTAAAACAATACCAGCGATCGCCTGTCACCCTTGATTCATTCGGAGGCGATCGAGCTGCTTACGATCGTTGGCTAGAATCGCAAAAACAACCTGCTGAAGTTTAATGAACAGGACTGACTGGCGGGAGAGTATAAACCGGTTTTTTGAGCCCTCATCCGTCAGTCAGATTAACATTTTTACCGAGATTTGACAACGATAAAACCGAGAGAAAGCCGACATATCTTGTAGTAAAATTAACTCTAATATTAGTGGTTAGATCCTATGGTAAAAGCTAAAATATAGATAACTTACAAATAAATATTACTATCCATGAAAATACAATCTTCCGTCTTAGTCCACCTAGGATTTGGCAAATATGTGCGATCGGACCGAGTAACAGCAGTCATCCCCATCGAAGAAGAACGCGGCCCCGGACGGCGCACTTTCGTGCACGTAGACGGCGAAGCAGACCCAATCGTTGCTTCCCGCGCTGAAGACACAATTGTCCGCGATTTGGTGCAAGAACCACGGGAAATTACTCAAGCTCGCCAACAACAAGAAATCCTCCAAGATTTGCTGGCAGATTTGAGCAATGTCAATGTCACCGTGCGCCGAATTAGCCGCGATGAAGGTGGACTAGACCTCGAACGTTTGGAACGGCGAATTCGCCAAATTCTAGAAGCCTAAAAACAAAAGACCGCCCCTGCGGTCTCCCTCCCAGTCCGCTGAAATCGCCGATTTCCATAGGAGATTGTTCAGCCAGATTGTTAACCCACATTTAATATTACCCGATCGCGCTTAAGTGCGATCGAAAATATTGCCGATACAAATCGCACCGGGGGACGCATTCACTCCCCTGTAATTTCACTAACCCCAAGCTATCTAATTTAAAGGCTTGCATGGCCTTTAATTTTACTGGAGAATCTGCCACTGCAATCTCTCTCATCCCCGTGGCCAAGTCTGGATATTCTTCCAAATTCCATAATTGGCGACGTAAATGGTCGCTGTAAATTCCCGCTTCGGCAATCGCAGTTTCTTGTAATTCATTCATAGTTAATTCTGACTGCGAAAAGTGATATAATGCAACTCGCACCAGATAAGGATGTCCGCCCACAAGTGCCATCAATTTTTCAACTTCTTGATGAGACCAATGCAAGTTGTGGCGGGCTGCTAAATCTTCGATTTGTTCGGCGTTGAATTCCGGCAAATCAACAGGTAATCCCACGTTGAAAGGCGATTGATTGATATTCATCGGGATATAAACTTCCGTGGAATGAACTACAATTAATCGCAGTTTTTTCCAGATATCGCGCCGCTTCGATTCTTCGTGCCACGCCCGCAGCAGTCCTAAAAAGTCTTCGGCAATGTCGGGATATTGAAAAACGCGATCGATCTCGTCTAATCCTAACACCAAAGGAGTGTCGATTTGTGGCAACAGATATTTTTCAAAGTAATCTTTGCAGTTAACTTTGCTCCCAAAAATTTCATCCCAATAATCGTCTAGTTGATTGGGTATGTGTAATTCTCGCCCTACATAGGCACAAAACCACTTGAGAAATTTATCAAGATTGGCAAATACATTTTTATCAACTAATTGAAAAGTGAGCGGAACTGTGCGATAATCTTGACAGGATGCGTGGTGCAAAATTCTGGCCATTAAAGAAGTTTTTCCCATCTGTCGGGGAGCTTTAATTCTAATTAAGGCGCTGGGCTGCAAAATAGTTTGATAACATCTTTCTTCGATGGGAGGACGTTCTACATAAAATTGAGAAGTGACATCCACTTGTCCTCCCGGCAATTCCGGTTCTGCTGTGGGTAAAGGGATGTTATGGCTAGTAAGTTCTAATATTTGATTTGGGATTAAATCTGGTGGTTCATCTTTAATAGGGGTGGCACTTTCTGCTAACAAACTCATGATTTCTTCGATCAGAATAGGAGTATCTGCGGTTGTTTGCCATTCCCTTTGTTTGATGCGGTAAAGATAGCCTCGCAAGTCGTGATTGAGAGGTTCAGTCAGGGAAAAACCGACGCGAATTGGCAAAATAACTGGCTTTTTGTCAGCGCGAGAATCTTGCAATTCTTTGGCTTTTTGCACTTGATAAGTTAGCAGTTCGCTCTGGTTGACAGTGGGTGGCAATAACAATAATAAATAATCGCATTCTTTGAGGAATAAGTTAATGCGATCGAACCAATTATCTCCTAATTTAATGCTGTTTTCGATGGTAAAGACTGTATGCCCGATCGCACTTAAGGCCATTTCCAACTCTTTTCCTAATTCGCGATCGGGCTCAACGCTATGATAGCTGATAAAAATCTTAACACTTCGGCTGCTAGGGACTGTTTCTTCAGTCGGTGGCAAATTCCTCGGCCCATTGGCATCTTCCCCATCGTCTAGTTTAGCCGATCGATGGTCGCCATTGGCTAAAGTCAAATCAAAAGCAGCAAACAATTGCCGAATTTTACTCTCGTCGGCACCTTCTCTACCCTGCCGAATTTTGCTGACTGTATCGGCACCAACGCCAGACTCAGCCTCTACTTCGGTCAGAGTACCTCTAATGTTATATCGGTCAGACCATTCTTGGATTGCCTCATTAAGCTTCTTTAAGCCTGGGGCGGTGAGAATTCGACCGCGATCGCGTTTTGACTTGATCACTTCGCTTGCACTCAAACGAGAAGGAATCTAAGAAGTTTAACCTATCAACTACCTATTTTAAGGGATTTTAAGGAAGATAGTCCCCCACATTCAACTCTATTAATTTTACTTTTTCAAATTTTATTAACGTTTGCAGCCTCAAACCCCATCCTGTTAACGACTTCAAAATTTAAACATATTTTAACCAAACAAAATGCTTAACTCCCCAATCTCCCCCGTGCATAATTGATTAACTTTTTATAATACAGACATCAAGCACAAAGGGGCAGGACAATGAACAATGTTTTACACAGACTGGCAATGGCCGCTTTAGCAACCGCAGCCATATTCACCATTAACACCCTGAACAACTTAACTGAAGCATCAGCCGCTGCCAAGTTTGAGGGTTCAGAGATTAATCAGACAGAAACTTTTCCCGTAGCATTTAGTCAGTTTAATAAATAGTAACATTCATTGATTAAATTAGGTATAAATCATGAAGTCTACCCTTGAATCTCCACTACCTACCACTACAAAATGTGACTTAGTTAATGCTGAGGCGATCCATGCCTGCACAGCACTAGCATGGCTCGAATTGGTAGCATTAGATGCTAATGTTCTGACGGGAGATGATTGGCTGGCTCTGTGCGATGATATTGATAGCGGTGAAATTTACCGCGACTGGTTTCTGTGGCAAGATGCGGAAGTTAGCGGAGATTGGCAAGCTTATGACCCTTTGAGCGATCGACGATTTGCAGCTCAAGGAAAAGTGTTTGTGAAAGCGATGATTGATGCCATAGAGAATGCGAGAAATCAGGCGATCGCCCAACTTGAGTTGATCTAGATGATATCAACTGAGTCCACTGATTATTCTAAAATAAAATAATAAAATATACGGCAGAGGGCAAGAGTTGACTGTATGATATCATACGACTCGCCACGACAGCCGTTCAGAACAGTGTTCCCATCGCTTTCGAGTGGATGCCAATTCCCTCTTTCTCTCCACCCATGACTTTAAAACTACAATGGCTGTTGGCTACGTTAATTAGTGCTTGGGCGATCGCCCTCCCTGCCAAAGCAGATACCTTGACATCTTGGCACTTTGATGCCAATCAAAATCAACTTAATTTAACCACAGATACCAGCGTTCAGCCCTCAGTTAAATTAATTGCTAATCCCACCCGTTTAGTCATCGATCTGCCAGGAATTGTCCTCGAATATCCCGAAACTCCTCAAAGCTATAATTCAGCCATTAAAGAAATAAGAATCGGGCAATTTGACCCAGAAACCACCCGATTAGTAATTCAATTAAATCCCGGTTATAAGTTAGACCCGCAACAAGTACGAGTTATCAAAGAATCGACAAATCGGTGGTCATTTCAGTTGCCCCACCCAGAGCAATTAGCAGGCAATGAATCTTTTGAATCCGAAGATATCACCAGGTTTGAACAAAAAGAAGCTCAAATATCACCCAATTTTAATGGGACGAATCCTAGAAATTATTCCGGTGATTTGGCGATGCAAATCGGTTCGGAAATGACAGCAATTAAGCCGGAAATTGAAAAGGCGATCGAACAGTATCAATCCCTGAGTGCGGGAATGTTTTTTCTGGATTTAGATACAGGAAACTATTTGGATATCAAGGGCGATCGGGTATTTCCCGCCGCCAGTACCATCAAATTACCAATCCTGATTGCCTTTTATCAAGATGTAGACGCTGGAAAAATTAGCTTGAATGAAACATTAGTTATGAAGTCAGACTTAGTGGCCAGTGGCTCTGGAACTATGCAAGACGAACCAGATGGCACTAGGTTTAGCATCAGAGAAACCGTAGATAAAATGATTACCATCAGCGACAATACAGCCACCAACATGATTATTGAACGTTTGGGGGGAATTGCTAAACTCAACGAACGTTTTCGCAGTTGGGGATTAACTGATACAAAAATTCGCAATTGGTTGGGAGATTTTCAAGGCACAAATACAACCAGTTCTGTAGATATGGTACAACTGCTATCAATGCTATCTCGCAATAAATTAGTTTCGGAATCTAGCCGAGAACAGGCTTTAGAATTACTGCGGCATACCACAACTAGAACCCTGCTTCCTTCGGGTTTAGGGGCGGGAGCAGTAATTGCTGACAAAACCGGAGATATCGGCTTTGTAGTTGGCGATGCTGGAATTATTGATATGCCGAATGGAAAGCGTTATTTGGCGGCAATTTTTGTCAAACGTCCTTATAATGACCCCATTGTCAGAGACTTTGTGCGCCGAATTTCGCGTATTGTTTACAATTACTTAGACCAACCATCCGCGCAATTACGGGAGCGTTAAAGCGTGATTTTCAAATATAGAGTCGATGGGAGGTTTACAGAATTTGAAAGCCCATCATAGGACTAATCTGGCTCAAACAATCCGCCTCGCTTCCACCATCATCCGCACCACATCGTGCATCTGATACTTCGCCTCCCAGCCCAACTTTGCCTTCGCCTTCGCCGGATTTGCCGAACCAAGTGCAATCTCCGTCGGTCTGTAGAGACTCGCATCCGTTACCAAATGCTCCCGCCAATCCAAACCCGCACAAACAAAAGCCGTCTGCACAAACTCTTCCAGAGCAAAACTAGCACCCGTAGCTATTACATAATCCTCCGGTGCATCCTGCTGCAACATCAAATACATCGCCTCCACATATTCCGGAGCCCAACCCCAATCTCGATGCACAGAAATATTACCTAAATGCAGTTTTTCCGAACTCCCCGCAGCAATTCTGCACACGACTGATACAATTTTTTGTGTGACAAATCTCTCCGGCCGCAGTGGCGACTCGTGATTGAACAGAATACCGGAACAGGCAAACAAATTGTAAGCTTCTCGATAATTTGCTACTTCCCAAAATGCTGCTGCTTTTGCCACCGCGTAAGGGCTTCTGGGACGAAAGGGCGTATTTTCATCTCCCGGACTCCCTCCGGTATCTCCAAAACATTCACTGGAACTGGCATTATAAAGTTTAATTTTGCCGCCTGTAAATCTAATTGCTTCTAATAGATTCAATGTGCCTGTGGCAATACTTTCGAGGGTTTCGACAGGTTGTTCAAAGGATAGACCTACGGAACTTTGACCGGCTAAATTGTACACTTCGTCTGGCTGAATTTTCGCCAGTACCTGCAACACGCTGCGAAAATCGTTGAGAGACATGGATTCTCGTTTTACTTGGTCTCGGATTCCCAAACGGGCTAGGTTTCCGAAACTAGACATTTGGGCATCTCTCGATGTGCCACAGACTTCATAACCTTTATCCAAAAGCAGTTTCGCTAAATAAGCTCCATCCTGACCGGACATACCACAAATTAGCGCTTTTTTCATATCAATATTTATATTAATAGTTCCGGCGGTGGGAACCGCCACTAGACAAACTTTCGTCTTCCTCTGCCTCCGCAAACAAGCGAGATGTCACTGGTTCCCAGGAAGATCCTGGGAACCGATGTCTAGAGGCCTTGCCTCCCTTGGATCGACGAAAATTTCGAGGCAGAGCCAAAGTATCTGCGTTACCAAGCAGAGCCTGGTAACGAGTAGAGGGAGTAGAGGGAGTAGACGAGTAGAAACAAGTCAGGGTTCTAGCCTTCCCATCTTTGGGCGACTAATTCAGCCAAGTCAACAACTCGCTGACTGTAGCCCCATTCATTGTCGTACCAAGCCAAAACCTTTACCATGTCGCCATCCATCACTAGGGTCAAGCTGGAATCTAGAATGGAAGAAGCATCACTGCCTCGATAGTCGCAAGAAACTAAAGGTAAATCGTTGTACTCCAAAATTCCTTTCATGGAGCCTTCGGCTGCTTCCTTGAATACTTGATTTACTTGCTCGGTGAAGGTCTTTTTCTCTACCTGAGCGACAAAATCAACTACGGACACATTGGGAGTGGGTACGCGCATGGCGATACCATTTAATTTGCCTTTTAATTCGGGAATCACCAAAGCCACAGCTTGAGCTGCACCTGTAGATGTCGGCACAATATTCATTGCAGCCGCCCGTGCCCGCCGCAAGTCGCGGTGGCTAGCATCCAGCAAGCGTTGGTCGCCTGTGTAGCTGTGGGTAGTGGTCATCATGCCCTTGACGATGCCAAAATGTTCGTGGAGCACTTTCAGCACTGGAGCTAGACAGTTGGTGGTACAGCTAGCATTGCTGATGACTGTGTAGTCACTGTGCTTGTAGTTATGGTGGTTGACTCCCATCACGTAGGTTCCCACTTCTGGGCCTTTGCCAGGAGCGGTGATCAGCACTTTTTTAGCGCCGGCGGTGATATGCTTTGAGGCTCCAGCTTGGTCTACAAACACGCCTGTTGATTCAATAATCAGATCGATACCCCACTCTTTCCAAGGCAAGTTTAGGGGATTGCGATCGCTCACGCATTTAACTGTCTTGCCGTTAAGAGTTATGGAATTTTCATCGGCACTGATGTCCACACCCTTCAACGTTCCCATCATGGAATCGTATCTCAACAAGTGAGCATTACTTCGGGGATCGGAAGTGTCATTAATAGCTACCAACTCTAGCTCGCTGTTTTCTCTGCCCAGCCAGCAGCGCGCAAAACTGCGCCCAATACGCCCAAAACCATTGATCGCGACTCGAATCACCTTAGTACCTCCTAACGATGGCAGTCCCTAATTTAGGGTAAAATTTTGGAAAAATTTAAGAATTGACTATGAAACAAGATCATACCGCAAAGGCCGATCCTTTCTAACTTTTTGTCTATAATGAACAATCAGTTAAATCCAGTTATAGCCTCAGCTCTGGTAAAGCTGATGGTTAACAATATAAGTCCTTACGGCCTCTGGGACTAAATGCTCGATCGCTCTACCTTGACTACAGTAACGACGGATGGCAGTGGAAGAAACCTCGATCGCGGGCATAGCCAAAACCTGCCACCGCATCTGCACTCCCCTCAGACTCATCTTTTTGGCAATCACAGAACAAACAGTATTCGTCTCCAGCATCTGGTCCTCGGCAGCATCCATCGACACTTCCCTCTGCAACTCCTCCCATCCCCCTGTCCGGCGTCCGGCTACCAACCACTGACACAAACCCCCAATTTCCGCACACCGGGGCCATTTGGGTAAAGTTTGGAAAGCATCAGCACCAATAATCCAGTAGAGCTGAGCCTCTGGATACAAATTTTGCAAATACAGTAAAGAGTCGATCGCACCCACGGCAGAGGGATTGGTATCTAGGGGTAAAAGTCCAAAATCCGGTCGCTGTGCAATCGCCAGAGCTACCATTTCCCGTCTTTGTTCAAAAGTTGCCAAAACACTGTGCAGCTTGTGGACAGGAGTGCGATCGACCGACCAGAATACGCGATCGAGACCAAATTGACAGACGGCTCTGTTAGCCATCGACAAATGCCCCCAATGCACCGGATCGAAAGTCCCCCCCAAAATCGCTACTTTTTTCATACAAAGTGGTAGTCTTGGTAAATCTTTGTGGGTTTCACCCCACATCGGGCGTCAAAATATCGCCGGGCCATTGCTGCGGTATCCCAGCACAGCAAGAGGATGGGGAAAAATTATACAGGAATGTGCGCGCCCAAAATCCGTCTGTTGCCCCAGACCCCCAAAGCTCATCCTCCCCCCATTGCAAATTAAGAGATATGACTGTTCCGGAAATCTACTCGGTACCAAGTCATATAGGATACAAGAAAAGTATCTCTACCAATCCCCAAATCTAGGGAAAAGCAGAGAATTTTGTACAAAAATATATAGCGAAATGTATCCTGAAAAAACAATTCTTGATATCATATCGCGTGTGATTGGCGTGGTGTGGTGCGTGAGGAGCGAAAATGCCGAGTTCAGTTGATTTCAGTGGTAAACCATTTCATTTCATCGGCATTGGTGGAATCGGAATGTCAGCCCTTGCTTATATTCTAGCGAAACGTAACTTGCCTGTGTACGGTTCGGATATTAAATCGAGCCACATAACTCAGCGCTTGCAAGGAATGGGAGCTCATATTTTTTGGGGTCAAGACGCTAGCAATTTTGAACTATTTCAAAAGCCGACCGTTGACCATCGTGCAGCAGGTCAGCCCCCAGACAAAGCCGTATCCTCCGTGGGGGAAAGTTGGGTAGGGGCTTCTGTGGCGACAGCCGAAGCTCTCCAATGCCATGGTAGTGACCAACGAGCTAGGTCGGTACTGGGACTGCCCCAAGTAGTATGTTCGACGGCAATTCATCAGGGAAATGCCGAATATAGAGCTGCTTTAGATTTGGGCTGTCCGATTTTTCATCGATCGGATGTTTTGGCCGCCTTGATTCAAGATTACCAAAGCGTCGCCGTAGCAGGTACTCACGGTAAAACTACCACTAGCAGCTTAATCGGTTTCATGCTGATGGCCGCCGGTCTAGACCCGACCATAGTCGTAGGAGGCGAGGTAAATGCTTGGGAAGGGAATGCTCGGTTGGGGGAGGGCCCCTACTTAGTGGCGGAGGCTGATGAATCCGATGGTTCCCTTGTCAAGTTGGTAGCCAAAATTGGCGTGGTGACAAATGTGGAACTGGATCATCCAGACCATTACGATACCCTCGACCAGGTAATAGACACATTTAAGGTGTTTTCCCAAAACTGCCAAACTTTGGTGGGCTGCATTGATGACCAAATTGTCAAAGACTGCCTCCAACCAAATATTACCTACAGCTTGCAGCCAGATAGCGGTGCTGACTACACGGCAGATGATGTCCTGTACGGTGCCGACAGTACCAGGGCTCGGATTTGGGAACGTGGAGTTCTCCTGGGGGAAATGGAGTTGAAACTGCTAGGCAAACACAATCTCAGCAATGCCCTAGCGGCGGTAGCAGTGGGTCGATTGTTGGGGTTGGATTTTGCGGCGATCGCCTCTGCGATGGCTGGCTTTGAAGGGGCACGCCGCCGTTTTGAAGTGCGGGGTTTTCACAATGACATCCTGTTTGTGGATGACTACGCCCACCATCCTAGCGAAATTCGTGTCACCTTGGCTGCTGCTAGGTTGCGTATAGAAGGTAGCGAAGTAAATCCTAAATCGGGAAGAGTGGTTGCCATTTTTCAACCTCACCGTTACAGCCGGACTTTGACTTTTTTGCCAGAATTTGCCCAATCTTTTACTGATGCTGATTTGGTGGTTACTTGCGAGATTTATAGTGCTGGGGAACCCAATTTAGGACAAATTAGTGGGCAAATGGTGGCTGATTTAATTGCTAAAGAAGGGCAACAGGTGGAGTTTCAGGCTTCCTTGGAATCAGTAACTCAGTTTTTAACCCAAAGTTTGCAACCGGGGGATTTGGCTCTGTTTTTGGGTGCTGGAAATCTCAATCAGATTATTCCAGAGGTGATGGCTTTTTATCAAGGAGCCGATCGCCCGGATTAATTCTATTTCGTGGGTTGGAAGGACTTTCATGGCGGTGCAGACAGTACCGAAACTTCTGTGTGCCTAGTAGTTCGTTTCCTACTGACCAAAATCAATAAATACACTCTCAACCAATTCTTTGCTCGAAGGTATTTTAAGGAATTTCAAAATGGTGACTATCTCGAATGACTCCTCTGTTAAGGGCTATCGGCGAGTTTATTCTCCTATTTCTTTGGGGGGAACTGACTGCAAGATTAACTCTCAAGTGTCTTTGGCAAGCATGACTTCCTTCCGAGTCGGTGGGCCAGCAGAATGGTACGTTGCTCCCCGCAGTATAGATGCTTTGCAAGCCAGTTTTGCTTGGGCTGACTCTGAGGGGTTGGCTGTGACTCTACTGGGTGCAGGTTCTAATTTGTTGGTGAGCGATCAGGGTTTGTCCGGTTTGGTCGTCGGTACTCGATACTTGAAACAGGTGAGTTTTAATCCAGAAACAGGTCAAGTAACTGCTGGGGCTGGGGAATCTATTCCCCGTCTCGCTTGGTTGGCTGCTAAACGGGGCTGGAAAGGTCTGGAATGGTCTGTGGGTATACCGGGGACTGTGGGAGGTGCTGTGGTGATGAATGCGGGGGCACACAGGGGCTGTACAGCGGATATTTTGGTGAATGCTCGCGTTCTCTCACCAAGTGGTAAGGTAGAAATTCTGACTCCCCAAGAGTTGGGCTACCGTTATCGGACTTCGGTGCTGCAAGGGGGCGATCGACTGGTAACAGAAGCCACTTTTCAGTTACAGCCGGGATTCGATCGATCGGCTGTAATGGCAGAAACTAACAATAATTTCAGCCAGCGGCGGACGAGTCAACCTTACCACTTGCCTAGCTGCGGTTCTGTTTTCCGCAACCCCAGTCCCAAGGCGGCAGGCTGGTTAATTGAGCAAACTGGACTGAAGGGATATCAAATTGGCGGGGCTCAAGTAGCTCAACGCCATGCTAATTTTATTCTTAACTGTGGGTCGGCAACGGCTAATGATATTTTTCAACTGATCCGCCACGTTCAAGAGCAAGTCCAAGAGCGGTGGTCGCTATTGTTGGAGCCAGAAGTTAGAATACTGGGAGAGTTTCCGTTATAAAGCGGGCACGATCTTAAATTAGGGATTACGTACGGTCGGGCCGATCGAAACTTGGGTGGAAACCCTCAACGCTTGTGGAGAGGACGATCTCTACTGATGCTGGAGAAATTCTGTGTCAGCAAGTCGCCTCAACGAATCAAGAATCTCAGTGTCTTTACACATGAGAGCAATTAATTTATCACGGTTGGCTAAATCGTGAAAGCTTACCAAGGGATAACCGCTCCCATGCTCCCGTTGAAGTAAGAAGCAAATGTCGAGACAAGTCTTGGATTTGTATAGCAGTGCCAACAAGTAATCAACCAACGGCACACTGTTTTTAATTTAGCATCGCTGAGTAGTTATGACACAATCAGGAAAAGGATTTGGCTTCGGCCTGGGCAAAATGAAAGAACTAACTGAAGCTTTCAAGAAAGCTCAGCAGGTTCAAGAAGGAGCTAAGAAGCTTCAGGAAGAGTTGGATCAAATGGAAATTGAGGGAACTGCCGGCGGTGGCCTGGTTAAAGTTTTTCTCAGCGGAAACCAAGAACCCCGTCGGGTGGAAATCTCCCCTGATGCGCTTGGTGAAGGTGCGGATGTGGTGTCTGAACTCGTCACGGTGGCGATGCTGGATGCCTACACTAAGTCAACCATGACGATGCGGGAAAAAATGGAAGAACTGACTGGTGGACTGAATCTCCCCGGTTTCTAAGTGGTTAGTCAGTAGTCAGTAGTCTTGTGACTAATGACTACTGACTGGGGAATGGGGAATGGGGAATGGGGAATGGGGAATGGGGAATGGGGAATGGGGAATCGGGAATGGGGAATCGGGAATGGGGAATCGGGAATGGGGAATCGGGAATGGGGAATCGGGAATGGGGAATCGGGAATCGGACATTGGAATTAACCAATAACCAATAACCAATAACCAATAACTAATAACCAATAACCAATAACTAATAACCAATAACTAATAACTAATAACCAATAACCAATAACTAATAACCAATAACTAATAACTACTGACTAATGACTAATGACTAAATTATTATTTGTGTGCTTAGGAAATATCTGCCGATCGCCTTCTGCAGAAAATATTATGAATCATTTGATTGAAAAAGCGGGTTTGGGAGACCGCATTACTTGCGATTCTGCTGGAACCGCAGGCTATCACATTGGCAGTCCTCCTGACAGTAGGATGGCAGTGGCTGCAAAGAAACGGGAGATTGAATTGTTAGGTGCAGCCCGCCAATTTCAAAGGAAAGATTTTGAGAATTTTGATTTGATTCTGGCGATGGATCGGGAAAATTATCGGAATATTCTCGCTCTTGATAACACTGGAAAATATAAAGAAAAAGTGCGGTTGATGTGCGATTTTTGCCATAAATATGACTTGAAGGAAGTCCCCGATCCTTATTATGGTGGACCGGAGGGATTCGATCGCGTCATCGATTTGTTGCTGGATGCTTGCGAGGGCTTGTTGGAGTATTTGAAGAAGTCATATCAAATCCGGTAACATCGGAATTATTCATCTCTCTTATCTCCCTCTGTGTTCTCTGCGTTCTAGTAAGGTTAAATCATTCCGATGCAGCCGGAAACGATATCAGAAGTCAGCAGTCAATAGTTATTAGTTATTAGTTATTAGTTATTAGTTATTGCCGTCGCCAGCCAGCGAAGTCGAAGGGTTATTTGTTATTGGTGAGGAATTCCCAATTCCCAATTCCCAATTACCAATTACCAATTCCCCACTAAATGGTGTTCCATCGCAAAACGAACCAGTTCTGCACGATTGTTGCTTTCGGTTTTTCTGAACAAGCTGCTGACGTGCTTTTCCACAGTTCGGGGACTGAGGTGGAGCTCAAGGCCTATTTGAATATTAGACAGACCTTCTGTGAGTAAATTCAGCACTTGTTGCTCTCTTTGGGTCAAATTCGGTGAATTTTGGGTAAAATAAGGGCGAGCGCCCCTTTCTGAATTTTGAGTCAAAAAATCTAATTCTCCCGTCCCCTTGACTTGGTGCGGCTGCTCTGTGGTAACAGTTTCTCTCTGGGAGGGTAAGGCTTGGGCAATGAGTACGTATCTATCCAACAAAGAACGAATTACCACTCCCAACTCATTGAGTTCAAAAGGCTTGGCCAGATAATTGTCGCAGCCCATTTGATAGCCCCGAATTCGCTCCTGAGAACTCGTCCGTTCCGTCAAAAAAATCACCGGTAGCAAGCGGAAGGCTGGACGAGTCCGCACTCGTCGCACGAACTCGTAGCCGTCCATTTCAGGCATTGTAATGTCGGTAACAATCAAATGTGGCTGAAATTTCTCTACTAAGCCGAGAGCTTCTTTGCCGTTTTCAGCAGGGATGACCGAATAACCCAAAATTTCCAGGTAATCGTTAATCGACAAGCGAGTCGCAAAATCATCATCAGCAACCAGAATTGTCAATGGCATGGGGAACTTAAAAATTAAACAGTGAGCATTAAAAATTAAAAATGAGTAATTTCACTTTTAATTTTTAATTTTACTGTTTAACTTCCTTTATAGCTTGTAGTCAAAGTAGCAGGTTGCCCAAAATTACCTTCCAAAACAACACCTCGACCGTTGGCAGCCAAATGGCGCACAATTTTGTAAATTGTCTCAATTTGCTCTGGCTTTCCTGCTTTTTTGGCTATTTCTGTGACAGACAGAGGAGTGGACGAGTGTTTGAGAACTTCCAGTACCTGTTTTTGCAAGTCTAATACAGCAGCGGCGGCTTTTTTGCCTGCTTCGACACCTGGTTGGTGATAGGCGTTGACATTCACCAAGGAACCGTAAAAACCTACGGCTCTTTCGTAGAGAGCGATTAATGCTCCTACTGTGCGAGGATTTACTTGAGGAATGGTGACAGTAATCGAATCTCGTTGATTTTCCGACAAAGCTTGTCGAGTTCCTTGGAACAAGCCGGACAAATAATCTCCCGATGTCACGCCGGTTTCTACTTCTGGAGAAATGCCTTCCCTGTCTTGCAAAACTTCAATAAATGTGAGGAAGAAATTCGGGACACCTTCTCGCAATTGTTGGACGTAAGCGTGTTGGTCTGTTGTGCCTTTGTTGCCGTAGACTGCTATGCCTTGATACACGGTGTTGCCGTCTAAATCTTTCTCTTTTCCTATAGATTCCATAACTAATTGCTGCAAATAGCGACTGAACAATAGGAGTGAATCTTTGTAGGGGAGAACTACCATATCTTTTTCGCCACGTCCGTTGCAGGCAAAATACCAACTCAGGGCTAAAAGGGCGGCGGGATTGTGTTTAATTTCGGTGTTTCTGGTGGCTTCGTCCATGACTTTAGCACCGTCGAGCATTACCGAGATGTCAATGCCTTGCAAAGCTGCTGGCAAAAGTCCGACTGCGGAGAGTTCGGAAGTTCTTCCTCCTACCCAATCTGCCATGGGGAAGGTGGTAATCCAGCCTTCGGATTTGGCTAATTTGTCTAGTTGGCTGTCTACTCCGGTGATGGCTATGGCTTGTTTGGCAAAGTCGAGTTTTTGGGCGGCGAAGGCTTTTTGCACTTCGATCATGCCGTTGCGGGGTTCGGGGGTGCCGCCGGATTTGGAGATGGTAATTACTAGGGTGCTGACGAGTTTGTCTTTGATTTGGTTGAGGATGCGATCGATTCCTGCTGGGTCAGTGTTGTCGATAAAATGTATTGCTAGGGGCGGAATGTCTGGGGATAAAGCTTCGGAGACAAATTGGGGGCCGAGGGCGGAACCACCGATGCCGATCGAGATAATATCGGTAAATTGGGGAGCGAATGGTGGCTTGATGTCGCGGCTTTGAACTTTCTTGACAAATGTTTCTATTTGTTGTAGCGTCTGGACTATTTCTTGTTTGAGTTCTGGGGTGGGGGCGATATCGGGGTTGCGGAGCCAGTAGTGGCCTACCATCCGGTGTTCATCGGGATTGGCGATCGCCCCTGCTTCTAAAGCTGTCATGTCTTTGAAAGCTTTGTCAAATTTGGGTTTCATTGTAGTGACGAAAGCGTCGTCGAAGCTCATGCGGCTGATATCGAGGAACAGTCCCAATCCAGAGTGATAGTAAAGCCAGTCTTGATAGCGTTGCCAGAGTGCTGTGGCATCCATAGGAATTCTCTACAATTTTTTTAATGTTCGATCGGCATCATCGCGAATCCACCAATTGTAGTTCAAAACTCACATCTTGTACCTGTTTCAATAACAGACTGGACGACCTGTTCCAAAAACAGTGAATTTCTTGTGGGCCTTGTATTCCTTTTTTACTTTTTCAAGTATAAATACTTAATGTTGTACAATATACAGATATTAGAATTCAATTGCTATCCCAGAACCGATCGACTATGCTTACTCTCTCTCCTGAATTACAAAAAAGATTAGCAACTCCTCTGAAAATCGGCGATTTTGAAGTAAACAGTCGCGTGCTGCAATCGCCGTTGTCGGGTGTTACAGATTTAGTATTTCGCCGCCTGGTGCGTCGCTACGCACCGGATTCAATGATGTATACCGAAATGGTGAATGCTACGGGTTTGCACTACGTTAAGCAACTGCCGAGAATTATGGAAGTTGACCCGAATGAACGCCCGATTAGCATTCAATTATTTGACTGTCGTCCAGATTTTTTGGCAGAAGCGGCACAGAAGGCAGTGGCAGAAGGGGCGGATACAGTTGATATTAATATGGGCTGTCCGGTTAACAAAATTACTAAAAATGGTGGTGGTTCTTCCTTGCTACGAGATCCAGAGACTGCTGAGGCAATTGTGCGGGCAGTTGTGCAAGCTGTAGATGTTCCTGTGACTGTCAAAACTCGCATTGGTTGGACGGACAAAGAAATTAATATTTTGGATTTTGCCAAACGGATGGAAGATGCGGGTGCAAAAATGATTACCGTCCATGGTCGGACTCGATCGCAAGGTTACAACGGCCAGGCAAAATGGGAATGGATTCGTCGTGTTAAGGAAGTTTTATCGATTCCTGTGATCGCCAACGGAGACATCTTTTCTGTTGAGGCGGCGATACGCTGTCTCGAAGAAACAGGGGCGGATGGAGTGATGTGTTCGCGGGGAACTTTGGGCTATCCTTTCTTGGTGGGAGAGGTGGATTATTTCATCAAAACTGGTGTGGAAAAGATAACTCCGACACCAATTGAACGGCTCGAATGTGCTAAGGAACATTTGCGGGCTTTGTGGGAATATAAGGGTGACAGCGGTGTGTGTCAAGCGCGCAAGCACTTAACCTGGTATGCTAAGGGCTTCCCTGGTGCTGCGGAATTGCGGGGCTTGTTGGCGGTAGTAGAAACGGTGGAACAAGGTTGCGATTCGATCGATCGCGCGATCGAGCAATTACCCGCAAGTTGAAATCAGGGGAAGCTAGTGGGAACAAAAACAAAGCTCGGCTCTGCGGGCGCAGATTTAATGTATAGTTGAAAACTTGTGTGGGGGTAAATATGGACTCATTAAAAGGGCGAGATTTATTAAGTCTAGCAGATTTAAGTATTGACGAATTAACTTATTTGTTAGACCTAGGTGCGAGCCTGAAATCGGGAATGGTGAAGCTGAAACGAAATAAAGTTCTCGGCTTGTTATTTTCTAAAGCTTCAACGCGAACACGGGTGAGTTTTACGGTGGCAATGTATAAATTGGGAGGTCAAGTTATTGACCTAAATCCTAATGTTACTCAAGTCAGCCGTGGGGAACCTTTGGTGGATACAGCCAGAGTATTAGACAGATATTTGGACGTTTTAGCGATTAGGACTTTCGAGCAAAAGGATTTAGTAACTTTTGCTAATTATGCAAAAATACCTGTAATTAATGCGCTGACTGATGACGAACACCCCTGTCAAGTATTGGCGGATTTAATGACAGTAAAAGAGTGTTTTGGGAAGTGGGAAGGGGTGACTTTGGCTTATTTTGGCGATGGCAATAATATGGCGAATTCGCTGATGTTGGGCTGTGCAATGATGGGGATGAATGTGAGAATTGCTTGTCCTCAAGATTTTATGCCAAATCCTGAGATTGTGGAAAAGGCAAAGGCGATTGCGAAGGGAAAAACAGAAGTTACTGTGACTACTGATGCCAAAGCTGCTGCTAAGGAAGCTCAAGTAATTTATACTGATGTTTGGGCAAGTATGGGACAGGAAGAGGAAGCGACAAGCAGGATTCCTTTGTTTGAGCCTTATCAGGTAAATGAAGAGTTGGTGGAGTTAGCAGATCCGAATGGGATTGTATTGCACTGTTTGCCGGCGCACCGAGATGAAGAGATTACGGATGGGGTAATTGAAGGGAGTCAATCGCGGGTTTGGGATCAGGCGGAAAATCGGATGCACGCTCAGCAAGCTTTGCTGGCCGCGATTCTCGAAAGCGATTAGAAATAGAGAAAAGAACAGAAGACTAGGGGCTTGAAACCACATCTACACAAACTAAGGATAATTTGTGGAACAGGCCCAAAAGCCTGGGGTGCATCTGTGTTTTGCAAATATATTCGTATTGGGCTATAGCATGACCGCTGTAAATCTCTGGTTATCACTAATAAATTGTCTGCGGTCATGCTATAGCCTATGCAAAATCGGGATGCTCCCAAAGCCTGTTCCTAACCAAGCTACAAACTGTTACCAACTAAGGCGGGACGAGATTCTATTTTGCGAAATTGCAAAGTATTATTTTCACAATCGATCGCAATTGTATCACCTTCCACAAACGCATTTTCCAGAATCTTATTAGCCAGTGGGTTTTCCAACTCGCGCTGAATAGCCCGTTTCAAAGGACGAGCACCATAAACGGGGTCGTAACCAACATCTGTGATATGGTTTTTGGCAGCATCCGACAGTTCCAAGGTAATCTTTTGTTCCGCCAACAACCGTTCAATTCGCTTGACTTGAATAGTGACAATTTGTCGGAGTTCAGTTTTGCTCAAAGTGTGGAACAAAATTGTCTCATCCACCCGATTTAGAAATTCCGGCCGGAAGTGCGATCGCAACGCATTCATCACCCGTTTTAACATTTGTTCGTACTCTTCATCAGTCTCCCGTTCAGAAACAGGTAAACTTTCAGGTTCCTGAGAAATGGGAGGATTCACAACATCAGAAACTCGCGAAGCCGAAATTTCAACCGTACCATCATCATCAACTTTATAGTTGGTCTTTTGACTGGAAAAATCAGGGACTTCCTGCTTGCGAACAGTAGTTTTTTTAGGTGTTTTTCCCTTCTTAGAAAAGACTTCTAAAATGTGGTCGCTACCGATATTGCTAGTCATCACAATCACGGTATTTCTAAAGTCCACCAATCGACCTTGAGAATCGGTGATTCTGCCATCATCCAACACTTGTAGCAAAATGTTAAATACATCCGGGTGTGCCTTTTCCACTTCATCAAATAACACCACCGAATAAGGATGTCTCCGGACTGCTTCGGAAAGTTGTCCCCCTTCATCGTAACCGACATATCCGGGGGGAGCTCCTACTAACCGAGAGACGTTTTGCTTCTCCATATATTCGGACATATCGATGCGGACGATCGCGTCATCGCTATCAAATAAAAACTCCGCCAAAGCCCGCGCCAACTCAGTTTTGCCGACACCTGTCGGGCCCATGAACAAGAAAGAGCCGATCGGCCTTCCGGGGTCTTTCATGCCCGCACGAGCTCGCCGAATTGCCGCAGCAACGGCTGTCACAGCCTCCTGTTGACCGATTACCCGGTGGTGCAAATGCTTCTCCAATTGCAGCAATTTTTGGCGTTCCGATTCCAGCAACCTGTTGACAGGAATCCCAGTCCATTTGGCAACAATTTCGGCAATATCACCCTCAGTAACTTTTTCGCGCAGTAGGGAAGAACCTTGAGATTGTTGTTTCAAAAGTTCGGCTTCTTTGGCTTCCCTATCGCGCACCGCAGTTTCTAATTTGCCGTACTTTAACTGGGCTGCTTTATTCAAATCGTAAGCCCTTTCTGCCTGTTCTATTTGCACTCGAAATTGGTCTTCTTCTGCTTTCAATTTATTGATGGCATCCAACAACTGTTTTTCGCCAGACCACTGAGAAGACAATTTTTCCTGTTTGACTTTCAAAATGTCAATCTCAGTTTTGATGCGTTCGATGCGGGGGCCAATTCCCAAGGCTTGAGTACCTTTTCCCTCACCTTCGATGGACAATTTTTCCATTTCCAACTGCATCACGCGGCGGTCGATCGCCTCCAATTCCACAGGTTTAGAAGTAATTTCCATTTTCAAGTGGGCGGCGGCTTCATCTACCAGGTCGATCGCCTTATCGGGCAAAAAGCGATCGGAAATATAGCGAAAAGACAAAGTTGCAGCAGCCACCAAGGCCGAATCAGTGATTTTTACCCCGTGGTGGCGTTCGTAACGGTCTTTCAATCCGCGCAAAATGGAAATAGTATCTTCAACGCTGGGCTCGCCGACAAATACTTGTTGAAAACGGCGTTCCAAAGCCGGGTCTTTTTCGATATGCTTGCGGAATTCGTCGAGAGTTGTAGCGCCGATACAGCGCAATTCGCCGCGGGCTAACATGGGTTTCAACAAATTGCCCGCATCCATTCCCGAACCGGAACTACCGCCGCCACCAGTACCGACAACGGTGTGCAATTCGTCAATAAATAGGACTATTTGTCCGTCGGAATCGATGACTTCTCGCAGGACCGATCGCAGTCGTTCTTCAAATTCGCCCCGGAATTTTGCCCCAGCAATTAAACTGCCCATGTCAAGGCTAAATAGTTGGCGATTTTTCAAAGATTCGGGGACGTCGCCGTTAACAATGCGCTGGGCCAAACCTTCGGCGATCGCTGTTTTGCCGACTCCGGGATCGCCAATTAACACCGGATTGTTTTTTTGGCGGCGGGAAAGAACTTGGACTACCCGCCGAATTTCTTCATCGCGGCCGATTACGGGGTCAAGTTTGCCTGCTTTTGCAGCTTCGGTTAAATCGCGGCCGTATTTACTCAGGGCGTCGGAGTTAGCTTCCCCATCTCGATCGGGAGTTTTAGGGTTGCGGAGGCTGGATTTGTTGGTTTCGGAATTTTTTTCTGGGACTTTTGCAGTAGCGCGGACAGATTTGATGGCTTCTTCGAGTTTTGGGCGATCGATCGTACCGGGTGCCGGTCTGCGATCGTAACCAGGGCGTCCCGGTGGCCCATCGCCCCTAGTCAGCAAACGCCTACCAACTCGTTCATCTTCTATTAAGCCAATTAATAAATGTTCAATGGCGATAAAATTATCTTGCCAAGTCACTCTGGTGGCCTCGGCAACATCTAACATCACATCTAAGCCACGACCGAGGTAGAGTTGTTCAGCGTTGGTAACTCTCGGCTGTCGTTTGGCAAAGGCTTCTAACTGTTGCCCAAAGCGGGTGACATCTATTCCGGCCAGGCTGAGAATCGTGTTTGCTAAACCAAGCTGTTCTAGAATGGCGATCGCTAAATGTTCAACCTCTAGCTGCTGATTGGCAAAACGGCGCGCTACATCCTGGGATTTGACAATGGATTCCCAGGCTTCATCGGTAAATTTGCTAGGGTCTGTTGGCTGCACTTTTGTTCCTCGCAATCACAGGGATTTTTACTATTATAAATAGCTTCTTCTTCTTTTGAAAATATTAAGTTCACCCAAATGTTTATTTAGTGACAATCATGCTATTTCCCACTTACCAATTTTTAGTTTTTTTTCTAATTCTCTTTAGTGCGATCGTCTCTTTAAAACACCAAGTGGATTTATATAAAATTGTCCTCCTACTTTCCAGTTTGTTATTTTATTCCTTTTGGAGCTTCGATTTTTTATTTTTGCTAATTTTAGGTACTACCTACAATTATATCATTCTCCGGGCTGTTTGCCACGGAAAACACAAAAAACTTGCTTTAATATCCGGTCTAATTTTCAACATTGCCAACCTCGGCATCTTTAAATATTGCAACTTTTTCGTAACTTCTTTATTTGACATCCTCAACCAACTCAAAATCTCCGCCAGTTTTCAAGTATTGCAAATTCTCATCCCCGTCGGTGTCTCATTCTACACATTTAGAATGATTTCCCATTTAATCGACTGCTACCAGAAAAAAATCTCCTGTCCCAAGTTTATAGACTACGCCACCTACATCACCTACTTCCCCCAAATTGCCTCCGGGCCCATATCGCGAGCTCCAGAATTTTACTCCCAGCTAAATTCACCCAAAAAATACGACTATAAAATCGAAGAAGTTATAGTTTTAATTTTGTCAGGACTGTTTAAAAAGTATACTTTATCGAGCTTTTTGTTTAACTTCACTCAACTGCCCTTCAAAGTTCCACAACAGTATAGTAGCATTGATTTAATTCTCGCCGTAATTTCCTATTCCTGTTTGATTTATGTAGATTTCAGCGGCTACTCAGATTTAGCCAACGGTATCTCCTGTTTGCTAGGTTTTAAACCTATTGTCAATTTTAATATGCCTTACCAATCCTTAAGCCTCCAAGAATTTTGGAAAAGGTGGCACATCAGTCTTTCCGAGTGGCTGAGAGATTACGTTTACATCCCGTTAGGTGGCAATAAACACGGCAAATTGAGAAAATATGTGAATTTATTGTGCACAATGGCGATCGGTGGATTTTGGCACGGTGCTGGTTTAAACTTTCTTGTCTGGGGAGCTATTCATGGCTTAGGATTAGTTGTCAACCATTTATGCAGAGATACACCCCAAGCTATCCACTTCAAATTAGACTATTTATATCCGAAAACAGCGAGATTTTTGAGTTGGTTATTTACTTTTAGTTTTGTCAGTGCTAGTTGGATATTTTTCGGCACTCCCAACTGGGAAACAGCAATTAATTTCTTCCAAGTAATTTTTAATTCTTCTGTCAAGACTTTTCAATTTAACTTGTGGCAATTATATTTAGTAATTGCAGTCATCGGCGCGATGAATTTTTGGGGCGATCGCATCGCCAAAATATTGCTGAGCGTATTTTCATTAAAAAACATTTTTTTTCGGGTTGTCTTAGTTTCCCTGTTCGTGTATGCTATTTTGATGCTGGGGCCCAGTACCGTTCCGCCTTTTATATACTTTAATTTCTAATAAATATGAGAGACAGGGAAATTCTGCTAATCGCTACTTCTGTAATTCTGACTTTAATATTTACCAATCTCTCCTTATTTCTCAAAAGTTTTTCCTCAACCCCTTTCGCTAGCCCAGAAATAAAACAAGCAGCAAGACAGATAGAACTAGAAGGTTTTAGGAAATCGGAACAGGATTTTTGGAGCAAAATCAAAGATATTAACCTCGATAGCCTCCCAGTCAAGTCAGCAAATACTAGGGCGGAAACTCAACCACAACCAGCCACACAACCCAAAAAAACAACTATAATATCACCTAAAAAAACCATCGCAGCCAAACCAAAACTGACCAGGCCTTATCGTAAGTTTTTATTTATTGGAGATTCTGTAATGCTCGACTTAGGGACTCAACTTCAATACAGTCTCAAGCAAAAGTATAATATTGCCGATACCAAAATTGACTACAAAGTATCCAGTGGCTTAAATCGGATAGATTATTATGACTGGTATGCCAGAACCAGTCAAATTATTAAGGATTATCAGCCCGATGTCGTGATTGTTTTATTTGGAGGGAATGACACTCAAGATATCGCTGATTCCCAAGGAAAATACCGGGTAATTTTGACTAAAGAATGGCAACAAGCCTATCAAGAAAGAGTTGACAAATATGCCAAACTATTACATAATTCCTCCGTGCGGAAAGTGTACTGGGTTGGTCAATCGAACTCTAACAAATCGGCGTATATTCAGGCTTTTCCAATTATGAACAATATTTATAAAAATGCGATGAAAATTTCCCCAAAAATTACTTTTATTTCAACTTGGGAAATTTTTGCAGAAGGTGGTAAATTTACTCCGGTAGTTGCTGACAAATCGGGTAAACGAGGCTATGTAAAAGTGAATGATGGTTTGCACTTTACCTCCCACGGCGCTGAGATTATCAGCGACTTAATCGTTGACAAAATGGTGGCGGATCGAGTTTTAAAAGTTCCTAAAAAGCAACCGTAAATCAGATTATCTAAATTGTGAAGGAGCCAGTCCGAGCAGTCTGGGTTCCCAGGCTGAGCCTGGGAACTAGGAAACAGCTAGAGCGCGAGCATTTTCCTATTTAGCTACTGTTGTACCTACTTTGCTAGCGATCGCTGCTAAAGCGTTGCGGTTGCCTTGCAGAAGGGTGTTATTTTGCTTTACCATGCTGCCGGTTAATTGTGGTGGAGCGGGCAATTTAACGCCTAATTTTTCAGCTATAGCGCGGACAATTTGTCTATTTCCCAACAATAATTTGTGGTTTTCTGTGGCTAAGTCACCACTGCCGGGGGCTGCAATGTTGGGTACAGTTGCGCCTACTTTCTTAGCAATACTGGTAAAAATAGCTCGGTTTTGTAAGATTAGTTGTTGGTTAACTTGCAAAGCATTGCTACCGGATGGCACTGCTTCGTCGCTAACTGCTGCACCTAGTTTAGTGGCAATATTTTTAGCAGTTTGGCGATTTTGCAATAGCAAAGCCCGATTTTCCTGTATGATTGTTTGTTCGTTAGCTTCGGCAACAATTGTGTTGTTAGCAGTAGGTACTTGAACGAATTCACCAGCGCTGCCAAACAAGCCAGTGGCTAATAAACCCGCACTTAAACCAACTATTAATTTAGACATTTTCTCCTACCTTGATATGTTTTTTGTAGATGTAGCAATTTTTTTTGCGTCATCTACCAAAAGGAATATATCAAGACCACCGGAGGCAATTTGTAAAAAATATTACATTTTTTCTCCCTCAATGCAAAAAGTGCAAGATCTAATTGCAATTTGTTCAACCAGAAGAAAGATAGTCAAGAACAGGCAGGATGCCTGTTCCAAAAGACTGTCTTGGATGTTAAGCTGTCACCACTGGGCTAAGCCTGGGAACGAGGCATGAGGAAGAATGAGGGGGGTGCATCCCAATTTGGGAGGGGCGAAGCATTCCGGCAGTAAGTCTCTGCTTATAACTAATAAATTATCTACCTGAATGCTTCGCCCCTACGAATATATTTGCACTCATTGAGATGCACCCAACCCCGTTTCTAGTCGCATCGATTTTTCAGTTGCACTAATTCAACTTTATATCCATTGGGGTCTTCCACAAAGGCAATGACTGTTGAACCGTGTTTCATGGGGCCTGGTTCGCGACTAACTTTACCGCCGCGAGTTCTAATTGCTTCGCAGGTGCCGTAAATGTCGTCAACCCCGATCGCAATATGACCGTAAGCATTCCCTAAATTATACTCTTCAACGCCCCAGTTGTAAGTTAATTCCAAAACTGTATGGTCAGATTCATCACCGTAGCCGACAAAAGCCAGACTAAATTTACCGTCGGGATAATCTTTTTGCCGCAGCTTTTTCATGCCCAGCACTTCGGTGTAAAATTTGAGGGACTCTTCTAAGTTTCCGACTCGGAGCATGGTGTGTAATAATTGCATTTAGCTCACTCCAAATTTTTTAAGCTAGATTCAATTTTACCGATTTCTGGCGAAAAAAACTCGCGCGGGGAGCTTCACAATTGCCGCAAGTTGATAACTATCTATTAGCTTTACTGAACAAAAACCACCACAACTCCAAACCAATTAGTGTCAATCCACCTAGGGTGACACCCACTTTTAAACCTAAAGGCTGTTCAATAGTCTGAAATTGAGTGGTGGAATGAGAAGGTTCGATAGACATTTTGGCAGCTTGCACTCCCGATGCTATTCCGATCGCAATTCCTACACTCGCGAGAGTTACCCAAATTTGACGAGGGTGCAACATTTTTTTAATGACTCCTAATTTAGGTGATATATTTGGGTTGAAACTTACGCAACCGCAAAGCATTAGTCAGGACGGAAACTGAACTAAAAGCCATGGCCCCTCCGGCGATGATTGGACTTAGTAGCCAGCCAAAAATCGGATATAAAATACCTGCTGCGATCGGAATTCCAGCGATGTTGTAAATAAAGGCAAAAAACAGGTTTTCGCGGATGTTTCGCATGGTGGCGCGCGACAGTTGAATGGCTGTAACTATTCCTTGCAAGTCTCCAGAAATTAGGGTTATGTCGCTCGCTGCGATCGCCACATCTGTCCCGGTACCGATCGCAATTCCCACATCCGAAGCGGCCAAAGCTGGAGCATCGTTAATTCCATCTCCCACCATCGCTACAATTTTACCTTGTGCTTGCAGTGCTTGGATTTTAGCTGCTTTTTGGTCTGGTCTAACTTCTGCAAAAATGCGATCGATCCCAACAGCATGGGCGATCGACTCCGCAGTCGTGCGGTTGTCCCCTGTGAGCATCACCACTTCTAAACCGAGTTTTTGCAGTGCTTTCACCGCCCGCGCCGAAGACGGTTTGAGGGCATCAGCAATGCCCAGAATCGCCTCAATTTTGCCCTCTACAGCCATCCAAACCACTGTTTTACTGGCAGATTCCCAAGCTTTGGCGCGGAGTTCCAAATAATCAGTATCAAAGCCTAATTCCTGCATCCATCTGAGTGTTCCCAGGGCGATCGACTTTCCCTCCACAACCCCCCGGACACCACTTCCGGCGATCGCCTCAAAATCCTTAACATCCTTCCGTGAGAGTTCCGGTTTTATCTAACACAATCACCTGAATTTTATGAGCCAATTCTAAACTCTCAGCTCCTTTAATTAAAATGCCATTTTCTGCACCTTTACCCGTGCCAACCATCACCGCAGTGGGAGTCGCCAAACCCAAAGCACAGGGACAAGCAATAATCAGCACTTCCACCATTGTCACTGTAGCTAGAGTGATGTTTCCCGTCGCGTTAAACCAGATAATAAAAGTAGCTAAAGCAACGGCAATTACTGCCGGGACAAACCAACCTGTCACCTCGTCTGCCAACTTTTGAATCGGTGCTTTTGAACCCTGAGCATCCTGCACCATCTTGACAATTTGAGCTAAAAATGTATCCTTGCCAATCCTAGTAGTGCGAAACTTAAAACTGCCCGTTTTGTTAATTGTGGCTCCGATTACTTCGTCGCCAATTTGCTTTTTGACAGGCAAACTTTCCCCTGTTACCATTGCTTCATCTATGGTGGAATAGCCTTCAATCACCTCTCCGTCTACGGGAATTTGTTCCCCTGGCCGCACCTGCACGATATCACCAATTTCCACTTGGGCTAATGGCACTTCCAACTCTTGCCCGTTGCGAACAATCCGAGCCGTTTTCGCCTGCAAACCCATGAGTTTCCGAATTGCTTCGGAAGTCTCTCCCTTCGCCCGATTTTCTAATGTTTTACCCAACAAAATTAAGGCAACAACGCTAGCAGCTACTTCGTAGTAAACGCTAGAATTCAATCCTTGGGCGATGAAGAAACCGGGGAAAAATGTTACAAATACAGAATAAAAGTAAGCAGCACTCGTACCCAAGGCAATCAGGGTATCCATTGTTGCTACGCGCCGTTTTAGCGCTTTCCAAGCTCCTATATAAAATGATTTTCCGCACCAAAATTGTACTGGTGCTGTCAGCACTAATTGCAGCCAAAAATTGTGCAGCCATGCGGGAATAAATGGCAGATGCAGGCCGGTCATCGCCGGAATACCACCCACAACTAGCAGGATGCTGATGATACCTGCTGTCCAGAGTTTCCGCTGCAAGTTTTGAGATTCAGATTTGCGATTTTTGCGATCGCTATCATCCTCATCCGCAGCCATTTCTGGCAGTGGCAAAGCTTTGTATCCCGCCGCATCAACAGTTGCTTGAATTGTGGCTAAGCTAGTTTTTTGGGAGTCGTATTGGATGCTTGCTTGTTCCATGCCAAAGTTGACATTGCACTCAATGACACCGGGAACGGATTTAATTGCTTGTTCAATGGAAGAGGCACAGGAGGCACAACTCATGCCTTGGAGTTTGACTGTGAGATTATCCATATATTCACTCTCGAATTGGGAATAGGAAATTGACCGTTGCTAATACCATTTCTCTAAAATCGTGCAATCATCTTTGACCCCCCCTAGGGCGTGTTTTCAAACTACTCCTTAAGATTTAGATCCCCCTAAATCCCCCTTAAAAAGGGGGACTTAAAGACTCTTTCCCCCCCCCTTTTTTAAGGGGGGCTGGGGGGGATCTTTGGGTTTGAAAACACGCCCTAACCCCCCCTTATAAAGGGGAGGGACAAGACTATTGTTGCATTCTTTTTTAAAATTTGTATAAGATTCTGTTGTCAAAGCGCTGGATAACCAACAGATGCGATGGCTTTTTTCACTTCATTTTCTGGCTTCACGGTTTGAATTGTCACCAATTTCGTCTTAATATCTGCCTGAACAACTGCGGCTGGATCGACGGTTTTGACTGCTTGTGCGATCGTATTGACACAAGCCGAACAAGCCATTTTGGGAACTTTTAACTGTAGAGTCATAATTTTAACCTCAGCCTAAAATACTTTGCTGGATATATTCATTAATTTCATTATACAGTCTCTTGTTAGCAGAATAGTCAAGTCTATTTTAGATTTGAGATATTCACAAATTTCATCCTAATTTCATATCTCCGTGACAAACTAAAGATTGATGGGAATTTTAAAAATATAAAATCTATGAAACCAATTTCATTAAAAACAGGATTGACAGCGCTGATATTAACCTGCACAGCAGCCCTAAGCAGTGGAGTGCTGGCTGCTTGCTCCAAAGATCCTGTAAGTCAAACTCAAGCCCCAAATATTACAGCCGCAACCCCAGCCAGCAGCAAACAAGAGGTGGCGCAGGCCCACAAAATGGGTGACATGAATCACAGTATGTCCATGGATTTAGGGCCTGCTGATGGCGACTACGATTTGCGATTTATAGATGGGATGACAGTGCATCATCAAGGTGCTGTAAACATGGCGAAAGAGGTGTTGAATAAATCCAAACGCCCGGAAATGAAAAAACTCGCAAATAACATGATTGTCGCTCAGAATCGTGAAATTAATCAAATGAAAGAGTGGCGAAAAACTTGGTATCCTAAAGCCAGCAATACGCCCATGGCTTATCACGCTCCAATGGGTCACATGATGGCCATGACTCCCGAACAGATGCAAAGCATGATGATGAGTATGGATTTAGGTGCTGCGGATGCTCAATTTGATTTGCGGTTTCTGAATGGGATGATTCCCCACCACGAAGGAGCTTTGGTGATGGCCGAAGATGCTTTGAAAAAGTCTAAGCGGCCAGAAATGCAGAAATTATCCCAAGAAATTCTGACTTCACAAAAGCAAGAAATTGAGCAAATGAAAGAGTGGCGCAAAGCGTGGTACAAACAGTAACATAATTCCCTAAATTATCAAGTAAAAAAGCCTGAACACGAATAGCATTAATCACACTATGTCTATTGTTCAGGACAATTTTGCTTGGCAAAATCCGGCAATCGAGGCAATCAAAAAATGGCGCAAAGTGTTGTATTAATAGTCACTTAACTCTATGATTGCTGTCACATCCTGTTTGGATACAGCTAATTTGTTTTTTTTATGTAAAAATACGGTAGACAATTCAAAAGGCATCCCTCTAAAGTATGAGAATAACTCAACAGCTATCATGACAGGGGAATAATTAATGATCTTGAACAGCTTGGAATTAAACACTACTCATCAATCTAAGGAAACCGTAGAAGAGTTAGTGAGCGCATTGACCAAGGAAATTGAAGCGCAATCAGAAACCGAAAAAAAATTACACCAGCCACGCTTCAAATTAGGCAAAACTTATCTGAAAATTTTAGAAGCCGGAGGGCATCTGGGTTGCTGAGGTGAAATTTCATCCTAATTTCATTTGGCTGTACAAGACTAGGTTGAGGAGAGCATTTTTAGCTCTTGGTCATTGCTTAGCGATCGCTTCTGGGAAAACCCTAATAAGTAGATCTGGTTAATTCAGTTTACTTACTTAGTTGGGAAAAATACCAATCGCTAAACCGGTGGCACTCAACCCGATTTCAAGGACAATGCCAACGATGATATTTCACAAATATGCTCAATCTGCCGCAATTATTAGCAGTGGTTCTGCAACTTTATTCAGCCTGATTTTGCTAAGTTCTCCGGCCGCTGTTTTCGCCCACGCGGGACACGGAGATGAATTTCACCAAAGTGGCGAAACAACTCAAATTCCTGCTGCTATTTCTGTCGATACTGAAACCTCGAAGCGAATCGGAATCAAAGTTGAGCCTGTGAAAGCTCAGCGGTTGTCTGTGGGTATTAAAACTACCGGACAAATTGAAACTCTGCCAAATCAAAAAGTAGAGGTTCGGGCTCCTGTTAGCGGCACTGTGGTTGAGTTGCTCGTTAAACCGGGGGACAAAGTATCAAAAGGTCAACCTGTGGTTGTGTTATCGAGTTCGGAATTAGGACAATTGCGCGTTGAATCTGTTTCAAAACGAGCCGAAGCTGAAGGCGATTTGCAGCAGGCGCTGGCTCAGTTTAAGTTAGCTCAACAAAATTACGATCGCCAACTGCAAATATCCTCCGCAGAAATCGCCCAAGCCAAAAGCCAACTGACAGCAGTAACTCAGCAATATGAACAAGAACAAAAGTTAGTAAACAATCGTTCAGTTGTGAAAGTTGCGAAAGAAAACTATCAGCGTCAAGTTGCAATATCGCAAGCAGAAATAGCACGGGCAGAAACGGAATTAACTGTAGCCAAAGAACAGTTTGAACGCGACAAAGAATTGGTAGTGGCAGGGGCAATTCCGCGACGAACAATGCTGGAATCACAAGCCCATTTCGCCGAAGCAAAAGCCAATGTTGCCAAAGCAAAAAGCCGTCCCGAAGTTATCAAAGCCGAAACCGAAATTAAACAAGCCCAAGTAGACCTGCCGATGCGAGAATTGCGAGATGCTCAAGGCAAAGTTGCAGAAGTAAAAGCTCAACTTACCAAAGCTTTGAGTCGGCGGGAAGTTCTAGAAGCCGAGGCTCAACTCAAGGGGGCTAAAGCTGCTTTAGAAGTAGCTCAGTCCCGCATTCGTCTCAGCAGTTCAGCCTATCAAGCGCGGCTGCAACAATTAGGAACTGTTGCCAACGCTCAAGGACTTGTTACTGTTGTAGCTCCCATTTCTGGGACTGTAGCCGATCGCGAAATCACCCCAGGCGAATCAGTCAACTCGGCTGAAAAACCGCTGATGAGCATATTAAACGATAGCAGCGTTTTTGCCACGGCAAATATATACGAAAAAGACTTGAATCTGGTCAAAAATGGTCAGGAATTAACCGTGAAAATTGCTAGTTTGCCAAACCGTACTTTCCGGGGAAAAATTAGCTTCATTGGCTCGATAGTAGAAGGGGAAACCCGCGCTGTGCCGGTAAAAGCTTTATTAGATAATCCTGAGAGAATTTTAAAGCCGGGAATGTTTGCCGAGTTGGAAATCTTCACCGACAAAACTGCAACAAATATTTTGGCAATTCCGGTTTCAGCAGTGGTAGAAGCAAACGGGAAACAGTTAGTTTATGTCAAAAATGGCGATGCGTTTCAAGCTATGGAAGTGGCACTTGGTAAAACTTCCGGGGATTTAGTAGAAATTAAGAGCGGTTTGTTTGAGGGAGATTTAATTGTCACGCAGCGCGCACCTCAACTTTACGCGCAATCGTTGCGGGGCGGTAGCAAATACTCAAAAACTGAGGAAAAGAAGGAAGTTAAACCAACCAATTTTAATAGTTTTCCCGTGCCTTTGTGGGCGGGAATTGGCGGAGGTATGGCGATCGCCTCTGTGACTTTTGCAGCGGGGGCTTTCTGGGGAAATCGGCGCAAATTACCAGCAGTAGCAGCATCTCAAAATTATGCCAACAATGGTTTTTCCGCCTCGGAACCAGTGTTGAAGGAGGAATTAGTGTTACACAATGACAACCATCACCTTAAAACTAAAGAGTCAGAAGTTAAGAGTTTGAAATAACAGCACGACACGGAAAACACGGATACACGGATAGTTTTTTCCTATGCCCCAATACGGTTCACTTAAGACAGATCCCCCCTAACCCCCCTTGAAAAAAGGGGGGACAAGAATGCTCTCAAAGTCCCCCAACAACCAGGGGGATGCGAGGGGGATCTCCGGGGCATAAATAGTGTTATAGCAGTCCCCAAGGCGCTCCCTTCATTGCTCCCTGAGCGGAGTCGAAGGGATTAATGACTCTCATCGCCTTAACAGCCTTGGCGGTTGCTATAAGTAAACCGTATTGTCCCATGCCCCATGCCCTATGCCCTATGCCCAATTCCCAAATTATTAAATGTTCAGCACTATTCTCAGATGGGTAATCAACCGCCGCTGGCTAGTCGTTCTCGCCACCATTATTATCAGTCTTTGGACATTATATATTATCCCCAAAATGCCGCTGGATGTCTTCCCGCCTTTCGCGCCACCACAGGTGGAAATCCAGACGGAAGCACCGGGTTTAGCACCGGAAGAAATCGAGTCTTTGGTAACATTACCCATCGAGAGTGCGATCAACGGAACTCCTGGGGTGACAGCAGTGCGATCGTCTTCTGCTGTCGGTATTTCTGTTGTTAAAGTGATCTTTGATTGGAATACTGAAATTTATCAAGCCCGCCAGTTGATTACAGAAAGGTTACAGCAAGCTCAAAACAAGCTTCCAGTAGGAGTAAAAACACCGCAAATTTCTCCGACAACTTCTCCGGTAGGTACTGT
>RDXH01000178.1 GCA_004292745.1 Oscillatoriales cyanobacterium | reverse complement strand
CAATCTCGTCTTAGTCAGGGGGGGAGTGAATCTCAATCTCGTCTTAGTCAGGGGGGGAGTGAATCTCAATCTCGTCTTAGTCAGGGGGGGAGTGAATCTAAGACGCAGTACCGCATCCACACTCTGGCGGGTGTGATTAGCCCGGAATTGCGATCGGACGGTCAGGTTAAGGTGGATATGGGAGTTCCTCGGCTGCTGGCTGCGGAAATTCCGACAAGTTTGGCGGCACCGGATGCCAAAGTGATAGATGTGTCGATCGCAGTGGCCGATCGATCTTGGTCTGTTACTTGTGTCAGTATGGGTAATCCTCATTGCATTACTTTTGTGGATGATGTTTCGGCTGTTAGTTTGGAAACTGTTGGCCCTCAATTTGAACACCACCCAGCATTCCCACAACGTACAAATACGGAATTTATTCAAGTGATACATTCAGATTATGTAAAAATGCGGGTGTGGGAAAGGGGCGCAGGTGTTACTCTAGCTTGTGGAACTGGTGCTTGTGCTGCTGTGGTGGCTGGGGTATTGACTGGTAAGTGCGATCGGACCACTTCTGTTGAACTCCCTGGTGGCGTGTTGCAAATCGAATGGTCAGAAGTCTCAGGACGGATTTACATGACTGGGCCGGCACAGCGAGTATTTACTGGCTTGAGTAGTCTATAGTCTGTTAACAGTTATAGCAACCGCCAAGGTGGTTAAGGCATTTATGTCATAGTTCCCTGAGCGTAGTCGAAGGGCTCAGGATAAACGCAGTCGAAGGGTTCAATAACCAAAGCGCCTTGGCGACTGCTATAACAGACAACAGACCCTTCGACTACGCTCAGGGTACTGCAAAAGTCAACAGTTAACTGTTCAATAATCTCAATTGTAAAATTAATTAGGTGAGCGTGCATGGCTGGAGGTATTTATCTGATTCAGGATGACGACAGGCTGCTGGAAATGATGGAACAGCCCTATGATTCAGAAGATCAGTTACAAGACTTGCTTGTAACTTATCCTAATCTGATTGCTGGAGACCAAATAGATCGGGCTACAGCGCGTAAGTGGTTGTTGATTTCGCGGGAAGTTTCAGTGCCCAGCGATGAGGAAACAGCCGTGCAGTGGTCTCTGGATCATTTATTTATCGACCAAAATGCAGTGCCTACTTTGGTGGATGTTAGGCGCACTCCTAATGCTGCTCTCCGACAACAAGTTTTAGGTCTGTCGATCGACTATGCTGCTAATGCCGTAGTTTATTGGCCCATAGATTCAATCATTGCTTTTTTTGAAGCTAATTGTCGCGATCGGGGTCGCGATCCAGAACAGATTTTTGAGGAATTTCTTGGTGCGGATGCCAATGAAGATCGGTTTTGGCAGAAGGTGAAAACTAATTTACAAGCTGGTAAAATCCGTTTGGTTTTTGTAGCTGAGGAGATTTCTGCTGAAATGCGCCGGGTGGTGGAATTTCTCAACGAACAAATGGACCCGGTTGAAGTTTTTGCCCTGGAAATTAAGCAATATGTAAGTGAAGATGGTCTCAGAACTTTGGTTCCGAGAATTATCGGTCAGACAGCAGAAGCACAGCAGAAAAAATCGAGTGCAACGCGGGAAAGAAGACGCTGGGATGAATCGTCATTTTTTGCCGAACTGAAGGCTAGACGGGGCGCAGAAGAGGCGCAAATGGCAAAAGAAATTTATGTTTGGGTGAAAAATCAAGCACCGGAAATGGATATTCAGTGGGGTACGGGGGACACCTATGGAGGCTTTGCGGCTCACTTACATCTAAAAGCCAAAAAACCCTATCAGTTGTTTACGGTTAATATTGCTGGAAAAATGGAGATTTCGGCTCACAATTACGGTTCGCAGCGGCCGTTTAATCGGGAGGAAAAGTGGCTGGAACTGAGGAATAAGTTTAGTTCGATTGGGCTGTCGCTACCTACAGAACCTGGGGAGGTGCGATCGCCTAGTCTGGCTTTGTTTACTTTACAAGATGAATCAGACCTCAAGCAAGTTATCGAAATTTTTGATTGGGTGGTTGCAGAAATTAAAAGAGCGTAGTTATTGGGAATTGGACATGGGGCATGGGGCATGGGCATTGGTGTCAACAACCAGCTTTTGGTCCACCAGTCCTCCCGCCCACCCGTCAGTCCGCCAGGGAATGAATTCCCTGTCTAATAGAAGACAGTCCTCTCAAAGAGGACGGCAGGAGTTCTTCAGTCCTCTTTGAGAGGACTGTCTTCTTTGAGGCAGGGGTTTAAACCCCTGCCGGACTATCGGTTTGATGTTAAGTTGACACGAATAGGGCATGGGACGCAGCCTACTTACTTCACTTTCTTGAGAACCGCTATAAATGGTTTCAGAGAAAAGTTAAGAGCGTAGCAGGGGAAGTTTCGGTTAAAATAGCTCACCAAAACAAGTGGATTAAGTTTATGATGGTGTTTGAACTTTCTGCAAAACTTGTGGGAATTGAAGAAGAGTTATTTTATATTGGTTTTTCGTCAGGGGAGGATAACGAACATTATTTTGTTATGCAAAGACATGAATTTCATAAAGAAGATGCTCTTCCCAACGTAGGGAGTGTTTACTGGGAGATAGACGATCAGTGTTGGGGAGAATATGGAGGAATTAAAGAAGTTACTTTAAAGCGCGAACACTTAATTGTTCGTTTCGATCGTTCAAGACCCAATCCTCATACAAATTGTGATGAGGCAAGAATTGCTTTTTCTGTAAATGATTCAGAATTTCAGAAGTTGCAGAACACCTTGCAGAAGATAATGCTGGGTTATGAGGATAGGTTGAATTTAATTAATTAGTCAATTGCGTCAAGATTGTACTTGAAAATCAATGCCCGATTCCCAATTCCCCATTCCCCATTCCCCATAACTAATATCGAATATTAGCTTGTTTCAAGCGCCGCAATGCTTCTCCCAGCCGATCGCAATCTGCAATCAAACTAACTCTGACATATCCTTCCCCACCAGGCCCAAAAGCATTGCCAGGAGTGACTACCACACCAGTTTGCTGCAAAACATTCAGGGCGAAATCCGTGGAACTCATGCCGCGAGTACAAGGAACCCAAAGATACATTGCAGCCAAAGGTTTAGGAATATTCCAACCCAATTCTGCCAATCCTGCCACCATAAAATCCCGGCGAATGCTATAACGATTCTGCACTTCTTGCAAGTAACTATCCGGCAATTGCAGTGCGGTTTCTGCCGCTGTTTGCAAGGCGGAGAATATACCGTAATCTAGGTTAGTTTTTAATGTCCGCAAACCTTGGATAATCTTGCTATTTCCTACTACAAAACCGACTCTCCATCCAGCCATATTGTAGGTTTTTGACATCGTGTGAAATTCGACGCCAATTTCTTTACCGCCGGGAATTTCTAATAAACTTGTCGGTTGATAGCCGTCAAAGGCTAATTCGGCATAACATAAGTCATGAACTAGCAATATTTGATGTTTGTGCGCGAAGGCCACAACGTCTTTGAAAAATTCGCGGGGTGCAGTTGCTCCCGTCGGATTACTGGGATAATTGAAATAGAGTATTTTGGCTTGTTGCGCTACGCTATCGGGAATGTCGCCTAAGTCAATTACCCAGTTGTTTTCTGGTTTGAGGATGATGTTGTGAACTTTTGCGCCGGCGATAATCGGGCCGCGAAATAATACGGGATAAGCAGGACTTGGTACTAATATTACATCCCCTGGATTGATGTAAGTCATCGCAAAGTGCGCTAAACCTTCTTTGGAACCCAATAAAGGTAATGCTTCGCTTTCTGGATCTAGTTCAACGTTGTAGCGGCGGCTGTACCATTTGGTAATGGTACGGCGAAAACTCGTTGTTCCTTCAAAGGGTGGATAGCCATGATTTGCTGGATTTTGGATGGCTGCGACGGCGGCATCTACTACTGGCTGGGGAGTCGCACCGTCTGGGTTTCCCATTCCCAAGTCTATTAAGTCTAGTCCTTGTTCGCGGGCACGGGCTTTGAGTTCATCGAGACGGGCAAATACATAGGGTGGCAGTGTTTGCAACCTGTCAGCAGGGCTAATCCAATCCAAGGTCATTAGTTTGTTATCAGTTGTTAGTGTTAGTTGTTTGTAGTCAAAACTGTACTATTTAAAAGTTTAGTCGATCGAGGACTATAATCCTGACTACTAACCCTTGTCATTTTTCTGGGTTGGTAGTGAGGACTAAAGTCCTCAAAGGTTTACTTGATCGAGGACTAAAGTCTTGACTTTTGAAGGCTGTTAATTCTTGACTTTTAATTCTCCCACAGGTGCGGTGGTAGAAACCATCGCTGCCATTAATTGTTCGGGAACTACTTTGAATGGTAGTCTGTGGATGTCGGAGTTGGGATTGCAAGCTATTTCGGCTGCGCGGTGCAATTCTGTTAGGCTTATATCACCAAGTCCTAGACTGTCTAAAGTTTGGGGTAATCCAATCTCGCCGTAGAATTTTAACAGTTGCTGTCTGGCTGTGGCCGCCAGTTGATTGTTTTGCAGCATTTCTTCTAGTCGCAGTTGGACTAAAATACCGTAGGCAACTTTTTCACCGTGCAATGTTCCGTGACTTGCTAATAGATGAGTTAGACCGTTGTGGACGGCGTGGGCGGCGACGGTGCGACATTGAGCCCCGCCAATTCCGCCAATTACTCCTGCTAGCAATACGACGGCATCTGTCACTTCTTGCCAGGTTTCGCTACCGGGTTCTTTGAGTGCGATCGCAGATTTTTGAAATAAGATATCTCGCAATATTCTAGCTTGTTGGACGGCGGAAATGATCAGGGTTTGTTCGGAGTGTCCGCTGCTGACTGATGCTTCGTACCATTTGGCGATCGCATCTCCAATTCCTGCTACTAATGTCCGCTGTGGTGCGGTTTGAATTAAGCCGTAGTCGAGGATTAGCAAGTCGGGACATCGGGCTAATGTGACATCGTATTGGAATGCACCTTGTTCTGAATAAATGTTAGAAAGGGCTGTCCAAGCGGCGCAGGTGGCGGCTGATGTGGGAATTGTGGCGATCGGGATTTGGCACTGATAGGCTAGGAGTTTGGCTGCGTCTAGGGCTTTGCCGCCACCAACTCCGATGATGAAATCAGCTTCATGGTTGCTGGCGGCTTCGCGTAGGTGTTCGAGGCTGATTTCGCTGCAATCTTTGCCGTAGGCTATTTCGGCCGATTGTAGGGGCGGTGCCCCCGTGCCCGCCCGTGCCCCCGTGCCTTCGAGGATTGGTTGCAGGTAAGGTTTGGCGGTGGCTAGGGAGTTGCTACCGCCGACGATTAGCGGGCGTTTTCCAAGACGGGTTATGGCATCTCGCGATCGGGCCAGAGCATTTTGACCACGCAATACACAAGCGGGGGCAATTGTCAAGGATAATATTTCAGTTGCGGTGGCAGTTTTGGTGCTTTGGGTGTGAGTCATCGAACCACTGGATAAGTGACGGGAATGTTGACGCTTTGCAGGATTGCTGGATTTTCTAGGATAACTCTAACCCGTGTTCGGCGATCGGGTAAGTTTTGTAAAGTTTTTATTAAGTATTGTGGGGGGTTGGGGGATGGGAGGTGGGGAGTTGAGGGCGATCGGTATAATAAATTTACTGCAAAGCATTGAGTAGGCAGAATGGCACTTTACGACACGATCGGGAAAATGTACACTCATTAGCTTTACTTCTGTTCGTAACCGATCGCACAATCTTGTTCTAGTTCAATGAAAATTAGTCTGACACAACCAACTGACCGATCGACAATTTTGATACAGCTTGAGTTGAGCGATCTTTGTATCATAATTCATACATCTCGTCTATTTGATCCTTACGAAATACTTTACATTTGGTTGGGTCAAATTCGGGACTCCCAATTGCCAGCATCAACGGTAATTAACGAGGAGGGTAGCTACTACTACACAGAATTGATATTCGAGAGAGCCAGTTAATTCGTTACAAATCTTCAAGTTAGATAACACCTAATTTTATGGACGATAATCAACACAGATAATTAAGCCTATTACTAATTCTTTCACAACCGTTTCAGAAACTTTTCCGATACATCTGACAAATCGCTCAGTAGTTACACTCCGAACTTGCAAAACATTCCCTGCTGAATCCGCATCTAAACAGTTTTCTTCAGTTCGCTGAATCAGAATCATGAAAGGGCGATTTTGAAATTTAGGTTGCCATGTAGCCACAGGAATTATAATCCGCATGGGGATAGAACTAAACATTTCCGAACTAATCACAACAGCAGGACGTGTTTTCTGAATTTCTTGTCCTCGTGTTGGATCGAGTTGTACCAGCCAAATCTCTCCTCGTTTTGGGTTAGTAGTCATACTCAGTCTCCCAGTCTTCGCCATCAAGTACCGAAAACTCCGTTAATTCAGGATATATCAAAAAATCTTCGGCTGTGGCAGTTATATATGGTGCTAGTATTTTATGGCGTTCTGCGATCGGCAACCTAGCAATTTCTCTAAGTGATAGCTTGAGAGGAGGTTGGGTTGTTGACGAACTGTTAGACTCAGAACTTTCCCTGGGTAACTGCTTTTTATGTAACGCTTTTTGCACAAGGAATTGTACAAAGTCGAGGACTTCTTCTTGTTTCTCTGTTGGCAACTGTCGCAGATTCTCTAACACGGCTTGCTCAAAATTAATTGTTTCTGCCATTTCAATTACTTTCCTTAAGTGTTTCTAGGTTTATTTCTCACGCAGTCAAGTTTTGTAGAACCATACTTGCAAATCGCGCCATAATTTTCATCTTTCCCTGTTACTTCACCCATCACACCGCCAAATCTTTATCCTCCCATCATTACTGCCACTAACCAGAGTGTTTCCATCCGGGCTAAAACTGACAGAATTAACCTTGGCTGAATGCCCTGTGAGAGTGCGAATTTCCTGTCCGGTTTTCAGATTCCAAAGCTTGATAGTGTTGTCTCCACTACCACTAGCAATAATTTGTCCATCCGGGCTGATGACAACAGAATTAACATAGTCTGAATGCCCTCTGAGAGTGCGAATTTCCTGGTCAGTTTTCAGATTCCAAAGCTTGAGAGTATGGTCATAACTGCCACTAGCAATAGTTTGTCCATCCGGGCTGATTGTAACAGAAAAAACCGAGGATGAATGCCCTCTAAGACTGCAAATTGTGTGCCCATTTTTTAGATTCCACAGTTGAATAGTTTTGTCTCCACTACCACTAGCAAGAGTTTGTCCATCCGGGCTGATGGCGACAGAATAAACCGAGGATGAATGCCTAGGGAGAGTGCGAATTTCCTGCCCGTTTTTCAGATTCCACAGTTTGATAGTATGGTCTTGACTGCCACTAGCAAGAGTTTCTCCGTCTGGACTAAAAGCAAGAGACCTAATTAAAGATGAGTGACCCTGTATGGTTCTAAATTCTTGTCCAGTTTCCAGATTCCATAGCTTAATTTTTCTGTCATAACTTCCACTAGCTAAAATTGTTCCATTCTGGTTAATAGCAACGCAATAAACAGCAACTGAATTCCCAGAAAAAGTACGAATTAGCTCTCCTGTATGGAGATTCCAAAGTTTGCTGCAATTACTAGCAAAAGTCTTGCCATCTGGACTAATAACTACGCAATCAACAGAGGACATAGCTACGCCATTAAGAGTTTTTACACATTTGAATGAGTGAGCTTTTCTAATTATTTTTTCTTCTATTTTTTGTTGGTATTGGGCTTCAGCTTTGGCAGACGCTTCTTGTATTTGTTGTTTGCGTTGTGCTTCAGCTTTGGCTGCTTCTCGTATTTGTTGTTTACGTTGTGCTTCAGCTTTGGCAGATGCTTGAGATAGACGTTCCGCTTCTACTTGCTCAATCAGCTTTTTCAACTCCTCTTCATACTGTTCTCCCTGTCGCCGCTGAATATCCTGAAGAATATCAAAATAAGGTTTCACCCATTCTTCTGCCAACCCATTTTCAGCCAATTCATCCTTTAAGTTAAACAACAGAGGTTCATAGCAGGGGTCAATATTGAGATAATACAAATCCGCTAAAAATCCCGCCAGCAACTTGTGAATCGCCACAATCAACTGCCGAATCATGCGGAGGGCTTTTTTCTCACTTATCCCAGATGCTAAAAGTGCATCTTTTGCCTCTTCCCAGTCAAAAACTTTCGTAGAAAACAGGGAGACTTCCTGATTATTCAGGAATCCCCAAAAGCCGACGCGAAAAGTTACGGCATAATCGCTGATATCGCTATATAAAATTGTAGTCGGAACCGGAGATAAAATTCGCTGCAAGCGTTCCACATCAATATCACCAATCGACTCAGTGAAATAGTCGCTATAAAACTTAACCGGGCGTAAGACATCCTGTTGAGGATAATGCTGTCTGAGAAAATCTCCCACACTTCTCATCTCAATTGGCAAATCTTCACAGAAAGTTTCCGGGCATCGCTTGCTAATTTTAGGCGGTGATAGTAAGATTAAGAGGCGATGTTGCTGCTCAAGTAAAATTTGCTTAGTTTCCTCTCGATTCAACTTAGAAAACCAAGTATCTTTATCCCAAATTGTTTGAATTTCAGTCAGCTTTATCTGAATATCCTTTGCTTGCAATTCCCGCATCAAATCCCGCTGCAAGGCTGACAGCTTCAGTCTATCTTGCTGTTGCTGTTCCTGCAACTCAATGCGACGTGCCGTTTGTGCTATTGTCAGCTTTAACAATTCGTTATCTCTGACATTTTTCGCTTTGGCGTATTCCAGCATTTCTTGGGAATAACGCTGTTTTGCTTGCTCTATTTCAGTCGAATCAGATGAATTATTGGGATCGGGAATCAGGATATCTCGGTACTTTTGAGAGTTATTGCCGAAGGCTTCTCCGACTTTGTAGCCGATGTTTCTGGCGATGGGTGAGAGCACTTCCGAGATGTAGGGCGCGATGGCGAAGATTGCTTTTGCGATCATAGATGTGGGTGAGGATGTGGTTGTTAATAGTGTAGCAGGATGTTGGAAAGTATAATTCGGATGGCTGCCAGATATTCTGCATTGGTTGCTTTTTAGATTGAATTTCAGCATTGATAGCCTAGACGCAGAAACCGGGTTTTTTACGGACATACTGTATTTGACGCTTGAATACTGGTGAAAAACCCGGTTTCTTGGGTATTATGCGTCCAGGACTAATTAAACTACCTCTAATACCAATTTTTTATGAGGCTGCATAGAATCTGATCCCCCCTAGCCCCCCTTAATAAGGGGGGGACAAGATTCTTCTCAAAGTCCCCGCAACGATGCGGGGGATTTAGGGGGGATCAGATTCTATGCAACTTCACATTAAATTGGTATAAACGTGCGATAATCTAAAATCTAAAATCTAAAATCTAAAATCGAATGACTGAACAGCTAACTGCAACCTACCGCACCGAAAGCGACTCGATGGGAGACAAACAAATCCCATCAAATGTCTATTATGGCATCCAAACTCTGCGCGCTATCGAAAATTTTCCGATTAGCGGGATTCAGCCTTTATCGACTTATGTTGATGCTTGTGTTTTAATTAAGAAAGCTACGGCGATCGCCAATGGTGCACTAGACTGTATTCCCCAAGATATCAGTCAAGCCATTGTCCAAGCAGCCGACGAAATCCTAGCTGGTAAATTGCGCGATCAATTTGTGGTAGATGTCTATCAAGCTGGGGCTGGAACTTCTCACCATATGAATGTTAATGAAGTTCTTTCTAATCGCGCTTTGGAAATTATGGGCGATGAAAAAGGCAACTACAAGCGTGTTAGTCCTAACGATCATGTAAACTATGGACAATC
>RDXH01000177.1 GCA_004292745.1 Oscillatoriales cyanobacterium | reverse complement strand
GGCCAGGTAGGCGCAGGGGAATAGCAGGATGCCAGACCAGCCTACGAAGACGAAGCGATCGCGTTTGAGCCAGTCGTCGAGTACATCAAAGATGCCTCGCTCGTTCTGGGCGCGTCCGACTGCAATTGTCATTACGCAAATCTCCAAATTGATATAATTACAACGGACAAGTTTCTATTCTATATTTTCCAAGTCTTGCTGCTTAGCAGAAAATGACATGGATTATGAACAGACTTTACTTTTCTTTACCGTAATCCAGATTATAAGGGTAATTCTTTACAAGAGCAAGTATTTCTCCTAGATTTTCCCGATCTTCCCTCTGGTTGTAATCCCGGAAGCTGTGCTTGCTGTTGGCATGGCTCAGGGGACTTCTACTATATATACTGAAGAGAGAGCTCCAAACTTAAATTGTTAAGACTATATGTTCAGCATTGACATGATTGTGAAGAACACCCCCGTCTCGCTGTCGGTGCAGCGGAAGTCCGCGGAGGACGCTGAGGCTGTTTACCAGCAGGTTGTAGAGGCGATTCGTAACTCCCAACCCCAAATTTTGGAACTCACCTGCGAGAAAAATCCTGAGAAAAAGGTGGCTGTGCTCAGTAGCGAGATTTCTGGGGTGATCGTCTCTCAGAAATCGGGGGCTGCTTCTACAGGGAGAGCACCGGGTTTTGTCTCGATGGCTGTAGCAGAATGAGGGCTGGGGGTGCTGGTGGCGATCGCACTCAGCCTGCGGTTGCGGTGCGGGATTTGGGTTTTTGCTGGCCTTCGGGCGATCGAGTGTTGCAAAGTTGCTCTCTCGATGTACCCAAGGGCGAGTTTTGGATGCTCTTGGGTACTAACGGCAGTGGCAAATCTACCTTGCTGAGGCTGATGGCTGGGCTGCTGCACCCCCAGTTTGGCGAAATCGATCTGAGTGGAAGGGTGGGTTTTGTCTTCCAAAACCCCGATCACCAACTGGTAATGCCTACAGTCGGTGCAGATGTGGCTTTTGGCTTGGTGGAGGAACAGTTGTCTAATATTCAGGTGCGGGCTAGGGTGGCGGAGGCTTTGGAGGCTGTGAATTTGTTGGAGTTGCAGCGGCGGCCGATTTATGCTTTGAGTGGTGGCCAGAAACAGCGAATTGCTCTGGCTGGAGCGATCGCCCGTCACTGTGAAATTCTACTATTGGATGAACCGACGGCTTTGTTAGATCCTGATTCTCAGTTGGATTTGGTGGCGGCGGTGCAGCGTTTGGTGAAAAATCGCGGAATTACGGCTTTGTGGGTGACTCACCGTTTGGATGAGTTGAATTATTGTGATGGGGCTTTTTTGTTGGAAAAGGGCCAAGTGGTCGATCGCGGAGATCCAGCCCGTTTGAAGCAGCGCTTGATGCAAAATCAAGATGTTTAGCTGTTAAGTCATTCGGCGATTGAAATCGCTTCTACAAAAACGAAGTCTGCCTCCGCAGACTAAGAGATGGAGGGGCTAATTTGATAATATCAATCTTATGATACGTTCGTATCGACTGTCAAGTGCAAGATGGGTCTAATTCGGTTGCGGGTTCGAGAACTAGCTGAAGAAAAAGGCTGGACGTTGAAAGAAGTTTCTGAGCGATCGGGCATTCCTTACAGTACCGTTAGAAGTTATGCTCATTCTCCCAAGTTGGCAACTGTAGATTATACGGCTCTGAACAAAATGGCTCGCGTGTTTGATATTGCGATCGAAGATTTAGTTGAGATATTGGAAGAGTAGGCTGATTTATCGTTGGGAAAATGGGACGAATTAGGCTGCGAGTTCGGGAATTTGCTCAAGAGAAGGGTTGGAATCTGACAGAAGTATCCAAAAGAACAGGTATTCCATATACCACGATCGCCACCTATGGCAACTGTAGATTACACGGGATTGGACAAGATGCCCCGCGTGTTTGATATTGCGATCGAAGATTTGGTTGAGGTTTTGGAAAAATAGGACCGATCGCAATATCTAAATCGTGTTAATATCATCGGAAAATCCCGTCAACTGTTGTGGTCGATCGGGGAAAAAGCTATCGCCCTTAATTTCATAAGTCAGTGGCAATAGTTATATTTAGCACTTTTATTACAAAATCAGGATGTAGCGTCTGTGTAATTTACTCTGGAGATAGTGGCAAAATAGCTTATGTTGAATACACCAAAACTTTTTGAAGAAAACCCAATTCCGGGAAATACAGCGGTTTTATCAGCGGAAATTCCCGACTTATTTGGTAGAAAGTTCGATCGCCTTAATCCGATCACAAACATGGCACTGGTCGATACCATTGTTTTATTTGATACCAACTATGATGTGCCTCCAACATCAAACGTGGGTGTGGTAGCAACTGATAGTGCGATCGACATTGTTGACCAACTCACCGATTTCGGAACCCTGGAAACACGAGACAACAATCTCAAATTTGATGGTAGTTTCCCCTCATCGCCAGATATCGCCGGTCAAGTTGAGCCAGACGAACTTACAGGCATGGGTTTTGCCGTTAGCGATGCAGCCAGTAATCCAGAGCGCTTGGCAGCTAGAACTGCTGCCCCATTCCCTTCAGAAAACTGGGCTTTCAACTTTAAAAGTTATACCATCGACCACCAAGGTTTAAACACCTTAAATATCAAAGTTGGTTACGAACTAAAACCGGGAATCACCAAACAAGAATATCCCGATTTTGTGCCAATTTACAAAAGCATTGATAACTTCCTAGTTAACTACCCGAATGAAACAGATGCTTGGGAAATTCTTAACAATAATTTGAGCAAAAAAGTGCTAGATGAAAATCCAGCCCTCACAAATGTTACCCTGCAACTGGAAATTTTGCCAACGGACAGATTGCCCTACGATCGCGCCAGCACAGTTTTCCGCAGTCGTTCGGGCCAAATCCAAGAAGACTTTGATTTTTCTTTGCAAAACTACGCAATTAATCACCAAGGCTTAAACAAGCTCAATCTCGATGTAAATTACCAGTATAAATCTGGAATTAGCCAAGCAGAATATCCAGATTTTGTGCCAATTTACAAAGGGATAGATAAGTTTTTAACCAACTATCCAAACGAGACAGATTTTTGGGAAATTGTCAATAAAAAATTGACCCAAAATATCCTGGTCGAAAATCCTGCCCTAGCTGCGATCGATATCAATTTGAACGTTTTGCCCAGCCAAAACATACCCTACAACCGCACTAGCAAAGTTACCCGCACTCAACCCACTAATCCTCAAGGAACTTTCCTTGTGGGTAATACAAGGGGCAATAATATACTCCGCTTTGATGGCAAAACAGGGAATTTGGTAGACGAATTTATTCCAGCAGCAAGTGGTGGCTTGTTCAGACCAGATACGGTCATCTTTGGACCCGATGGCAACGGCGATGGCAAGTCGGATATTTACATTGCTAGCGGTGACAAACCAGGCAAATCTGGAGTAATTGGAGCATCGGCTGTATTGCGCTATGACGGAATTACGGGTGCATTTATTGACAGATTTGTCGGCGATAATCCCAACACTACGACTGATGAAACTGGTGGATTGTCTCGTCCTTATGGTTTAGCTTTTGGTCCTGATGGTAATTTTTATGTCAGCAGTTTTTTGACTGACCAAATTCTCCGATATAATGGCAAAACTGGGCAGTTTATTGATGTATTTGCTACGGGAAATCAGCAAGCGGGAGGATTGAATGGTCCCAATGGTTTGGTATTCGATCCTGATGGTAATTTGTACGTGACAACTCAGGGGAGTGTTGCTAAAAATGGTCAGGCAGATTTTAGCGGTAATTTCCTGAGTCAGGTACTTCGCTATAACCTAGAAACTAAGCAGTTTAGTATTTTTGCTTCACCGGATGTTTCGCCTAGGAGTCAGGGATTTGTGAGTCTTTTGGGAATGGCGATCGGACCTAATGATGGCGACCTTTATGTGAGTGATTTTGCTAACGATATCCGGCGTTACAATTTAAAAACGGGGGAATTGGTTAAGGTTTTATCTACTAATTACACTGACACATTGCCCAGCAGCAATTATTTAGGTAGTTTGGCATTTTCGCCTAGTGGCAATTTGTTTGCCGTTGGCTTTGACAACCGCGCTAATGCTAATGCTGCCGGGGCTGTGTTGCGGTACAATGGCAATACAGGTCAGCCTCTGCCCATTACCGGGAATCTTGGTTCTGGGAACAATTCTATTTTTGTTCCTCCCGATAGTAAACTACAGCGTCCAGTGGGGATTGCATTCTTTCCTACCGATGCTCAATTGACCGAGAAGTGGAATTTTACAGTCCCAAATTACCCCATTAATCATCAAGGGCTAAACAACCTGAATATTGATGTCAATTACCAGTACCAAAATGGGATTAAAAATTTTCAGTATCCCGATTTTGTGCCAATTTACAAAAGTATTGACAATTTGTTGGTTAACTACCCCAATGAAACGGATTTTTGGGAAGTAGTCAACAAAAATGTGACCCAAAAAGTGCTAGGGGAAAATCCATCACTATCGTCGGTAACAGTGAATTTGGATGTGTTGCCGACCAACCGATTACCCTACGACCGCAGCAGTACGGTAACTCGGACTCAAGATGGTAAATTATCGGAGGCTTGGGATTTCCAGTTGGCCAATTACTCGATCGACCATCAGGGCTTGAACAACCTAAATATTGATGTCAAGTATCAGTACAAACCAGGAATTGCTACGGCTGAATATCCCGACTTTGTGCCGATTTATCGCAGCATCGACAATTTCTTGGCTAGTTACCCCAACGAAACTGATTTTTGGGAAGTGGTGAATAAAAAATTGACTAAAAAGGTGCTAGCTGAAAATCCAGCTTTGGATTCGCTACAAATCAGCCTTGAGGTTTTGCCCACGAATCGATTGCCCTATGAACGAGGTAGTATTGTGTCGATCGCCTAGGAAGTAATTTGATAAGATTGAAAAACCAGGTTTCTCAGCTTTGGAGGCGATATTCGACTGAAAATGCTGGAAATCTGGTTTTTCTGTGGGAAACAACATAAATATCTATCTTGGGACAGATATTTTTCTCATGAGATCTAATAAACAAAAACGGTTAATCTTGTGAATTTTGGCAAGATGGAATTACTCCCGGAGGCTAGGGTGAAAACGCTAAATATCCTCTTATTAGAAGACAGTAGCTGGGATACTGAATTGATTCAAGACTATCTATTAGATGGTGGGCTAGATTTTTCTCTGCTGTGCGTGCAAACACGGGCAGACTTTGTGGGGGCACTGGAAAATAATTGCTATGACCTGATTTTGGCGGATTATATGCTGCCTGAGTTTAATGGGCTAGAGGCCCTGGAAATAGCTCGTGGTATTTGTCCGGGATTGCCGTTTATTTTTGTATCGGCTACTTTGGGTGAGGAGTTGGCGATCGAAACTTTGAAAAACGGGGCTACAGATTATGTAGTCAAACGGGGTTTGACGCGGCTTGTACCGTCGATTCAGCGGGCACTGCGGGAAGTTCAAGAAAGACTCGATCGCAAACAAGCCGAAATACACCGCCAAGAAAGCGAAGAGCGGTTTCGGATGATGGCCGATACCGCACCGGTAATGATTTGGATGTCTGGTATCGACAAAGTTTGCAATTACTTTAATCAAGTTTGGCTGGATTTTACGGGCACAACTTTGGCCTCCGTCATGGACTGCGGCTGGAAAAAATCGGTACACCCGGAGGATTTGCAGTATTGTTTAGATACTTATGGGAATGCTTTTGACGCGCGAAGTGAGTTTCGGATGGAATTTCGTCTGAGACGCTATGATGGCGATTACTGTTGGATTTTGGGTACGGGCTTACCCCGGTACAGACCCGATCGCACTTTTGCCGGTTACATTGGTTCTTGCATTGATATTAGCGATCGCAAACTAGCAGAACAAGAACGCGCCGTCGCCTTTGAACGGGAACAAGCAGCCCGATTGCAAGCAGAAGAAACTGCCAAAGCTCTACAAGAAGCCAAGGATGGAATTAGTAATATTCTCGAAAGTATTACCGACGCTTTTTTTGCTGTGGATTGCGACTGGAATTACACCTATGTCAACCGGAAAGCAGAGGAGATTTTAGGCAAGTCTCAAGCTGAGTTGATCGGAAAAAGTATGCTCGATGTAGTTTCTCATCTAGGGGATTTAGAAAGTTACAAAATGGCTGACCAAGCCATGTCAGAAAAAGTAACAATCGAATACGAAGCCTTTAATGTGTCAGTAAATAAGTGGTTTAACGTGCGATTTTATCCGTCGGATTCTGGTTTGTCTGCTTATTTCCAAGACATTAGCGCCCGCAAACAAGCAGAAGCATCACTCCAAGCTAGCGAGGAAAAACTGAGGTGTTTGGCAGAAGCTAACTTGATGGGAATTCTGTTCGGTAATGTTGACGGTACTATTAGCGAGGCTAACGACGAATTTTTGCGGATGGTTGGCTACAGTCGGGAACATTTGCAACGTGGGGAACTGCGGTGGATTGATATAACACCTGTGGAGTATCTACCCTTGGATGCGATCGGCATGGCAGAGGCAAAAGCCACGGGGGTTTCCACTCCTTACGAAAAGGAATATGTGCGCCTAGATGGTAGCCGGATTCCGGTGTTGGTGGGGTATATTTTGTTGGGCGAAAAACGGGAAGAATCGGTTGCTTTCATTCTCGATTTGAGCGAGCGCAAACGATTAGAAAAAGAACTTCAGGAACGAGCGGAGGAATTAGCGATCCTGAACCGAATTAAAGATGAGTTTCTTGCAACTTTGTCCCACGAATTGCGGACACCGTTAAATGCGATGCTGGGATGGACGCAACTGCTACGTTATCGCAAGTTTGATGAACATACTACGGTGAGAGCTTTGGAAACCATCGATCGCAATACGAGGTCTCTGGGAACACTAATCGAGGATTTGTTGGACGTATCGCAGATTATTACCGGTCAACTATCGCTGAATTTGCGGTGGGTGGATGTGCTGGCAAATGTTGAGGCGGCCATCGAAACTTTGGCAAATGCTGCCAAAGCAAAAAATATTCAAATTGTAACGGAATTTGACCAGACTTCGGTGCGGATATTTGGAGATTCGGGGCGCTTGCAGCAGGTGGTTTGGAATTTGCTCTCCAATGCGATTAAGTTTACTCCTCCTCAAGGACAGGTGAAGGTGGTGGTGCGACAGGTGGAGGGTGCTATTTCTTCTCAGTTAGCATCTGGGGGCAAATTGTCCTCAGCTAGGGTGGAAATTGAGGTAAGCGATACCGGAGAGGGGATTAGTGGGGACTATCTGCCCCATGTTTTCGATCGCTTCAGCCAAGCCGACACCTCTGCGACTCGATCGTACAACGGATTGGGGATGGGGTTGGCGATCGTCCGCCATGTGGTGGAAATGCACGGGGGGACAGTGCAAGCGGAATCTGCCGGGAAGGGAAAAGGAGCGAAATTTGTAGTGAAGTTGCCGATGCAACAGGGCGAGGGTGAATTTTCTGTGGCTGGGGCACGGGAGTGGCAAGTTTAGTGAGTCCAGTTAAATAATTAAAACCTTCAAAAGCTAGATACCAATTGCACCCGCCCTTCATCCATTTCATTCATTAATAACTCTAAAGCTTCGTAATCAATATCAGAGATGTAGCCCAGGCGAGTTAGTTCGTAGTTGATTTCATTTTCAATATCAGGTGTCAGACGCTTAATATTGAGGGCTTTTTCTACAAGTTTACGAATAGCATGAGTTGCTTGCATGGTAGATCTGAGAACTCAGTATATTTTATATATTGATCTAAATTATATATCTCCGAGGTGATCTAAATCAGAACCCACAAGTGATTTCAATTACTTTCTGGCTCTGATTATCCCAGAGTGTCGTTCTGGGGCTGGTTGTTATGGTAATCCCAATTTTAAAATTGGTAAAATTGAGGCTAAATTTTCTGGTATTTATAATCCTAGTATCCTAGCATACTTTTATGCGGAAATTGTGCAGAAATTTAAATCAACAAAATACTTACTCTCGATTAGGCCGTGGGGTGGCTGTTTCCAATAGACATCTCCAATCTAATTTGGTTGGCGGATTGACCGCTTTTGAGGTAGGCTACTTAAGAGTCGCAACTATTAGCGAGTCCAGCCGTGACAGTAACAGTCGAAGAATTACTTACATCAGAAATTAATCAACCAGCTCGTTATTTAGGTAACGAGTTGGGGGCTGTACGCCAGCCTTGGGATGCAGCAACTGTGCGATGGGTGCTGACTTATCCAGAAGTGTATGAAGTTGGTGCTTCCAATCTCGGACACATCATTCTTTACAATATCTTGAACGCCGGGCCGAGGCAGTTGTGCGATCGCGCTTATTTGCCGGCACCAGATTTAGCAGCCAAACTGCGATCGACTCAAACTCCCCTGTTTGCAGTGGAATCGAGGCGATCGCTCACCGAATTTGATATCCTGGGCTTTAGCCTCAGTTACGAACTGGGAGCCACAAATATTCTGGAAATGCTTGATTTGGCTGGCATTCCCCTAACTTGGCAAGAAAGAGCGACAAGTTCCCAATTGCCACTAATTTTTGCAGGTGGCCAAACGGCAACTTCCAATCCTGAACCCTACGCTGACTTTTTTGATTTCATTGCTTTGGGTGATGGGGAAGAATTGTTGCCGGAAATTGGCTTGATTTTGGCCGAGGGCAAAACTAATGGTTTGAGTAGAGAAGCGTTGTTGCTAGATTTGGCGCAAATTCCCGGCGTTTATGTGCCGCAATTCTACGACATGGCCCCTGATGGTTCAGTCCATCCCAATCGCCCGGATGTTCCGCCACGAATCTTACGCCGGGTGGCGACTCCCATTCCAGCTTATTCGATCGGCCTGGTTCCCTACGTCCAGACAGTACACGATCGACTGACAGTAGAAATCCGCCGTGGTTGTACTCGCGGTTGCCGCTTTTGTCAACCGGGAATGTTGACTCGCCCCGCGCGAGATGTGGAACCTCAACAAGTCGTAGAGGCGATCGAAAAGGGCATGAAAGCCACCGGGCAAAGCGAATTTTCCCTGCTTTCTCTCAGTTGTTCCGACTATCTGGCACTCCCAGCAGTCGGTATGGAAATCAAAAATCGCCTGAAAGATAAAAATATTTCTCTGTCTCTACCCAGCCAGCGGGTCGATCGATTTGATGACAATATTGCCGATATTCTCGGTGGTACTCGCCAGGGTGGGTTGACTTTTGCGCCGGAAGCTGGTACGCAGCGGATGCGGGATATTGTGAACAAGGGTTTGACTAATGAAGAATTGCTCAGGGGTGTGAAAACGGCAGTCGATCGCGGTTGGGATAAAATCAAGCTGTATTTTATGATCGGTTTGCCTGGGGAAACAGATTTTGATGTTCTGGGCATCGCTGAAACAGTCCGTTGGCTGAGTAGGGAATGTCGGATTGATGGCCGACGCCGACTCAATTTCAATTTGACAATTTCTAACTTTACGCCCAAGCCCCATACTCCTTTTCAGTGGCACTCGGTTTCTACTACAGAATTTGCCCGCAAGCAAAAATTACTGAGGGAAGAATTTCGGGGGATGAAGGGTGTTAAGGTGAATTTCACCGATGTGCGGATTTCGGCAATGGAGGATTTTGTCGGCAGAGGCGATCGACGTTTGGCTGCTGTCGTCCGTCGCGCTTGGGAACTCGGTGCAGGTATGGATGCGTGGTGGGAAAGCTTGGATAAAGCTCACAAGGCCTGGACTGTGGCGATCGCCGAATCAGATCTTACCTGGAAATATCGCCAAGTCGAAAGTGGTGAATGGAATTTGTTTGCAGAGAAGGAAGTAACCCCCCCCAGCCCCCCCCAAGGGGGGAATGAATTAGGAACCCCCCCCAGCCCCCCCCAAGGGGGGAAATTAGAAGGCACACTCCCAGGGGGGAATGA
>RDXH01000176.1 GCA_004292745.1 Oscillatoriales cyanobacterium | reverse complement strand
TGGTCTGCTTTGCCAAGAAATAGGTTTTCAAGCGTATGTTCCACATATGTATACCGATCCCATCAATAACCCTGACATTAGTCCTAGCCAAGTATTTGAAAGAGACAAACATCAGGTAAGTACATCAGATTTAGTTATTGCTTATCTTGGCTCCTTCTCTTTTGGTGTGGGAATGGAGCTAGCTTATGCTGAAACGAATAATATTCCTATTGTGATTATTTATGAAAAAGATAAAGTTATATCAAGATTTCCACTGGGTATCCCTACATTAATTGCTGAAGTTGAGTTCCAGACTTATGAAGATGCTTTGAACCAACTCAAAAACGTTTTGGAACAAAATAGAATACAGCAGCTTATGAATAAAAATTATCAAAGACCAAGCTGGGACGAATACTTTTTAATGTTAGCCAAATTAGCCGCAACTCGATCGACTTGTCTAGCCTTTCCCGTAGGTGCTGTCATCACTAAAAATAGACAAGTGTTAGCCACCGGTTACAACGGTTCCCCATCCGGTTCGGCACACTGCATCTCTCAAGGATTCTGCTATCCTGGTTTGAGCAGTTGTGATGCTAGCAAAACCTTACCATCGCGGGCGGTTCATGCAGAAGCGAATGCGATCGCCAAAGCCGCCAGACATGGTATATCTACAGATGGAGCTAGCATTTACGTCACCTTAGAACCCTGCATTTATTGTCTTAAATTAGTCATTGCCGCTGGGATTCGGGAAATATTTTACGAAACCAGTTTCAACAGCGGAGAAAAAGCAGCCTTGAGAGATACTTTTATCAGTGAAGGTATTGTGGAACTCAAGCAAATTCAGCTATCTGAAAATACAGCAAAAAAGGCTGCCCTATTTTTGCTGCATCCTACTTCTGTCCTCAAAGATTCTATTTATTGAAAATCACTATAGCAGTTCTCAAGAGCCTCAACAGTCAACATTTAATCAAACTCATTCACAACTTGCAAATAGTCGATCGCAGCATCTATCCTCGAAGAATACTTAAAAGCAAACTGATCGAACCAAAATCTCTCATCAGAATCTTTACTTAAATTCTTCAGCCAAACTTGAGCTTGTCTCACTTTTTCCCGGTGGGTTTTTACTTCCACCTGCTGCGGTTCCTGTTTGAGAGTTTTCTGATCTTTATTTTGTGCTTCATCTTCAGCCAAAACCCGTTCCTGTTTGGCAACTTTTTGAGCAGGCTCTTGTCCTTGGTATTCAGCCTTGATTTGAGCTAAATCACTGTCTAAATTATCAAAATCCAAATTTTTGCCAGAAGTTTCAATTACTTGACTAGACGGCGCAGTAGTTGCTTGCAAAGACGGTTCTGGTTGTACCATCCGCTGCCTTTTTAAGTCAGCAGATTTTTTTTGCGATTCTTGATACTCAGCCCTAAGTTCAGCTAACAAACGATCGATCGATTCCATTACTTAACCCCCCTAAACAATGCTTCTGAGCCATCCGGTCAAAATACCATCGCCTTAAACTTGATTCACCTGTTCAATCAGTGATTGCATTCAGCAATACTTCCGTCAGAGTCATTCCTTCCATATCGTCCATAGTTACAGTATCCACGATATCGAATTTAGCTCCAGCGCTTTGCAGTTCGTCATCCAATATCTTGAGAAACTTGGTAGCTTCTGGAGCATTTCCGACTTGGATAAACGAAATTGCTAATTCTTCATCTCGATCTAGCTTCCGCGAAGCTTCTATAATTGTTTTCATTACTTCTTTGCGATCGTCCGGTTCTCCGTCCGTCACCACTAATATTGTTTCCCCATTTTGCTGAGTCTTACCGGATGTTTTTCGCTGAAAATAGTTGTTGAGAGCATCTTGCAAAACGATCGCCAAATTCGTAGTACCAGAAGGCTCATTTTCTTGGAATATTTGTACGACTTTCGCTGCTGTTACATTGTCGTAACGTTTGAAGCGACCCGAAAACAAGTAAACTGTGATGCCATCAGGATCTAATTCTTCGCATTTATTCGCCAATGCGATCGTCGATTCCTGCATCAGCGCCCACCGACTTTTGCCACCAGTCTTGTCTTTGGTGTACATACTGCCACTTTTGTCAATGATAATCGTATAATCTCGATTCAGAAGCATAAAAGTTTTCCTGTTACATTAAATTTTTTCAAAAAAGAGCGAAACCAGCGAGCAGAAGCTGTTGAGCTTTAGTTGCTCGCTGCGTTTTTTAGTTGATTGGCGATCGCACCTATACCGAATTTAATAGGGCTTACCCAAAAAACCCGGTTTCTGCCAAAAATCATCACTTTTTCGATAAATATTGACGCAGAAACCGGGTTTTTGATCCCCCATGCGTAAGTCTTGTTTAAGCTACAACTAAAGCATCTTTGAGTGGCTTCCAGCTAAAAACGCGATCGCCCCCCATCTCCACTGCTATTTTAACTCGCGGTTCAAGAGTCGGCAAAACAGTCAGATATTCAACTTCCTGACTAGACAAAATCTGCCCTTCAATAATCCAAAGCACCAATCCCTTTGCTTTTGCAGGCAAATTGTCTAATTGAGTCTGCAACATCGGCGGGGAATAATAGGTATAACCCACAGCCGCTTCATTGCCAGTAGTTTTCTTACCCAAATGCGGTGGCCGCACCCCGTGAACCCCCGTCAAATACATCGCCAAATCACCCAAACCCCGCGCCGTAATGTTGTACGCACCATAGCCCGCAGCCCTCAGACGGCGAAGGTAGCGCCCCTCAAATCCTCCCTCCAAGGGAACATACAGGGCCAGCGACCCCGACTTTTCCAAATCCCGAATCATATCTGAACCCGTCGTAATTAGTCCCATAAATTTGTCTTGCTTACTGTAGGAAAATTTGCTCGATCGCTGCTTGCGAGATAGAAATAGTATAAATGCTAAAGCTGAGTCAAAAAAATCTCATCGTGGCCTTGACAAATTGCCAACACTTCATGTAATATTGTGAATCGTTGCTGTAAAGGATACTGAGTGGTTAACTGCTCAAGTCCAAGCACGAACAAGCAAGAACCAAATAAATCTCGGAGACACAACAGCTAGAAGCCTGTGAATCTCGAAACTTGCAAGACTTCCACAAGCTCCCAAATTTAAAATTTCAATTTTAAACACCGCGGAAAGCTGTTGGTTGATAACAGTTAAATGCGGAAACAGTGAAATAAATGTTTCTGCACAAGAGCAAGCGGATTGACGAAAACTTCGCAATCCGAAACCTCTTGCGTAAATAAAAGGAAAAAAAATCCGTGTCAGTAGGCATTCTTGGTACAAAACTAGGCATGACTCAAGTGTTTGACGCAGAAGGGAAAGCAATCCCCGTCACCGTCATTCAAGCAGGGCCTTGTACAGTAACTCAAATTAAAACAAAACCAACAGACGGCTACAGTGCCGTTCAAATTGGATACAGCGAAGTCAAACCAAAGGCTCTCAACAAGCCAGAACTAGGACACCTAGCCAAGTCCGGGGCGAATCCATTGCGCCACTTGCAGGAATACCGATTGGAAGACACAAGTTCCTTTGAATTAGGTCAACAACTAAAAGCCGATGCTTTTGCAGCCGGACAAATAGTAGATGTGATCGGTACAAGCATCGGTAAAGGCTTTGCCGGTTTCCAAAAGCGCCACAACTTCAAACGAGGCCCCATGTCTCACGGTTCCAAGAACCACCGCGAACCAGGCTCGATCGGACCTGGAACAACCCCCGGCCGCGTCTATCCAGGGAAAAGAATGGCAGGACGGATGGGGAATGTTCAAGTAACCGTTCGCAAGCTAACGATTGTGCGGGTAGATACAGAGCGGAATCTGCTACTAATTAAAGGAGCCGTTCCCGGTAAAGCCGGTGCCTTAGTCAATGTTGTACCTGAGAAAAAAGTTGGGCGGTAGTCATTAGTTATGGGTTATTTCGTTATCAGTAGTAGCAGATAACAACAACTAACAACTAACAACTAACAAACAACTAACAACTAACAACAACAGACAAAGGACAAAAGAAATGGTTAACTGTGTAGTGCGAAATTGGCAAGGCGAAGAAGTTGGAGAAACAACTCTCGAATTGCGCGTAGCCAAACAAGAAAATGCCTCTCACATCGTTCACAGAGCATTGACGCGGCAACTGAATAACGCCCGTCAAGGAAATGCTTGCACCAAAACTCGATCGGAAGTCAGAGGCGGTGGCCGCAAACCCTGGCGCCAAAAAGGAACAGGCCGAGCCAGAGCAGGTTCTATCCGTTCTCCCCTGTGGCGTGGTGGCGGTGTCATCTTCGGACCAAAACCCAGAGACTTTGAAGTCAAAATGAACAAAAGAGAACGCCGTCTCGCTTTGCGGACAGCATTCTACAGCCGTACAGAAGACTTGATTGTGGTGGAAGAATTTGCAGAGCAATTTCCGAGACCAAAAACCAAAGAATTACTAAACGCGATCGCCCGGTGGGGCATCGAAGCCGATACAAAAGTTCTGTTAGTATTGCCAGAACCCCAACTCAACGTCTACTTGTCGGGACGCAACGTCGAATTGATGAACGTCATCCTGGCAACTTCCCTGAATGTATATGACGTTCTGGCCGCTGACAAAATTATCGTCACATCCACAGCCCTAGCAAAAATTCAGGAGATTTACGGTGAGTAAAATCGACCCCCGCGACTACGCAGATTTGATCCAGCGTCCTATTCTCACTGAGAAAGCTACCCGAATGATGGAATTAAATCAATTCACATTCGATGTAGCCCCCAAAGCGACAAAGCCTCAAATCAAAGCAGCCATCGAAGAACTATTTAAGGTTAAAGTCACCGGTGTCAATACCCAAAACCCGCCGCGCAAAAAGCGTCGAGTTGGCAAATTCGTCGGTTTCAAACCTTGTTACAAGCGCGCCACCGTCACTCTCAGCGACGGAGATTCACTCCGCAAACTCTTATTCCCAGAAGTTTAAAATTTAGTAATAGGTAATCGGTAATGCGTACTCAGTAATAGGTAATCGGTAATTGAAAAGTATGAAAGATGAATTCGGACTTCACAACTTCTAATTACTAATTACCAATTATCAATTACCAATTACCAATTACCAATTACCAATTACCAACTACCGATTACCAAATTATGGGCATTCGTTCTTACCGACCTTATACCTCCAGCACCAGGGAACACACCGTTTCCGACTTCGCTGAAGTTACTAAATCAGAACCAGAAAAGTCTCTAACCAGTAACAAGCACACCAAACAAGGCCGCAACAACCGAGGCGTCATCACCTGTCGCCACCGCGGAGGCGGTCACAAGCGCCTTTATAGAGACATCGACTTCCGTCGCGACAAACACGGCATTCCCGCTACCGTCAAGGAAATCGAGTATGACCCCAACCGGAACGCCCGTATCGCCCTCGTGTTCTACAAAGACGGCGAAAAACGGTACATCCTTCATCCACTCAACTTAACCGTTGGTACAGTCATTGTCTCAGGCCCCGACGCACCAATCGAAATCGGCAACGCCCTACCCCTGAGCAACATCCCCCTGGGTACAAGCATCCATAACGTTGAGCTAGTACCAGGGAAAGGCGGACAAATCGTCCGTTCCGCAGGCTCCAGCGCTCAGCTAATGGCAAAAGAAGGTAGCTACGTTACCCTCAAACTACCATCCGGCGAACAGCGCAAAGTCCGCGCCAACTGCTACGCCACCATCGGTCAAGTCGGCAACACAGATGCTAGAAACATCAGCCTGGGTAAAGCCGGCCGCACCCGCTGGAAAGGTCGCAGACCAACCGTTCGTGGTTCCGTCATGAACCCAGTAGACCACCCGCACGGTGGTGGTGAAGGCAGAGCTCCCATCGGGCGTTCAGGACCTGTCACACCTTGGGGTAAACCAGCATTGGGTGCAAAAACCCGACGCAAAAACAAGCGCAGCGACTCTTTAATTGTCCGCCGTCGTCGCAAGTCTTCCAAGCGTGGCAAGGGTGGCAGACAAAGTTAATGTTAATAGGTAATGGGTAATAGGTAATGGGTAATGGGTAATAGGTAATAGGTAATAGGTAATAGGTAATGAGTTATTGCAATTAACCAATGCCCAATGCCCAATGCTATAAGGCCCAATGCCCAATACCCAATCCCCAATTCCCAATTCCCAATTCCCAATTCCCAATTCCCAAAATTATGTCTCGTTCATTAAAAAAAGGCCCGTTTGTCGCAGACCATCTGATGACAAAAATCGAGAAACTCAACGCCGCCGGCCAGAAACAGTTAATTAAAACTTGGTCGCGAGCCTCCACAATCCTGCCCCAAATGGTAGGCCACACCATCGCAGTTCATAACGGCAGACAACACGTTCCTGTCTACGTCACAGACCAAATGGTTGGTCACAAATTAGGAGAATTTTCTCCTACTCGCACCTTTAGAAGTCACGCTAAAAGTGGTGACAAAAAGGCAAAGAGATAGCCGCCATTAGGTGACAGGTAAGAGGTAATCGGCAAACAATTACCAATTACCAATTACCTTCCAATTACCTTATTCCCAATTACCAAAATCGCAATGGCTATAGATACCACATCCGAAATAAAGGCGATCGCCCGCTATATTAGAAGCTCGCCCTTCAAAGTGCGCCGAGTTCTCGACCAAATTCGAGGCAAAAGCTATCAAGAAGCGCTGATTCTACTAGAATTCATGCCCTACCGAGCTTGCGAACCAATTGTCAAAGTTTTGCGCTCCGCAGTAGCCAACGCCGAACACAACGCCGGATTGGATAAAGCCAAGCTAGTAGTTTCTCAAGCCTACGCAGACCAAGGTCCAGTCCTCAAACGCTTTAGACCCCGCGCTCAAGGTCGTGCCTACCAAATTCGCAAGCCAACCTGTCACATCACTGTGGTAGTAGCTCCGCTCCTAGAACAATAAACAAGAGCACAGGTAATAGGTAAAAAACTCCTAAAAGTTGCAAACACCGGTAAACCCAATTACCAATTACCAATTACCAACTACCAATTACCAAATATCAACTCTTATGGGACAAAAAATACATCCAATTGGTTTCCGCCTCGGCATAACCCAAGAGCACCGCTCCCGTTGGTTTGCAGATGCCAGAAACTATCCCGAACTCTTGCAAGAAGACCACAAAATTCGCCAGTACGTTCAAAAAAACCTCAGTAACGCTGGTATCTCCTCGGTCAGAATTGAGCGCAAAGCCGATCAAATCGACCTAGAAGTGTTCACAGCTAGACCAGGTGTGGTAGTAGGCCGTGGTGGAGCAGGGATCGAAACCTTGCGAGTCGGTTTGCAGCAGCAACTCGGCAACAACCGCCAAATCCGCATCAACGTTGTGGAAGTCCAACGGGTAGATGCTGATGCCACTCTGATCGCAGAATACATCGCTCAGCAGCTAGAACGGCGCGTATCTTTCCGCCGAGTAGTCCGTCAAGCAATTACCCGCGCTCAAAAAGTCGGCATCGAAGGCATCAAAATTCAAGTCAGCGGACGACTCAACGGTGCAGAAATCGCCCGTACCGAGTGGACGCGGGAAGGAAGAGTCCCATTGCACACCTTGCGTGCCGATATTGACTACTCTTACTGCACCGCTCAAACCATCTACGGTATCCTCGGCATTAAAGTTTGGGTTTTCAAAGGCGAAATTATTCCAGGACAGGAACAAATAGCAGCCCCGAACAATGATGCCCCTCGGACCAAGAACAAGCGCCGTCGCCAGCAATTTGAAGATCGATCCAACGAAGGCTAGTGGTTAACTGTTAATTGTCCGTTGTTAATTGTCAGTTGCGATGCCCTGAGCGTAGTCGAAGGGTTCACAACCAATTACCAATTACCAACAACCAATTACTAATTACCAATTTCCAATTACTAAATCCCCCAGCCATGTTAAGCCCTAAAAGAACCAAATTCCGCAAACAACAGCGCGGGCGAATGTGCGGTGTTGCCACCCGCGGCAATACAGTTAGCTTTGGTGACTTCGCGCTCCAAGCTGTTGAACCCGCCTGGATCACTTCTCGCCAAATAGAAGCCGGACGGCGTGCCATGACCCGCTACATCCGCCGGGGTGGCAAAATCTGGATTCGCATTTTTCCTGACAAACCAGTCACTCAGCGGGCCGCAGAAACCCGGATGGGTTCCGGTAAAGGTTCACCTGAGTTTTGGGTTGCCGTTGTTAAACCGGGTCGGGTAATGTTTGAAATTGGCGGTGTCGCTGAAGAAATTGCCCGTGAAGCAATGCGTTTGGCAGCCTTTAAGTTGCCAATCAAAACCAAGTTCATCACCCGCGAAGATGAGCAGTCATAGCGATTTTGGACTTTAATTTCCTCCTCAGATTCTGGGAAATAACTTAAGCAGATTTAGTAGGATGATTTTTCCTCCTCAAATCTCTCACCTAAAATCCATTGACCGATCGCTAACGATCCACGACAAAATTATGTCTTTATCCAAGATTAAAGAAGCTAGAGATTTAAGCGATGCCGAAGTGGCAGAGCAAATTTTAGCCGTTAAGCGCCAACTAATGGAACTGCGGTTATTCCAAGCTACTGGCCGTGTAGACAAGCCCCATCTGTTTAAGCACGCCAAACACAGACTGGCTCAACTGATGACTGTTGAACGCGAACGGCAAATCGCGGCTGAAGCTGCTGCAAAATCAGCTTCGTCTACCACTGCCTAATCAACTGCTTCAACCGCAGCAGTCAGCTAAAAGACAAAAGTAGCCCAACCGAATCGCACAGCAGTTACACAAAACTCAATTGCACAACAAAAATAGGTAGGTATGGCAGTTAAAGAACGAGTTGGCGTAGTAGTCAGCGACAAAATGGACAAAACTGTGGTAGTGGCAATCGAAAACCGCTCCTCCCACACCAAATACGGCAAAATCGTAGTCCGCACCAAACGTTACAAAGCTCACGACGAAGAAAATAAGTGCAAACCGGGCGATCGTGTCCGCATCACTGAAACCCGCCCTTTGAGTAAAACCAAACGCTGGACAGTTGCTGAAATTTTCGGTACAAAAAACGGCTAACAGTTAATTGCATTCTGGCGATCGCCAGATCCCAGATTCACAATCAACACTCAACATTTCACAGTCACCAATCACCATGATTCAACCCCAGACATACCTAAATGTCGCCGACAATAGCGGAGCACGTAAACTGATGTGCATCCGCGTATTGGGAGGCGGCAACCGTCGCTACGGCGGAGTCGGCGATGTCATTATTGCCGTCGTCAAAGACGCCATACCCAATATGGCCGTCAAAAAATCCGATGTCGTCCGGGCCGTCATTGTCAGAACCCGCAAAGCTTTGCGTCGCGACAGTGGCATGAGTATTCGTTTTGACGATAACGCCGCCGTTATTATCAATCCAGAAGGCAATCCTAAAGGCACTCGCGTTTTTGGACCAGTCGCCCGCGAACTGCGCGACAAAAACTTCACTAAAATCGTTTCCTTAGCCCCAGAGGTACTTTAAAATGTACGGAAAAAAGGGTAAAGCAACTAGCGAACCGCAACGCCATAGAATGCACGTCAAAGCAGGCGACACCGTTCAAATAATTACGGGCAAAGAAAAAGGCAAAGTCGGAGAAATCTTAAAGACCTATCCTAAAGTCAGCAAAGTAATTGTTAAAGGTGTAAATATCAGAACCAAGCACGTAAAGCCCCAGCAAGAGGGAGAATCGGGTAAAGTAGTTACATTTGAAGCTCCAATTCATAGCTCCAATGTCATGCACTACTCCGAAAAAGAAAAAGTAGCTAGTCGTGTTTGCTACACCTTTAGCGTAGTCAGTAGTCAGTAGTCAGTAGTCAGTAGTCAGTAGTCAGTAGTCAGTAGTCAGTAGTCAGTAGTCAGTAGTCAGTAGTCAGTAGTCATTAGTCATTAGCTGACAACAGTCAACCGTCAACCGTCAACAGTCAACAGACAACTGTCAACCGTCAACAGTCAACCGTCAACAGACAAAGCACAATTCCCTGACCAAGCCCAGGGACAGTTAAACAAAGCCAAAAACAATGCCAGACAAACTCAAAGTTCTTTACCAAGAAAAGATAGTACCGAAACTGATGGATCAGTTTAAATATACTAATATCCATCAGGTACCCAAACTCGTCAAAGTCACAGTGAACCGTGGCTTGGGAGAAGCATCTCAAAATGCTAAGGCCCTAGATTCATCCATCAACGAAATTGGCATTATCACAGGTCAAAAACCAGTGGTGACGCGGGCGAAAAAGGCGATCGCAGGCTTCAAAATCCGCAAAGGAGTACCCGTTGGTGTCATGGTGACGCTACGCTCTGAGCGGATGTACGATTTTCTCGATCGACTAATCAACCTCGCACTTCCCCGAATCAGAGACTTTCGCGGCATCAGTCCCAAAAGCTTCGACGGACGTGGCAACTACAGCTTGGGTCTGAGAGAACAACTAATCTTTCCCGAAATAGAATATGACAGCATCGATCAAATTCGAGGCATGGACATTTCAATTATCACCACAGCAAACACCGACGAAGAAGGACGCGCCTTGCTCAAAGAAATGGGAATGCCCTTCCGGGACAACTAAGCAGTAGAGTAAGGAGCAAAACATGGCAGCTAACGATACCATAGCAGATATGTTGACGCGCATTCGCAATTCGTGCATGGCGCGCCACCAAACAACACAAATTCCAGCTACAAAAATGACCCGTAGCATCGCCTCCGTCCTCAAAAGTGAAGGCTTTATCAGCGAATTTGAAGAAGCAGAACCAGAAGGGATTAAGCGACATTTAGTGCTTTCTCTCAAGTACAAAGGCAAAACTCGCAAGCCCATCATTACGGCACTTAAGCGAGTCAGCAAACCAGGACTGCGCGTTTACTCGAACCGCAAAGAATTGCCCAGAGTTTTAGGCGGAATTGGCATAGCCATTATCTCCACAGACCGTGGCATTATGACCGATAGAGAAGCCCGCCGCCAAGGTTTAGGCGGAGAAGTGCTTTGTTATGTTTGGTAGTCATTAGTCATTAGTCATTAGTCAATGGTCATTGGCAACAGACTCAAAAATCAATAACTAAGGACTAATCACTAAAGACTAAACATCCAGGACTAATAACTAAAAACAAAGGACCAAAAACTATGTCGCGAATTGGCAAGCGTCCGATTAGCATACCCACGAAAGTCACCATCACCTTAGACGGTCAAAAAGTAGCCGTCAAAGGTCCTAAAGGTGAACTTTCACGAGTCATACCAGCAGAAATCACGATGGGACTCGAAGGCGAGACTTTACTCGTCACACGCCGAGACGAATCTCGCGTCGCCCGCCAACTACATGGCCTGTGTCGCACCCTAGTCGCCAACATGGTCGAAGGTGTATCCCAAGGTTTTGTGCGCCGACTGGAAATTATCGGTACAGGTTATCGGGCCCAGGTTCAAGGACGGAACCTGATTTTAAACGTCGGTTACAGCAAGCCCGTTGAAATGCTCCCTCCTGAAGGGATCACCATGGCAGTAGAAGGCAACACCAACGTCATTGTCTCCGGCATTGACAAAGAACTCGTAGGCAATACAGCAGCCCGCATCCGCGCAGTGCGTCCGCCTGAAGTCTACAAGGGCAAAGGCATTCGCTACAGTGGCGAAGTCGTCCGTCGCAAAGCTGGTAAAACAGGCAAAACAGGTAAGAAGTAGACATGAAGCTTACTCGCAAAGAATCAGTCCACCGCAGACACCGCCGCGTGCGGCGCAAGGTGTTCGGGACTTCCGAACGCCCCAGATTAGCGGTATTTCGATCGCAACAGCACATTTACGCTCAAGTAATCGACGACAGCACCCAGCACACTTTAGCCGCCGCGTCAACCCTAGACCCGGAATTAAAGTCAGCTCTCAGTTCGGGAGCCAACTGCTTCGCCAGCGTGCAAGTAGGTCAGTTGATAGCCAAACGCTGTTCTAGCGTCGGCATAGCCAAAGTCGTCTTCGATCGCGGAGGCAACCTCTACCACGGTAGAGTCAAAGCCCTCGCCGACGCAGCTCGCGAAGCCGGGTTAGACTTTTAGGAAGAAACAAAAAGGAAGAAGGAATAAGGAAGAAGGAATAAGGAAGAAGGAAAAAAGAATCTACAATAAAATTCTTAATTCCTAATTGTTAATTTCTATTTTCCAACTACCAATTACTAATCCTCAATTCCCCAAGCACAAAACATGGCAGAACAAAAAGAACAGCGCAACAAGAAAAAAAGCAACAACAAAACGCGCGAAAAAGAATCCGAATGGCAAGAACGGGTAGTTCAGATTCGCCGCGTTACCAAAGTAGTCAAAGGCGGTAAAAAACTCAGCTTCCGCGCCATAGTCATTATCGGTAACGAACGCGGTCAAGTTGGGGTTGGAGTAGGCAAAGCTAGCGACGTCATCGGTGCCGTTAAAAAAGGCGTCGCTGACGGCAAAAAGCACCTGATTGAAGTGCCTCTGACCAAAGCTAACTCAATTCCTCACCCCATCAACGGTGCTGGCGGCGGAGCCAAAGTCATGATGCGACCGGCATCTCCAGGAACCGGGGTAATTGCAGGGGGAGCAGTGAGAACTGTTCTCGAACTAGCAGGAGTCCGCAACATCCTAGCCAAACAGCTAGGTTCGGGAAATCCATTAAACAATGCTAGAGCAGCCGTCAATGCCCTATCCACACTTCGTACCCTATCCGAAGTAGCTCAAGAGCGCGGCATTCCAGTAGAAAACCTCTACGGTTAGACAATGGAACACTGCAAGTTTTGAGTTGAGAATCAAAAAATTCAGAAACTCAAAACTAGCTCACTCAAAACTCACTTCCTACTGCAAACCCAATTACCAAAACTATGAGATTGCAAGACGCCCGACCAAAAGCGGGCTCCACAAAACGCCCCCGCCGCTTGGGTAGAGGTATTGCTGCCGGTCAAGGCGCGAGCTCTGGTAAAGGGATGCGCGGTCAAAAATCTAGAGCCGGTAGCGGCACTAGACCAGGTTTTGAAGGAGGTCAAAATCCTCTTTACCGCCGCCTCCCAAAACTCAAAAGCTTCCCGATCGTGAACCGTAAAGAGTACACTATCATCAATGTCAGTAAATTAGCATCGCTGCCAGCAAACACAGAAGTAACTCTCACCTCTTTGATTCAAGCAAAAATCGTCACTACTGACGACGGTCCGCTCAAAATCTTAGGAGATGGGGAATTAAATGTAGCTCTGCAAGTCAGAGCCGCTGCTTTTACCGCAGGTGCTCGCACCAAAATAGAAGCCGCTGGTGGCAGTTGTGAATTAGTTGCCTAAAGATTTGAGGTTTGAGAATGTGTCCAAATCTCAAATCCTCAATGCTCCTATCAAAAAATGATTTAGCCTAAAATCCCAAATCTAAAATCCCAAATCGTAACTATGGACGTTAGTAGAGAAAAAGCGCCAACTGCACAAGAAACTTTCATGCAGATGGCCCAAGCTGCGGGTTTGCGGGGCCGCATCCTCGTTACCATCGGCTTATTGATTTTAGTGCGCTTGGGTGTCCACTTGCCAGTCCCCAGCATCGATCGCGTCGCCTTTTCCCAAAATGTTCAAAATAGCCCTTTGATTGGCTTTTTGGATCTATTTTCAGGGGGCGGGCTTTCAGCTTTGGGGATTTTTGCTCTAGGGATTTTGCCCTACATCAATGCTTCAATTATTGTGCAGCTTCTAACGGCGGCTTTACCAACTTTAGAAGAGTTGCAGAAAAATGAAGGGGAAGCGGGGCGACGCAAGATTTCTCAAATTACTCGCTACGTTTCTTTGGGCTGGGCAATTCTGCAAAGCGTTGGCATAGCGATTTGGGTTAGCCCTTTTGCTCAAGTTCCAGGACCTTTATTCATCGCACAAACCGCTTTGGCTTTGACTGCTGGATCGATGTTTGTGATGTGGATATCGGAAGTGGTGACAGAACGAGGTATCGGTAATGGAGCGTCTTTGCTGATTTTTATCAACATTGTTTCAGTTTTGCCACGTTCTCTGGGACAAACTTTTGAATTGGCTCAAAGTGGAGACACGCAAGTTGTTGGTCGCGTAATTGTGCTGCTGCTGGTATTTTTGGTGACGATTGTAGGGATTGTTTTTGTTCAGGAAGGTATTCGCCGGATTCCGATTATTTCCGCCCGTCGCCAAGTCGGTCGCAAAGTTTATCGGGAGAGTCGCAGTTATCTACCCCTGCGCTTAAATCAAGGTGGAGTGATGCCGATTATTTTTGCATCCTCGGTATTGATTGTTCCCTCTTTCTTAGCTCAATCTCTCAATAACCCGTTTCTGGTGCAAGTGGCTAATGTTTTGAGTCCCAATGGACCTGCACCCTGGGCTTACGCACTATTTTATCTGACTTTGATTCTGTTCTTTAGCTATTTCTACGCTTCGTTGATTGTCAACCCCGTAGATATGTCTCAGAACTTGAAGAAAATGGGTGCCAGTATTCCTGGGATTCGTCCTGGTCAAAAAACGAGCGATTATGTGGAGAAGGTTTTGAATCGTTTGACTTTCTTGGGAGCGATATTTCTCGGTCTGGTGGCAATTGTACCAACTGCTGTGGAAAGCGCGATCGGGGTGCAAACTTTTAGAGGCTTCGGTGCAACTTCCTTACTGATTCTAGTCGGTGTTGCGATCGAAACTGCTAAGCAAATTCAAACTTACGTCATCTCCCAACGATATGAAGGAATGGTGAAGTAATCCCAATGCAATTGATTTTTATGGGGCCTCCAGGGGCAGGAAAGGGAACTCAAGCTCAGCTTTTAGCAGATCTCTGGAAAATACCCCACATTTCTACTGGTGACATCCTACGCGCCTGCGTAGTGGCTAAAACTCCCTTGGGTGAAAAAGCCAAAGCCTACATGGATGCTGGTGAGTTGGTTCCCGATGGGTTATTGATGGATATCGTACAAGAACGCATGAATCAACCAGATGCTAAGGCTGGCTGGATTCTAGACGGCTTTCCTCGCACAGTCCCACAAGCAGCGTTTTTTGACACACTACTGTGCGATGTTCCTGGTGGGGGGGGCGCAAAGTCTGGGAAGGACTGCGCTCTGAGGGCGGTGAATTTGGATGTTCCTGACAATGTTTTGGTGACTCGGCTGCTGTCACGGGGTCGCCAAGATGACAATGAGCAAACCATTCGCCGTAGGTTGCAAGTTTATCGCGAGCAAACAGAACCTTTGATTGAGTTTTACAGAGACCGCGAACAATTGGTTGCAGTTGATGGGGATCGCTCCATGCAGGAAGTTACCGCTCAACTCCAACAAGTTCTTTCCGGAAACTCTTGAACCTTCTCAATCGAGCCTGTTACCCGCCAACAACTTTTGCTAAGATGTGTTAACTAGGAGCTTTTTGTGCTCAAAGGTCAATCTAATTGACACAACTTTAGGTTTATTCAATTAAGAATAAAGTTAGCGGTTGGTTGAGTGCTTAAGTCGATCGAGTCTCCCTTTCCTCTGCTAGTTTCAAACTTACCAATAAATAAGTTTTTGCAGCAGCCTGGAAAATCCTAGTTAATCAAATGTAGAGTTGAGGTAAATACCAAATTGTCTAAGCAAGATTTAATTGAAATGGAAGGGACAGTGACGGAATCCCTGCCCAATGCGATGTTTCGCGTTGACCTAGATAATGGGTTCAATGTCCTAGCTCACATTTCGGGCAAGATCCGTCGCAACTACATCAAAATTCTGCCAGGCGATCGCGTCAAAGTCGAATTAACCCCCTACGACTTAACCAAGGGCCGGATCACTTATCGCCTTCGTAAAAAATAGGCTTAGATAAAACTTTCTAAAAACTAATTCTAAGTTTAATTAGAGAGAATTTGGTAAAACCCGTCAAATTTATGCTATAATGCTACGTTTGTAGTGTTGCCGAGAAGGACGTCAACAACCCACCGGTGTACAGGGTTAAGTCATTGCTACACCGTGAAAGTATCGATCGCCCTTGAGTCTGAAAGCAGGCGAACTTGACCCCAGTAGTGGGAGTGGGGACCAGCGGGTTCCTTCATCAAATAACCCCCGCTTCATAAAAATTAATCGAGGAGAGGCCTACACCTTGCCCTGCCTCTCCTCCCACCGCTATACAGGCAGTGCCCGCAGGCGTACTCTCCGGTATGGTGGCGTTCTCCAGGCAGGAAGAAAGATGAAAGTTCGAGCATCTGTCAAAAAAATTTGTGAGAAATGTCGCGTCATCCGCCGTCGAGGCAGAGTGATGGTGATATGTACTAACCCAAAACACAAACAACGCCAGGGTTAGAAAATCGGAAAATTAGGAATAGCAGATAGCTGCTGCCTAATTCAACATTGTAGCCAAACAGGAAAACTAGGGAGACAAAAGTGTGGCACGGATTGCCGGGGTAGACCTTCCACGCGATAAGCGCGTCGAAATAGGTTTGACATACATTTACGGAATAGGCCTGTCTCGGGCCCAGAAAATTATCGCTGCAACAGGCGTAAATCCTGATACTCGTGTCAAGGATTTAACAGAAGCAGATGTGACCGCCCTGCGGGCTCATGTAGAAAGCAACTACCAGATCGAAGGAGACCTCCGGCGCTGGGAGTCAATGAACATCAAGCGCCTGATGGATATTGGGACTTACCGCGGTCGGCGTCACCGTTTGGGATTGCCAGTTAGAGGCCAGAGAACCCGCACCAACGCCAGAACCCGCCGGGGTGTCCGCCGCACAGTTGCGGGCAAGAAAAAAGCACCTTCCAAGAAGTAATATCTTTTTGGGAAAATTACGCTGGGGGCTGCTGGCTCCTAGCGCTTCGAGAAATTAGTTGACAGAAAAGTTAAAGAGACTCCTATGGCGCGACCACAAACAGGCAAGAAATCTGGTGCAAAAAAGCAGAAACGGAATGTACCGAATGGGGTAGGCTACATCCAGTCTACCTTTAACAACACGATTGTGACTATTACTGACCTCAATGGCGAAGTCATATCCTGGGCGTCAGCAGGTTCCAGCGGTTTTAAAGGAGCTAAAAAGGGAACGCCCTTCGCAGCTCAAACAGCAGCAGAAAGTGCTGCCCGCCGAGCCAACGACCAGGGGATGCGCCAAATAGAAGTAATGGTCAGCGGACCAGGAGCAGGTCGAGAAACTGCAATTAGGGCGCTGCAAGGGGCAGGACTAGAAATCACTCTGATTAGAGATGTTACCCCAATTCCTCACAACGGCTGTCGCCCTCCCAAGCGGCGTAGAGTCTAAAACGATTTGAGATTTTAGATTTTAGATTTTGGA
>RDXH01000017.1 GCA_004292745.1 Oscillatoriales cyanobacterium | reverse complement strand
ACAGTTATCTTGTTGATGTTTATCGCAGGTTTTTTCAATCAATTTCGGAATATCCAAAAACTGAATTTTTTCATCCAAAAATAGTGAGACTGCCTGTTCGTTCGCCGCATTCAATACCGCAGGCATGGAACCGCCAGCCCGTCCAGCCGCATAGGCTAACTGCATACAAGGATACTTTTCATGGTCTGGTTCTCGGAAAGTCAAATCCCCGGCTTTTACCAAATCAAAGGGTTTCCAATCAGTATAAATTCGCTCCGGCCAAGACAAGGCATAAAGCAGTGGCAACCGCATATCTGGCCATCCTAATTGTGCTAAAACCGACGTATCTTGCAGTTCTATTAACGAGTGAATTATGCTCTGGGGATGAATGACAATATCAATATCGTCATAATCCATTCCAAACAAATAGTGAGCTTCAATTACTTCTAATCCTTTATTCATCAAAGTCGCAGAATCAATGGTGATTTTCTGTCCCATGGACCAATTCGGATGTTTCAAAGCATCGGCAACTTTCACTTCCGCTAACTTTTCAATGGGTAAATCTCGAAAAGAACCTCCCGAAGCAGTCAGAATAATGCGCCGCAAGCCGCCTGGAAGTACCCCTTGGAGACACTGAAAAATTGCGGAATGTTCTGAGTCTGCTGGTAATATTTTAACTCCGTGTTTTTCGATGAGGGGGTTGACAACGGGACCGCCTGCGATTAATGTTTCTTTATTGGCTAAGGCGATATCTTTACCTGCTTGGATAGCGGCAATTGTTGGTAACAAACCAGCACAGCCCACTATGCCCGTGACGACGGCTTGAGCGTCGCCATATTTGGCAACTTCGACAATGCCTGTCTCCCCAGCCAGTAAAATAGGTTGAGGGTCGATATCTGCGATCGCCTCTTGTAATTCCTGTAATTTATCTTCGTCCCCAATCGCGACAATGGATGGCCGAAATTGTCTGATTTGTTGCGCCAGCAAGGTCACATTTCGTCCAGCGGTTAAGCCGACAATCCGAAATTGTTCGGGGTATTGAGCTACAATATCTAGAGTTTGAGTGCCGATGGAGCCTGTAGAGCCGAGAAGAGTTATCGCTTTCACAATTTTTTAAGGTTTTGTGGATTATTCTAATATTACGATTGCGGGGATGAAATTTGGCGATCGACTAATAGACCTCTCCAATAATTTTTGTGGAACAGGGATTCAGCCTGTTCCCACCTTAGTTTTCGGGAGATGTCTCATGAATTGGAGGATTTGTCAGGAGTCAGGTAGTGGCAGATTTTATGCGGAATGAGTCTAATTTTGATGATTCCAGTGAGGACAGCGGAGTCTCCATCACGGAAAATATAGAAGAAAGTCGATCGCAGCCACCGTCGAGTTTGCTAATTGCGATCGCCACTACAGCGACAATTTTATTTTTGTCTAGCAGTTTGCGACACGCCTTGTTTCAATCCACTGCTTTCGATTTAGGCATTTTTGACCAAGCGATTTACTTAATCAGCCAAAACCAAACGCCTTTTTCCTCTTTGATGCAGATGCACATTTTAGGCGACCACGCAGCGGTAATATATTATCCCCTAGCTTGGTTGTACAAAATTTACCCCGATGTGCATTGGCTGTTTTTAGTACAAGCAGTGGCTTTATCCTTGGGGGCTTGGCCTAGCTGGAGTTTAGCACGCTTGGCAAGTTTGAATCCAGAACAATCCCGCGCGATCGCATTTATTTACTTACTATATCCCGTAGTATTTAACATCAACTTATTTGATTTTCACCCAGAAGTAATCGCCTTACCCGCACTTTTAGCAGCAATTTTGGCAGCCCGTTTAAACAAAATTTTGTGGTTTAGTGCCGCTATTTTATTAATTTTAAGTTGCAAAGCAGTTTTGTCCCTAACTGTCGCGGCCATGGGTTTATGGCTATTGTTATGCGAAAAAAAACAACGATGCGGCGCGATCGCACTTGTTTTCGGCATCGCCTGGTTTGTGATTGCTTCCCAAAAAATCATTCCCTTCTTTAGTGGTAGCGAAGTCGCCGGAGTAGGGCGCTACAGTTATCTAGGAAAATCGGTAATAGAAATTATTATAAACCTGATCCTAAAGCCACAATTAATCTTAGGTAAATTATTGTCATTTGATACTTTTAAATATATATTCCTACTCAGCTTACCACTATTTTGGGGACTCTTGCCATTGTCCAGCAAAATAGGAATGCGCTACTTGCTTCCACTGATTCCAGCCCTCCCAACTCTCGCCATCAATATCCTCTCAGACTTGCCATTTCAACGCAGTTTAGCCTATCAATATTCAGTGCCTATAATTCCATTTTTATTATTAGCGGTTATCTCGAAGTCAACGCCAGTCAACCCCCCACAGTCATGAAAATGTTGAATTCTCGCAACAAATTAACTCTGTGTCAACCCCCCCCTACCCCCCCCAAGGGGGGAAATTCGGAGATGAAAATGTTGAATTCTCGCCACCAATTAATTCTGTTTTCCCATGGAAAATTTCCCAATTCCCTCTATTTTGGCGGGGAATGCAATTACCAAAAGCCATGATAATTTGGTCGTTAATCATCTTCCTATTTCTCGGCGAGTACAAAGACTTTTTTCTGTATCTAAGTAGACTAGATACTTGGCAAGCAACACGGGAAGCGATCGCCCAAATTCAACCCCAAAGCAGTATCTTAACAGACAATAGACTTGCCCCTCACTTTGCCCACCGCCCCATTGTCAAATTGCTTTCCCAGATTTCACCCCAAACAGATTTAGCTGAATTTAAATACATATTATTAAACCAACGCCATCCCTGGCCAGATACCGAAAAAATTGGTAATAACTTAGCCACTCAACTGCAAAGCACTCCCCAATTTCAATTAACCTATCAAAAAAAACAAGTTCTGTTATTCAAACGCATCGCTGATTAAACCCATAAAATGCTAACCTTAAAATCCCTAAAACCCCATCCACTATTTTTAATGATTGTCGCCACAACAATCGTCTTATTTGCTTGCAGTAGCGTGCGACACGCTTTGTTTCATTCCACTGCCTACGACTTAGCCATTTTTGACCAAGCCATTTATTTAATCTCTCAAAATCAAACGCCATTTTCTTCTTTAATGGCAGTTAACATTTTAGGCGATCACGCGGCATTTATTTTTTATCCCCTCGCTTTACTTTACAAAATATATCCAGACGTTCATTGGCTGTTATTCGTACAAGCAATTTCCTTAGCTTTGGGTGCTTGGCCTAGTTGGAGTTTAGCACGTCAAGCAGGCTTAGATGAAAAAAAATCAATGGCAGTGGCAGCAGTTTATCTGCTTTATCCCGCAGTCTTTAATGTCAATCTTTTTGACTTTCATCCAGAAGTGATTGCTTTCCCGGCACTTTTAGCCGCAATCTTGGCAGCGCGACTGAACAAAATAGTATGGTTTTGTGCAGCCATTGTCTTGGTTTTAAGTTGCAAAGCTGTGTTATCTTTAACTGTGGCAGCCATGGGTTTGTGGCTGTTATTTTTTGACAAACAGCGGAATTGCGGACTAATCGCTTTATTTCTAGGTGTGGGTTGGTTTTTGATAGCAACTCAGGCCATTGTACCCTATTTTAATCAAGGGAAAGAACACGCGGGAATTGGCAGATATCAATATTTAGGTAAGTCGGTTTTAGAAATAGCTGCTAATTTGATATTGAAGCCCCATTTAATTCTAACACGTTTGTTTTCTGGGGAGACTTTTGGGTATTTAGCCCTATTGGTATTTCCGGTAATTTGGTGGATTTCTCCACGGCATCTGACACCTTTGATTAGTGCAGTGCCGATGTTAGCCATGAACATTCTTTCGGATATTCCGGCTCAACGAGATTTAATTCATCAATATTCTATTCCCATATTTCCATTTTTATTGGTGGCAGTGATTGCCAATTTGTCTGACTATAATCAGCCGGAATTCAAAATACCTAAAATATTCGATCGCCTTAGAATTTCTAGTTTATCCTGGGAGCGGAATATCGTAATTTGGTCATTAATAAGTTTTTTGTGCTTGGCGAAATACGGCTATTTTTGGAGTATTTATTTAGAAGCTATCGACACTCTGCCGGCAACGAAAGAGGCAATTTCTCTGGTTCAAACTAAAGGCAATGTTTTAACGACATCGAATATTGCTCCGCACTTAAGTCACCGTCCTGTGGTAAAATTAACTTTGGCTCACACGCCGCCTGCAAATCTGACAAAATTTGACTATGTGTTGCTGAATTGGCGCTATCCAGGCTGGATGAGCGATCGAGATTTTGTGCAAAACTTAGTAACTCAACTCACCAACAATCCCAAATTTCAACTGAAGTATCAACGGGATGACATTTATTTATTTACTAAAGAGCCCTAAATGCGATCGCCCACAATTTCAAATGCTTTACCACCAGCCAGCAGTGCGTAAACATAGCTAGCCCTCGGTGCCCTTAACTCTGACACCAATTCCCCTAAGTCTGCCTTACCCAGTCAAGTAAATTTTAAATTACATAAATATCAAGTGTTTAAAATCACCTTCTGCGGTACAATCATGAAAAGCTCGTGACATCCTCAACTCCGATCCTAAACTATGAATACAACAGAGAACACAACAGAAAAATCCAAACTCTCCAACGAAAAAACCTTGGAGGCTATGAAGAATTTCTCCGAAACTTACGCCAAGCGCACTGGGACTTACTTTTGTTCCGAGCTTTCTGTCACCGCAGTCGTAATTGAAGGACTAGCAAAAAACAAAGACGAACTAGGTGCTCCCCTATGCCCTTGTCGCCACTACGAAGACAAAGAGGCCGAGGTAAAAGCAGCCTACTGGAATTGTCCCTGCATTCCCATGCGGGAGCGCAAAGAGTGTCATTGTATGTTATTTTTGACACCAGACAATGATTTTGCTGGAACGAGTCAGGAAATTGGAATGGATCAGCTTCAAGCAGTCAGAGAGACTATGTAATCAGTTAAGTAGGCGGGCGTTAACTAGCCGCAGTTTTGAAAACAAGTTTTTCTGTATAGATATTTTTAAGACTTAGCTATCAAAACTTTTAATCAAATCCGCCTACTACAATAGGTTGCTCCCAAAAAAAATGTCACTGGCGGGAGGACATCGCACAATAATTATTCAAGATTTCTCATGAATTTCTAGAATCAACAATTTCAAGTCTTAAATTTAAAACCAAATGGAACAGGAAATGCCGACGGAGTTTTGGCAAGGCATCGAAGAGTTTAACAGTAAACAATTTTATGCTTGTCACGATACTTTAGAGGCCTTGTGGATGGAAGCAGGCGAGCCAGAAAAAAGATTTTATCAAGGACTTTTACAAATTTCTGTGGGACTTTATCACTTAGGAAATCAAAACTGGCGCGGCGCTGTAATTTTGTTGGGAGAAGGGATAAATCGGCTCAGTTATTATCAGCCTAGTTATGCAGGAATTGCTGTGGCAGATTTGCTCCAACAAAGCACTCAACTATTGAATGCTTTGCAACAAGCGGGTTCGGAAAAAGTGGCGGATTTTTTACCATTATTAAGTGGCGTGGAAGTTGCTAATTTGCAATTGCCACGCATTAGTTATTAGTTATTGGTTATTTGTCATTAGTTATTGGAGGTAGAGTCTGGAAGACTCAAAACAAACAAAACAAATAATCAATAACCAATAACAACTAACCCACAACAACTACGATCGCCACTTGACAGAACAGCCGATCGCCTCTGTACTCGAAGGCTCAACCGATTCATCCTTCAGTAATTGAGCGATCGCACTTCGTAGATAAGACACCTGTACCCCTGCGGCATCGTCAGCATTGTCATCAATCAAACCTTTGTAACGTAATCTGCCATCTCGATCTAGCAAAAATACTTCCGGTGTTTTAGAAGCCCCAAAACTTTCAGCGACATCTTGAGCCACATCTCGGATGTAAGGAAAATTGAGTTGATTGTTAGCCGCAAATACTTTCATGTTTTCAAAACTGTCATCGGGATATTGATTAGCATCGTTAGCATTAATCCCGATTAAAGTAAAAGCCTCGTCTTGAAAATCTGCTTGCAGTTCTTTGAGGCGATCGAGATACAACTTTACATAAGGGCAGTGATTGCACATAAATACTACCCCGATCGCCTGAAATTTTTCTAAATATCGAGCTAAATGGTGAACTTCTTCATCAACTCCCGGCAGTTCAAAATCGGGAGCGTAGCCATTAATCGGAGTACCCATTGTTTCCCTTAGTAATTTTTTTTCACAGTCAACAGTCAACAGTCAAGAATCATATAAAGTGCAACCTGAATCCATCTTAACCCTATTTTTCAATCCATATCAATCAGAACCATCGGGTATTTTGTCAAAAACCCGGTGGTTATGTCAAGGACTAAACAGCTTACTGGTGGGACAAATTTTTTCACCCTTTTTGTTTGTGTTCTAACCTTCGTCTTGCTTTAGCCAACCTTGAGCCACAGCTTGATATCCAATCATTTTGTATGCTAATTTAGCGGCTGTAAATTCTGAGACTACAGAATCTACAACAGGTGCTAATTCCATAATGTCACAGCCGATCACTTCGTAGGACTCGAAGACACGGCGCAAAAATCCAGTCAGCGAATACCAATTTAACCCGCCCGGTTCTGGAGTGCCAACCCCTGGAATTAAAGTAGGATCGATGCCATCTAAGTCTATAGTCAAAAATACTCGCTTAGTTGTGATACTGGCAATTGCCCGCTCGGCCCAATCTGGTTGAGTAGCAATTTCCCTAGCTCTAATCACATTAAGCTGTTTTGTTTTAATCAAATCAGCTTCTTCCTTACAGATAGCACGAATGCCGATTTGCAGTGTGGGTAAACCCATATCAACCACCCGTCGCATCACACAGGCGTGGTTATGAATCGAACCTTCATACTCGTGTCGCAAGTCGCCGTGGGCATCAACTTGTATAACTGTGAAAGCTTCGTCTGGGTATGCTTGGCGATAACCTTCGACAACGCCGGCGGTGATGCTGTGTTCGCCTCCGAGGGAGATCACAAATTTATTTTCTGTAACTAACTGATACACTGCTTCTTGGGTGACTCGCAGCATTTCTAGGGATGAAACTGGTTGGCTGTTGCGGGTATCGGCGATCGGATCTTTTGTATAAATTCCGACATCGTAGCAAACTTCAGAATCGAGTTCTTCGTCGTAACATTCGAGTTGATGAGAAGCTTCTAGAAGTTTCGCTGGCCCGTTTTCGCAGCCGCGACGGTAAGTGGTGGTAGCTTCGTAGGGAATTGGTAAGATCACTACTTTGGCGGTGTTGTAGTCGGGTACAATTTCCGATCCTAGAAATGGTACGACAGCAGTGGAAACGATCGTTGGCATAGGGGAAATTTCAATAAGGCAAAAAATTCAGCATCTTTAATGGTGGCATAATATTGGCTCGTGCTGCAAAGTAGTCAGTTGTCAGTTGTCAGTTGGCAGTTGTCAGTTGTCAGTTGGCAGTTGTCAGTTGGCAGTTGGCAGTTGGCAGTTGTCAGTTGTCAGTTGGCAGTTGGCAGTTGGCAGTTGGCAGTTGGCAGTTGGCAGTTGGCAGTTGGCAGTTGGCAGTTGGCAGTTGTCAGTTGGGCAGTTGGCAGTTGGCAGTTGGCAGTTGGCAGTTGGGCCGTTGTCAGTTGGCAGTTGGCAGTTGGCAGTTGGGCCGTTGGCAGTAGTCAACAGTCAACAGTCAACAGTCAACAGCTAACAATGCCCGATGCCCGATGCCCGATGCCCGATGCCCGATGCCCCATGCCCCATGCCCCATGCCCAATCTAAAATCTAAAATCTAAAATCCCATGACATCTTCTACGTTAACTACTGTCGCGCCTCAAACTTGGGTGTGGAAAGGTTTTCCGATTTGTTACCAGACTGCGGGAACCCAGGGGCCTGCGGTGGTGTTTGTCCACGGTTTCGGTGCGTCTTGGGGCCATTGGCGCAAGAATTTGCCGGCATTGGCTGTTGATTGTCGCTGTTTTGCGATCGATCTGATCGGTTTTGGCGGTTCTGCTAAGCCTGCGCCGAAACTGGAAATTGACTATTCTTTTGAGACTTGGGGTCAGCTAATTGCTGATTTTTGTCGGGAAGTTGCGGGGGGGCCTGCTTTTTTGGTGGGAAATTCGATCGGCTGTGTAGCGATTATGCAAGCTGCTGTGGATTTTCCCGATGTTGCTTCTGGCGTAATTTTACTCAATTGCTCGTTGCGCTTGTTGCACGATCGCAAACGGGCCCAAATGCCTTGGTATCGCAGTTTAGGAGCGCCCATAGCACAAAAAGTTTTAAATGTCAAATGGATTAGTCAGTTATTTTTCAAGCAATTGGCAACGCCGAATACAGTGCGAAAAGTGCTTTTGCAAGCTTATCACCGTCCTGAAGCTGTTACTGATGAACTGATAGAAATGTTGTTGAAACCAGCGCGAGATCCTGGTGCTGTGGAAGTTTTTGTAGCATTTATTAGTTATTCTCAAGGCCCGTTACCGGAGGATTTGTTGCCTCGTTTGAGCTGTCCTGCTTTGATTTTGTGGGGTACGGATGACCCTTGGGAGCCGATCGCCCTTGGCCGAGAATTGGCCAATTTTCCGGCTGTTGAAAAGTTTATTCCTTTGGAGGGGGTTGGCCATTGTCCCCAGGATGAAGCGCCGGAATTGGTCAATCCTATTTTACTTGATTGGATTAAAGGGCGATCGGTATTGCCAGCAAGTTAGTAGGATTGAACCGCGAAGACGCTTATGACACGAAGGAAGAAGTGGGAAGAAGAAATTCTACTCGTTACCAGGCTCTGGCCTGGTAACGCCTATCGGGAGGCTCTGCCTCCATGTTGGAGCCTGGTAATGCCGATCGCGAGGAAGGCTGACTTTTCTATTTTCCTTTTTCGAGGCAGAGCAAGAGTGATATGGGTTCCCAGGCTGGAGCCTGGGAACCAGTTATAGTTCAAACAAACAGGAAACTATCAGGTGTAAAGTTGCCTTGAATGACAGCTATTTGGTCTGATGTACCTGCTAAATTGATGGAGTTACCAACAATATTATAGTTGGAAATACTCCCACGTAACTGAATGCGATCGATTCCTTGCTGAAAATCTTGAATCAATGCAACTCCGATGCCACTATAGTATGTCTTGGTGGCATCTCCTAGCACAAAAATATCTCGACCTCGACCTCCAATCAGCGTATCCGTTTCATTACTTCCTGGTGCAGCACTCAAGGGATTTACTCCAATTAGAGTATCATTGCCAGCCAAACCTGATAGTGTATCGTTACCTTCTCCTCCTACTAAAGTATTGTTTTCGATGTTTCCGGTAAGGACATCTACATTCGGAGTACCTGTGACATTGACGAAATTCTCTACCGTAAAATTCAGAGTGCCGATAGTTGGTATATTGTTAACGGCTAACTGATTCTGCGACAAGTCCACGTTAATAGAAGCTGTGCCGCTACCTGTAGAAGCATCGATCGTATTAATCTGTCCTAAAGGAGCAATTATGTCTTCTATGTTTTGCAGGGTATCATTACCGGCTGTGCCTTTGCTGACAAGGCCTTGAGCCTTCAAGGTAATGCCACTTCCTAGGGAAAGATAGCTAATTGTATCTGTGCCTAATCCTCCTATTATGCTATCAGTGCCGCTACTACCTAGGATGAAGTTGTCTAAACTATCTCCGGTAATATTGTCGTTTCCTGCTGTGGTATTGATACTGTTGGCTGGCGGTGCGGGTGGAGTTTGGTTTTGGGGAGGTAGAGCAGAACTGGTGAGTTGTCCGCCTTGATTTGGATCTGGTGGATTGCCCGGTCCGCCTTGATTTTGAGGTGGTGGATTGCCGGGTGTACCTTGATTTTGAGGTGGTGGATTGCCGGGTGTACCTTGATTTTGAGGTGGTGGATTGCCTGGTCTGCCTTGATTTGGATCTGGTGGATTGCCTGGTGTATTAATTGAATTAGGATTAGGAAATAGTGGTGGCATGGTGTAATTTTCTCGATGATTTTTCTAAGTTTCAAGCAGTTGTCAGGCTACAGAAATTGATTCTTGCTCGCCCTTTGCTTGAGTCGCTACAATCATTAAGCTGGTTGAAGATGACATTTATCCCTGTGCTAGGATTACAGTTTTGTAATCTGGAGAAATTAGCGTTTTTCGGAATTTTGAGGTAAATTACGATCGCGGGAGTGAATTTGGTGGATGCGGTGGAATGCCCAAAATTTGAATCAACTGTGCTTCGCTGACTCCCAATTTTTTCGCTGCACCGGGAATATCTAAAGGACGAGGGGGCGGTGGACAGGGCGGCCGATTTTGGTCACTTGGTGGTTCCGGGGGTTTGGGGGGTAGCCCCAATGCTTCGATTAACTTGGCTTCGGTGACTCCTAATTGTTTGGCCGCTGTGGCAAAATCTATACGGGGCGGATGTCTGCGCTCTTGACTTGGTTCTGGTGCGCTCTGGGCTAGTAGAGTATTAGAACTAACTGTAGTCTGGGGAAAACTCAAGCTGTTAAATCCCAGCAGCAAGGCTATAGCAGGTAATGCGAGTAGTGAAGCAATTTTCATGAGATTTACGAAAATGTTGACAGCCACATTAAACTTCCGAAATATTACCTGCAAATCTGTGGATAGATTACAATTTTGTAATTTAGTTCGATCAATGATGACGGTATAATCACCACCGAATCGGTCAGTAGTTATTTGTTATTTGTGATGAGCTACCAATGCTTTTCGGCCCAATGCTTTTCGGCCCAATGCTTTTCGGCCCGATGCCCAATTCCCAATGCCCAATTCCCAATTCCCAATGCCCCATTCCCAATGCCCCATTCCCAATGCCCAAATTGAAAATCTATGAATGTTTTATATGTTGAAGATGAAGCAAAAATCGCCAATTTTGTTTGTATTGGTTTGAAAGAACAAGGCTTTGTGGTGGATTATTGCGATAATGGTAATGATGGCTACGATCGCGCGATGGATAATCAGTACGATGCGATCGTCCTGGATATTGTCTTACCGGGAAAAGATGGGTTATCTATTCTGAAACTTCTGCGAAAGGCTGGACGCAATGTACCTGTGATTTTATTAACGGCTCGTAATGAATTAGACGATCGCATTGAAGGGTTACATCTCGGTGCTGATGACTATTTGGCTAAACCTTTTTTTGTAGAAGAGTTAGTTGCTCGGATTTATGCTGTGGTGCGACGGGCTTCTGGCGATCGCCAAAATATTCTCAGTGTCGGCCCAGTTAAGCTCGATCGCATTCTCCGAGAAGTTACCTGCGATTCTCATGCGGTAGAACTTACTACCCGTGAGTTTAATCTGTTGGAATATCTGATGCGATCGCCCGGTAGGGTACTCACTCGCACGCAAATCCTCGAACATATCTGGGGCTATGATTTTAATCCGAATACGAATGTGGTAGATGTCTGTATTCAACGCATTCGCAAGAAAATTGAACCTATCGGCGGTACGGGATGGGTTGAGAGCGTGCGGGGCGTTGGCTATCGGTTTCGCAAACCAACTTCCCCATCATGAAACTGCAATCTTTTCGCTTTCGGATTACTCTATTCTCGGCTGTTCTGGCTAGTGTGGCTCTGATTGGCTTTAGTATTGTTTCGTGGTGGTTGATTTATGATGCTAAGGTGAAACGTCTTGATGCTGAAATCAAGAATCAGTTAATGCAATCTACCCGTCCCGCATCAACCCAATGGGATAATTATGCTAATTCTTTGCCATTATTTTTGGGGATGAATGGGAAAACAACTGTGGCTTTGCTGGTGAATGACAGAGATGGTAATTTGCTCTACAAATCGACTCAGTGGCAAGATGGAATTGATGCTGATTCACTCTGGCGATCGCTTCCTCAACCTCCTCCCGATCCTGTGAGAATACCTTTTGAATTAGCACCTCCCCCTCCACCTCTCCATGGAATTGATTCATTGTTACCGAGAGAAAGAAGACGTCCGCGCGATCGACCTCCTGAATTCGATCGCCCCGATTCATTCTCTCCGAGAGAAAGAAGACGTCCGCGCGATCGACCTCCTCAATTCGATCGACCTGATTTTCCTCAAGTTTTGGAGGCTAAGCTAGCAACAAGCCGTACTAGCAAGACTATTTGGCGTGTAGGCGCAATTCATTCTCCTCAGACTCAAATAGCGATCGCCGTTAACTTACAGGCGATCGATCTAGAAATGACATCGATTGGTAATATCTTTCTGATATCAATTCCTGTAGTCCTTTTACTCGTAGCCGGTGGAGCTTGGGTGATATCGCGGAGTATTTTGTATCCCATTGGGCGACTAACTACGGCAATCCGAAATGTTACTGTACAAGGACTAGATCGTCGCGTGCCCCTCGGTTCAACGGATATAGAGTTTGTAGAGTTAATTTCTGTGTTCAATCAAATGCTGGAACGTCTGGAACGGAGTTTTCAGCAAGCTTCTCGATTTAGTGGAGATGCTGCTCATGAATTAAAGACACCGCTGGCAATTTTGCAAGGTCAACTAGAACGGGCTTTGCATCAAGCCCCAGAGGAGTCCGAGATGCAACAAACTTTCAGTAAGTTATTGGATGAAGTGCGCCGACTGAGTGAAATTACCCGTAAACTTTTACTACTTTCCCTAGCAGATGCCGGACGGATGAGCTTAAATTGGGTTGAGGTGAATCTGTCTGCTCTGTTAGCTGAAATTGCTGAAGATATGGAACTGTTAGCACCGGATTTAGAAGTACAAATGGCAATTGCTCCTAATTTATATATCAAGGGCGATCGCGATTTGCTGGTGCAGGTTTTGCAAAATCTGGTTGGTAATGCGATTAAATATAATTTGCCAGAGGGTTGGCTCAGGTTACAGGCTAACTGTCATGGAAAAACAGTAATTGTGAAAATTGTCAATAGTTCTCAAGATATTTCTTTGAGTGAGGGCGATCGGATTTTCGATCGCTTCCATCGTGGCGACTCTAGTCAAACCCAAAAAATTGCAGGTTCGGGATTGGGACTAAGTTTAGCACGGGAAATAGCCAGGGCCCACGGTGGCGATATTAAGCTAGATGCTGCCATAGTTGGTCAAACAGGATTCACGCTTAGTTTACCTGTGGGCGATCGAGATTAACCTTAGATATTGCACCATTTTTAACATTTACTTGGTCGGATTTTCCACCCTATTTTGTAGGTAGTTTGTGCGTGCATCCCAATTTTGTAGGATATATTTGCAAAAATGAGATGCTCCCTAGTTTGTTGGGTTGGGTGTACGTGCGGTGGCTAGCTAAATTGAACTTGATTAGGTAGGTAGAGTTTCATTTGATACCAAATCCGGGTTAAAAACCCCGTTTATTTCTTAGTCCGCGTCGGCGGACTTCGTTTTTGTAGTAGCGGTTTCAACCGCCGAATCATAGAGGGGGGTAACAAGGCCGGATTTGGTATGATATAAGTCCCCTAGCAAAAAAAAAAGGACACAGCACTGCTGTGTCCCTACAAATACCATGTTTAAAACTATCGGCCTGAGTGAGACTTTTCACTCAACCAATCCTTGCCCAATCTGATAGTCACATCCGATTGCAAAGAACCGGTACTCTCAACCAAAACATCCCCAAAACCCACAGACTGGCGAATTGCTTGGGCACCTTTAACATCCCCATCTTGAGCCACAAAAGTAGTGACGTCCAAGGGTTCTGGCCAATCTTTATAAACCTGAACATTCCGATAGCCGGCGCGAGTCAATGTCTTGACAAAATCTTCCACCGCAGCCTCATCGCCGGTACTATCTTGAATCGCCACCTTCAGAAAAGTCGGATCAGCATTCTCGATTTTCCAAGTATTTTGACCGAAGTCAAAATGTTCGGCCACCATAGTTTCGATCGCATTTTGATCCGGCAACCAGTAACTAGCCTTGTAGTCCTTGGCATCGCTGAACTTACCGGGAACCATCAACATTTGCACGCTAGAGCGATCGGTTTTCGTCGCAAAACCAGCCAAAGCCACTAATTCCTCAACACTCAAATTTGTGTCAATATGAGACTGAATTACCGACAAAATTTTGGGCAATCGAGAAAGCAAACCGACATTAACTTCCTGTTCCACAAAAGCGCGCATCAACAATTGTTGGCGCTGCACTCTACCGATATCCCCCAAATTGTCGTGGCGATAAAGCAAATAGTGTACGATTTGTTCGCCGTTTAGCTTCTGCTTACCAGCCTTTAAATCTATATATAGATGCTGGCTTTCATCGGTATACTTCATGTCTTTAGGGACATTAATCGTAATGCCACCAATGGCATCAACTAAGCTTTTTATGCCTTGAATATTGACGGTGACATAGCGGTCAATTCCCACACCGCCCAGGAGTCCGCTGACCGATTTGGCTGAGGAAGCCGGACCGCCATAGTAATTAGCCTCGTTGATTTTCACCTCCCCCCTACCTTCAACATAGGTGCGGGTATCTCGCGGAATAGAAAGTACGCTTAACTTTTGATTTTGAGGGTCGAACCTAACCAGCAACATGGTGTCAGTTAACCCTTTAAAAGAGTTTTGCCACACATCGTATCCCTGTTCCTTGTCGGGATGACCGTCAAGGTCGGAACTCAGAACCTTAAGTCCTAAAACTAAAATATTTACTGGGCGAGTGAGCTCTGGCATTTTCATGCTCAGCTTGGCCATATCCCCTTGAGAAAACACCGCCGCTTCTTCTGGGGTCAACTTCTGTTGCTGAAGCGGGGTTGTGGAGAGAGAAACGGCTAGCAGTGCTCCGGCTGTGGCTGAGAGCATGGCGACTCCAGCTAAACCAAAACCAAATCCCAGCCAACGGCCTCGATGAGGCGGGGCAGATTTTCTGGTTGAGGGATTGGTGGCTGGTTGTTTGGTAGGGTCTTGATTAGGATTTGTTTGAGCTGGCACTGGCTTCCTCACACACAATAAGAATAAAAAAAGATAATGGCAATTTGTAGTATCAACCTCAAGAGGCAATCAATCAATACGGTAAGGGCGGAAAATAACCCTAAATTATGATAGATGTTTGCCGACCAATTGTTCGGCTACGTGGCTAATGCCGGGGAGCCAGAGTGGTTGGCGTCTCCAAAGGCGAAACATCAGACTGAGGCTGATGATGAAATAGCTGGTTGTCAACAGGCTACTCATTAATAACATGGGAAGTGTCCAAGATTCCGCAGAAATGGCTCCTGCTTCTAAAAAAATATGCCCTAAAAGCCAACTTAAAGCTAGGGCAATGGCTAAACGGCTGACGGCTTTGTGCTCGGGGCTGCCTTGGTGGCGGTAAAGTTTCCACAGGGCAGGAAAAAAGCCGATGACGGGGATGAGTAGTACGAACAGATTTACTCGATCGAGTTCAGGATTTTCTAAGGGATCTCTGTTTTTCATATTTTTAGCAACATTCGCAAGTTAAAACTCAAAACAGCCAACTCAAAATTCCTCAGCCCCCAGACCCACATTTTGATAAACTGGATACAGCCAAGGAGACAGGAGAACAGACGAAAGCCATGACCAAATCCCAAAAACCGATAGTTATTGCTCCATCTATATTATCAGCAGATTTTAGCCGTCTTGGAGATGAGATTCAGGCGATCGACAAAGCTGGGGCTGACTGGATTCACGTAGATGTGATGGATGGTCGCTTTGTTCCTAATATTACGATCGGACCGCTGATTGTAGAAGCAATTCGCCCCGTGACTAAGAAACCTCTGGATGTCCACTTGATGATTGTGGAACCAGAAAAGTATGTTGAGGACTTTGCTAAGGCTGGTGCTGACATTATTTCCGTTCACGCCGAACACAATGCTTCGCCTCACTTGCACCGCACTCTCGGTCAAATTCGGGAATTGGGCAAAATGGCTGGTGTGGTTCTGAATCCTTCGACTCCTTTGGAGTTGATTGAGTACGTGCTGGAACTTTGCGATTTGGTGCTGATTATGAGCGTCAATCCGGGTTTTGGCGGCCAAAGTTTTATTCCGACTGTGTTGCCAAAAATTCGCCAGTTGCGCCAAATGTGCGATGAAAGAGGTCTCGATCCTTGGATTGAGGTGGATGGCGGTTTGAAGGTGGACAATACTTGGCAGGTTTTGGAAGCGGGCGCAAATGCTGTTGTCGCCGGTTCTGCTGTGTTTAAGGCGAAGGATTATGCAGGGGCGATCGAGGGTATCCGCAACAGTAAGCGCCCGACTCCTGAGTTGGCCGCTGTTTAATTCAAAAATGCGATCGTGTCCGTCAAGTTAGCCATCAAAAAAGTGGTTTGCAATCAGGACTAATAGTCATGATTAAAAAATGGAAGAGCAGATTCTTCCATTTTTTTTGTGGGCGATCGATTAATATCGTCCGGTTGTATCGGAATGATTTAACCGCGAAGGCGCTCTTGACGCGAAGGAAGAGAAGAGAGAGTTTAATACAGGACGATGAAGAGAGGATTTTATATTATTCCCTTCCCGGTCTAAGATTATGTACTTCTTCTTTTCTCTTACTTCGTGTCATGAGCGTCTTCGCGGTTTATTAAAATACAAATTCTTTGCGTGGGAAAGGAGTAACCACAGAGAACACAGAGAACACAGAGAGAAATGAATAATTCCGATGAAGAGAGGAATTGATCTAAAATTATGCTGTTTTACGATCGCACCCGCAACGTCAGGCGCACTGTATCCCCAATAGAGTGAGGAATACGCCAGCTAAAGAGCCATTTTTTAATTGTTTTGAGCAACTCCACATCCGCCAAAGTCGAAGCATCAGCATCCACAACTATTCGGCTGGCGCGCATTTTATCGAAGACAATTTCTAACACCAATTCGCCGTTTGTACCGGGCGGCACAGTCAGAGTTGCCAAGTGTTCGTTTAAACTATCGATCGCCTCTTCATCCAATCCCGTAGCGCTAACCACTTCTACGGGTGATGTACGGCGCGCCTTGGACGGTGCGATCTCTTCGATCTCTTCACAAACCATCTCCGCTTCGCTGCTCAATGATATCGTTTCCGGCTGCATCGTCAGGTGATTTAACCTTTCTAGAACACTCTTGACACAGAGTCCGAGAATAGAGATCTGAATCATTCAGATGCTACCGGATTTGATATGAGATGCCACGTTCAAATACTGCCGCTCCTCCTAGGGGGGCAAGAAATGAGCCAAAATTTCCACCACCTTTTAGGAAAGTTCGATTCACGGGTTTAACAACTAGGCTTGCAAATACGCCCTCATATTCCACCGCTTCCGGCGTTGTTTTGATAGTTGCCGCACTTTGTCGGAAAAATCCAGAATCGAGAAAGTATCTCCTGGATTCAGCCCGTTAATAAATTGCCGCAACAATGCCTGACATTGCTGCAAAGGCGCTCCCGATTGCGAACCAGAAGTATCGACTAAAAATACGACATCTTTTGGCACAATTTCATCAGTTTTGTACTCGATCTGCGGCATCAAATAAACTGCAAAATGTCCACCGCGATCGTCCGCTTGAGTTAATACCGTCGATTGAGTTTTTAAACCCGCAATTTGATAGCGAACAATCAAATCTTTGTTGGGAATTGTATCTGCATTTCCCAACAGGTAGTCCTCCCTAGGTGAATAACAGTTGACAGTGGACACTTGACGGTTGGATTAAGGGAATTATATGAAATCCGGTAGCATCGTAATTATTCATCTCTCTTATCTCCCTCTGTCTTCTCTGCGTTCTAGTAAGGTTAAATCATTCTGATGCAACGGTCAACGATATCAACATTATTTTCTATTTTTTGTCCTATTTTTTGCGATTTCAATCAGGTGTGGTTCTGTGCCATCGAAGGGGCGATCGTAGCAGATAACCTCTGTATTATTCCCGCAAGCAGAATTAACTTTCAAATTGCCAGTTGATAGGTTGCCAATCAAATCCACCCCGATCGCGCCTGTCTTTCCTGATACCCCGCGATAGCTGCCGCACGCCCTCGCGCAATTTCTCCCTCCAAAAAAGCTGCTTTCAATAACGCAAAACTTCCTGGCAAGAGCGATCGCTGCTTTATCGCGATCGCCACATTCGCTTCAATTCGATTTAAGAGTTGCGTGGGTTCCAAAAGCTCTGTCATGAAATCAATCTGATCAATGCAAGTTTCTAGAAAAAACTCGCAAAACTGGACTAATCCCGCCATTCTAAAAAAATGTTTTTATATTATAGGTTACAGCTTTTATTAAGCTAACTTTTTGCCGATCTTTTTGCCTATCTTTAATGACGTTCCTGGAGTGGGCAACCAATTAAGGGCGCATTTTGCAGAGCCATGATGTAGCGACAATTACGCTAAGGGGCTTACTTTAGTTGTTACGAAAAAGGATCGTGTAGAGCATTTTGAGGTGGAGCGACAACCAACAATTGAGGATTTTGGAAAACTGTTTAAAAAACCTGAATTGTTAACAGCAGAATTAACTTTCAAATTGCCAGTTGACAGGTTGCCAATCGAATCCACCACCATTGCGATCGCGCAAATATCCGATACCTGGATAAGGAAAATGATAGGCAAACATTAACGTGCGATCGCGCGCAATTTTTTCCAGTACCGCTTGGCGAGTTGTGGCCGCCATCTCGCGATCGGCATCAAAAATCGGTTTCCAGCTTGGATTCCACAAGTTAATTGTATTAGTGTGAACCGTATCGGCCGTATGCACCATCACCGCATTCCCCGATGCAATTCTAATCGCAACGTGACCGGGTGTATGACCGTAGGCAGGAATGGCTGTAAATCCCGGCAAAAACTCTTGGTTAACATCAAATTGAGTAACGCGATCGCGAATCAAACCTAACTGAGTTTTAGCAATCTCAATCATCTGCTTTTTCATGTCGGCCGGACCCCCAAACTTTGGTAAATCCACCGAACTCCCAGTCCAAAAATTCCACTCTTGTTTGCCGATAAAATACCGGGCATTAGGAAAGGTCAACCCACTTTTTCCATTCAAACCACCCACATGATCGCCATGGGCGTGGGTCAAAATCACCGCAGTAATATCGCTCGGTTTAATCATTGCTTGCTGCAAGTTTTCAATTAGCTTGCCAACCGTTGCTCCATTCAACAACCCACTGCCTGTATCGATTAAAACTTTGTTCTGTCCGGTATCCACCAACAGCACATTACAATCTAGGGTGAGTTTTTCCCCTTGAAAACCCTGCTGCAACACCCGATTAAACTCATCTGGTTTGGCATTGCTAGCAAAGATTGCTGCGGGAACGCTCAATGTTCCATCGCTAATCGAAATCAGGTTGAAGTTTCCCAATTTAAATCGATAGATGCCAGTATTGCGAGGCATCATGGGTCTAGCAGTTTGTGCCCATAAATTGCCGGTGATAGGTAGGGCGAAAGAGGTGGCGATCGCTCCTGTGAGAAAGGTTCGACGAGAAATAGGCATAGTTACAAATACTCTCGTTCGAGTCAAGGATGATACCAATTCTGACCAAATATTAGCTCATAATACTACTTTATTTAGATTATTTTACAAATTTTAACATTTATCAATAAAATCGTTAATCTCCAACAACACATTGCAGGATATTTTGCCCGATCGCCGCGTGTTTGGGATTATCGACCAGCTCTGAATCTATCTGTGTCCTCTGTGTCCTCTGTGGTTTAATAATTCCGATACAACCGGAATTGAGAGCACTTGATTCAACTACTTACAAGATTGCGAAATCGGTAGCATTAATCAGTCCTGTTGACACATTGGTGAGAGTAGCTAACAATTGACCGGAACTGCTAACTCGGATTAAGGTAGAATTATTTTCTACATTAATGCTCAATTGCGAGAAACTTAAACCGCCAATTAAGCCGATCGCATCCCTGCCACTTTGAAAGTCTAAAATAGTCTCGCGGCCGTTGTCGATACCTAAGATAAATCGATCGCTCCCAGTACCTCCAATTAAAGTATCATTCCCCTCATCTCCAAACAGCCAATCGTCTCCAGCACCGCCCAGTAAACTGTCCTCATCCTTACCGCCGTTAAGAGTATCATTCCCAGCATCCCCGCATAAAGTATCCATACCTTCATTGCCAAACAGCAAATCATTGCCATCACCGCCACATATTTGGTCTTGACTCCCCGCAGAACCAACGGGTACTGGGCTGCCAATATCCCCGTAAATAGTATCCTCTCCATCGCCGCCACAGAGAGTATCGCTACCCTCATCGCCAAACAACAAATCGCTGCCCAAATCTCCCAAGACTAAATCATCGCCTTTGCCACCGTGTACGGTATCATTTCCATCACCGCCAGAAAGAGAATCTGCGAGTTCTTCTCCGTTCAAATAATCATCGCCAGTAACGCCAAATAGCAAATCGCGACCTGTAGAATCGATATCTAAAGAGTTAAGAGTACCACCGTATAAAGTATCATTACCCTCATTGCCAATTAAAGTATCGTTTTCCTTATCTCCAAACATGATGTCATCATCTTTGCCACCGTAAACAACATCATCGTTTTCCCCGGCAAAAATTACATCTTCCCCAGCGAGTCCATTGATGTAATCATCGCCTTCATTCCCAAAAATCAGGTCGTCATCTTTGCCCGCGCCAATCCCGACATCGCTGTTAATTCCACCATAAATATTGTCATTCCCAGGGTAGCCAATTAGCAAATCGTTGCCACCTAAGCCGTTGATATTGTCATTGCGAATGGAGCCCAGAAGGCTATCCTCGTTTCCTATATCGTTGATGCTGCTATTTATGGGGTTGGGGCCACGAATATCAGTTTGGCTGGGGAAGGTTATTTGCTGGCAAATGCAATCTTCGTCTTGAGATTCTGGCGTTGGAGTTGGAGTTGGAATGGGAGTTGGAGTCGGAGTTGGAGTCGGAGTTGGAGTCGGAATGGGAGTTGGAATTGGAGTTGGAATGGGAGTTGGAGTCGGAGTTGGAGTCGGAATGGGAGTGGGAATTGGAGTTGGAATTGGAATTGGAATTGGAGTTGGATTTGGATTTGGAGTGGGAATTAGAGTTGGAGTTGGAGTGGGAGTTGGAGTGGGAATTGGATTTGGAATTGGATTTGGAGTGGGAGTTGGAGTGGGAATGGGAGTTGGATTTGGAGTGGGAATGGGAGTTGGAGTTGGAGTGAGAGTTGGAGTGGGAATGGGAGTTGGAGTTGGAGTGGGAGTTGGAGTTGGAGTCGGAGTTGGAGTTGGAGTTGGAGTCGGAGTTGGTGACTCTAAGTCGTCATTAGTAATAGTCCCAAGCCCAGTCACTTTTGCGATAGTTCCATTGACAGGATTGCTGAGATTGACGTTAAAGGTTTCGTCAGTTTCAAACTTAGCATCACCATTGACAGCAACAGCAATGGTTTTCGTGGTTTCTCCGGTGGCAAAGCTGACACTTCCTGTGGCTGCTGTGTAATCACTATCGGCGGTAGTAGCAGTGCCGTCTGCCGTAGCATAATTGACGGTGACAGTTTGGGGACTGGGATTATTTAAACTGACAGTAAATACAGCATTTGTAGTGCCACTGTTGCCTTCTGTTACCGTGACATTATTAATACTGATGCTACTGGAAGAAGATTGAACATCATCATTAGTAATAGTCCCAATCCCAGTCACTTTTGCGATAGTTCCATTGACAGGATTGCTGAGATTGACATTGAATGTTTCGTCAGTTTCCAACTTAGCATCACCATTGACAGCAACAGCAATGGTTTTCGTGGTTTCTCCGGCGGCAAAGCTGACACTTCCTGTCGCTGCTGTGTAATCACTATCGGCGGTAGTAGCAGTACCGTCGGCAGTAGCATAATTGACGGTGACAGGCAAGTTAGAAACTGCTGAAAGGGAGGCAGTAAAGGTGGCGTTAACAGTGCCCGTATTTCCCTCAGTGACAACTACATTATTGATAGAAATAAGGGGGGTATCGTCATTGGTGATGGTAGCAGTGGCAGTGTTGGCGGTGATGGTAGAACTTTCCGGGGCTGCGGTCAAATTCGGGTTGCTCAGGGTGACGGTAATTGTCTCGTCAGGTTCAACTAGGGTTTCGCCCAAGACATCAACAGAGATGGTTTTAGTAGTTTCGTTGGCGGCAAAGGCGATCGCCCCTGTGGCGCTATTAGCCCCCGCAGCATTGATGTTATTGTAGTCTGCGCCGTTAGTCGCGGTTCCTGCGATCGCATAATTTACTGTACTAGCTACCCCTGTACCACCGCTGCGGGTGACGGTGAAGGTGACGGGTTTAGTGCCCGAATTCCCTTCTGTGAGCGAACCTGTGGCTGGATTTGTGAGTGCGATCGCATAAGCAATCGAGTCATTGGCTGTAATTGTCACCGTAGCATTGCCGCTGGCTGGTGCGATCGCATAATTCCCATTTACCAAATTCAGTCGCAGCGTCTCTGCCAACTCCGGTATTGCGTCATCCACCGGAGTGAGAATCACATCCACAAAGCTTTGCCCGTTGGGAATAGTGACGGGAAAGGTACTACTCAGATTGTAGTCAGCGGCAATGGCGGTGCTGCTGGCATCAATGGCAAGATTCACCGTCAAATTACCGACTGTGCTAGCACTGCGACTGATGCGGAAAGTGCCTGGATCGATCGGAGTTTCCGAGGCGGAATTATCCGGCGCAGTAATGCTCACAATCTGCTGTATTTCTACAGCGCCGATGTCAACATTGCTACCAGAAAGCCTGGTTAAGTTACGCTGATCCGTGGTAAGTGCGATCGCGCTGTTACCCCTGTCGATCGCGAGACTACCTAAATTCGGTGCGTGAGTCTGCGTAGGGCCACCGTTATTTTTCAGTGCTCCGAGATTCGGATTGATGGGAGTGCCAGCAGTGCCTACTTGGTCGCCATTAACACCATTAGTGAAGCCAGTACCAGGACCACTATTTCCAATTAAGTTATTGCCCTGACTCGTAAATGTACCGTCTACATCGGGGTTTAAAGGGGCCGTGTTGCCAGCAATGATGGTGTTGCGGACATTTGCCGTCAAGGTGTTGAAAATACCGCCGCCTTGATTTGTGGCAGTATTGAGAGTCAGAGTGCTGCTACTGAGATTCAGAGTGCCACCATTTCTGATTGCGCCAAAGTTGGCTGCGGTGTTGGCAGAAAACGTACTGTTAGTAATGGTTGCCACACCATCGTTCCTGATCGCACCTGCATTTTGTGTAGCTCGATTGCCGTTAAACGTGCTGCTGGTAACAGTCAATGGCTGGGCGTCGTTCCTGATTGCACCGCCGTCAGCCGCTGAAATATTGTTAGTAAAAGTGCTGTTGACAATGCTCAGTAGTTCGCCCCCACCTCTGTGATAAATAGCACCGCCACCGTCGGTATTTTGTGAACTATTGCCAGCAAAGGTGCAGCCAGTAATGTTTACCGCACCGCTATCGATCAAAATAGCACCGCCGCCTTGACTCGCCGCATTGGCTGTGTTTTCGGTGAAAGTGCTGTCAACAATGCTTAAAGTACCGCCACCCTGCCGGATCGCGCCACCGCCGGAACCGTTGACTGTATTAGCAGTAAAGGTGGAACCCGCGATCGTGACTGTGCCACCCTGGTTGAAGAGAGCAGCGCCGAGTCCCGCGGTGTTGCTGGAAAAGTTAACGTTGGTGAGGTTCAGGGTAACGCCAGAGGCGTTATTAATCGCACCGCCACCGTTAGCAAAGGTGAGGTTAGAAATACTAACAGGGCCGTTATTAGTGCTCAGGATCTGGAATAGGCTGTTACCGCTGACTGTCAGGTTGGCCACCCCAGGGCCATTGAGACTGAGGCTTTCATTAATAATTGGCAGCGCGCTAGCGAGGGCGATCGTCCCAGTAATGCCAGTTAGGTCAATAATATCTGCCCCAGGTGTAGCATTAGCTTGGGTAATGGCATCTCGCAGCGAGTTGGGGCCGGAGTCGTTGGTGTTGGTGACTCCGAAAGTAGCTAAAACATGGCTGTAATTTGCGATCGCCTCTTGGCTGAATGCTAAATCTGTGTCAATGGAACCAATTGTGACTTCTAAATCCCAGTTACCACCTAATTGAGCACTCCCTGTCAGAGTTTTTGAGGCGCCGATGTCTGCACCTGTGAGTTGATTGAGGCGTTGCAGAAATGAGAGTTCCGCTATGGGTTGGGCGATTTGTGCGGCCACATTACAACCGTAGATGAGAAGATCGGCGTTGGGACTTAGGGCTTTTTTCCACTGCTCAAACCGATCGCCATATTCATCTAAGTTGCCCGAATTTAGCTCCATTGCTCCCAGTTGTAAACTTCCAGGCCCGCCGTGAGAAATGATGTGAACGGCGGAAATATTGGTGTAGTTGGCTAGTAACTGGGTAATTTGCTCGACTCCATCGCCTGTGCGATCGAGTATCAATGTTTCTGTGTTTGGTTCTGTGCTTTGTGCAAGGCTTTGGTAATCTTCAACGCTCGGATCGATAAAAACTATCTGCGTAATTTTTTCCACGATCAAGTCTCCTCGTAGATGCCAGGGATATGGATATTAAAAGTGACGATTGTCTTGCCGATTATTTTCAGATAAATATTTAAAAATCATACTCATTTGAATTTACTCGCTAGGTTTTAGAGATCTGTTTAAAGGCAAAATATCTTCATTTATTACCAACTTATAAGTCCCCTAAGACAATACTTATAGGGAATTTGTTCCCTATTTTATAAATGGTCAGTAAATATACATGATATCGTTGTTACAGACTTACTGATTCAGTTGGTGTGTGTTACCAAACATTAAGGAACAAAAAACCCCGTCCTTTGAGCACGGGGTTTTCAAGCCAGTTTTGCGATCGAACTCCGACTTCTGAAAAAAGTCGGGGCTGTGGAAATTTAGTTTTTTCTGCCGTTACGGACTTATTTTGAGAGACTAGCGAGAATGCTTTCCATTTCAGCAAGCTCGATCGCCCCAGAGAAGGTTTTGCCGTTCATAATAAAGAATGGAGTGCCTTCTATACCCAACTTTTGAGCTAGTTGCACGTCTTTCCCAATGGCGGCTTCGGCGGCGGGACTGTTGCGATCGCTGTTGAATTTATCGACTTTGAGATTGAGTTTTTGGGCGATCGATCCGTACAATTCCTCACCCAACTGTTTTTGTCCCTCAAACAAAGCATTGTAATATTCCCAGAATTTACCCTGCTGTTGGGCAGCCCAGGCTGCTTTGGCTGCTGGTAGGGCTTGAGGGTGAATGGAAGTCAAGGGAAAATGTTTGTAGGCTAAAGTAACTTTGTCCTGGTGTTTTGCCATAAACTGCTTGACAGTATCGTGAGCGCGGGCGCAAAACGGACATTGAAAATCGGAAAATTCTAACAGTACAATCTGTTGCGAAGCAGCACCGGTACTGGGAGAATCGCCGATAGCAGATTTAGGAGTAGTTTTCATCTCCTGCAAAAAAGACTGCTGCGCTGCTTTCAGAGTCTCTTGCTGTTGTTGCTGATATGCTTGTACCGATTCCAAAATTGCTTGCGGGTTTTCGCGGATGATTTGCAAGACTTGCTCTTTTAATTTGGGATCGACTGGATTTCCACCGGCTGACTGGGCGGGGGAACAACCGATGAATACGAGGCAAACTGCTAACAGTACACTAAAGCCCAGGGCTTGCTGGTGGCGGAGTTTTCGCCAAATAGAGGATATCTTCATCTTTTTTGCTAATTCACGGCAAGACTTAATCCTACATTGGGAATTGGGAATTGAGCAGGGGGCATCGGGAATTGGGCATTGGGGATTGGGAATTGGGGATTGGGAATTGGGGATTGGGACTTGGGCATCTTCGGCTCAAAGCATTGCTTTTAGTAACACGAATTAAGGGGTAGAATTTGGTGATTTTGGTATAAAATATTAAAGGGCGATCGCACTCACGATCGCCCTTTATTGGCTTTAAAGATTAACTTTTAGGCTTGTTTGAAAACCAGACTATTTGCGGTTGTTGAGCCACTTAGCAGCAACTATTCCTAAAATACCAGCTACCACGGGATTTCCTAAAAACTTCATCAAACTAGGCTGTTCGGCTAACACTTCTCGGAAAATATCCGGGTGATTGTGATAGGTAAACGAGGCTAATTTGGTAACATCGTCAGCATTCATGCGGCTGGCGTGGTGAGTAGAAAGCCCTAGCTGTTGTTCCAAGGCGCGATCGTTCAATCCTCTCTTGCTCAATTGCTTGAAAAATTCCCGCGCCACGTCATCCCGTTCGTTTGGTTTAATTTGGGCGATCGCTTTTTGCAATTCCGGTTCCAATTGCGCCGGCGGCAAGGAGTCGTGATTCAGAGAATTACCAAATAATTGTTTCCGCTCAGCCGGCGAAGTTCGTTGAGCAAAATCGTCAAAATTTTCGTATTCTGCCCCGGATGTTTCTGGCATCATTTCTCGATCGCCACTTGCCAAATCGCTCATGATTTGACGTTTGTAATTATCGCTGGTACTCATCGTAATTTCTTTTCCAATCTAGACAACTTTTGTGTCTCAAATAGAGACTTTTTTGCCAATAATTAGTGGTTGACTAAACCACAAATTGGCGACATTTGTATAGCAACCATCAAGGCAGGCAGAACCCAACGGCTGCGTTTATCCTGCCCAACGACTGCGTTTATCCGCATTTGTGGTCATTGAGCGAAGTCGAAATGTCCACCAATATTACATTTCGACTTCGCTCAATGACCGTATAGCTTTGGCGACTGCTATCACTGACTAATTCGGTCAAGACTTGTATTCTATTTGATTTGATTGCTGGTCATACTTGGCAGTCAAAATCAGTTTTTTATCTGGCGCATACACCAAAACACTTACATCTTGGTTAGGAAAATTTTTGTGAAAACCTTGTGCTAAAGATTTCGCCAAATCCTTGACTTCTGTAGGGCGGACTTCGGGGGTAATCACAACTCCCAGCTTGTTGTTGTCGCGCACATAAGCATCTTGAACCAGTCCCTTAGCCGTCTTTGTTACCCATTGACCAAAATCTTGACCTGCTGCGGTATTCCCCTGTTCTAGCTGCGCGTAATTACCCTGACTGCCACCAATGGCTACAGGTGTATTCATCGGTTTTTGAGCTGAAACGCTTGGGGTGCAAGCTGTGGTAAAACTGAGCACTAAAACCAAGAGTAGTCCCACAATTATTTTGCGACTTTGCTGAAATAAACTCACTTTTTTTCCTCCAATTTAAAAAATTTTTGAAGAGTTGAAAGGGTCTCAGATTGAGACCCTTTCACCAAACCAAATGTTAGGCTTTGTCTATTACGTCTTTGACTGCATCTTTGGCATCTTCGACAGTGTGGCTGGCTTCAGCTTGTTTTTGCTTGGCTTTGCCTTCAGCTTTATCCTTGGGATCGCCAGTAACATTGCCCAGAGCTTCTTGAGCTGCACCTTCGATATTTTTGGCAGTTGCCTTTGCTCTATCTTCAATACTCATTGGTTTCTCCTTGTCTGTATTTAGCTTTACAGTTTCTACTTAAATTAATAATATTGATTGACTCTCTTATTTGCACTCCCTCTCTAGGTAGAAAGAAGTCAATCAATTTTTGATTGCAGAATTGATGGTGAATTAATTCACTGAAAATTCTCCTTCTAAATTTTCCACTCAAAAATAGGTGCGAGCAAGATACTGTCTTGCCCACACCTTCTGGCTTATTCCTGCTTGCTAACGCGGTTGCCGATCCCTTCGACTTCGTGACAGTAGGATCGAGATAAACGTACTCGTTGCACATTCTGCCTTCTGCCTGCCTGCTGCTATGTATGGTGATGACATTCTTCATCGATTTTGTGCTGCATTTCTTCCTTCAACTGTTCCACAGCACGCATAGTGTTAGCATTGTCTTGTTTCTGCTGCCCCAGGGCTTTTTCGCTTTGCTCCGCGAGTAATTCCTGTTTGGATTTAGGTAAACTGACTTTGTTAATGCTGGCTGTGACAGTTGCGTTTTCTTCAGTATTCATTAGCATTCACCCTTTTGTTTGACACAAATATTTTAAATGTGTTTAGATGCAATCTAAGCATAGATTAATACTAAGAGAAGTAAGGGTTATGTCTATCTGTCTGAAGGGAGATTGCGGTAAAGGTTTGAGGGCGAGTGGCACTTGACCGTCCCAAGGACAAAATACCAGCTAGTTACAGAGCGAGAGGCTGTACCAATTGCAAAGTTTTGTTAAGGTAGGGTTAAACAATTTAGAAAAGAACAGTTAGCATTCCGATCAACTCTCCCAAGATAGAACTAAAATTTATAAGTTAGTAAAATGTATGTCAAACCCTATGGGAGCAAGGAGCAGTAATCCCTTGAAAGCAGCCGTCCCCGATCGCCCGCCAATAAAAGTAGGCGTGTTGCATTCGCTGACGGGCACCATGTCTGTCAGCGGAATTTCAGTTAAAGATGCGACGCTGCTAGCTGTTGAGGAAATTAATGCCAGCGGAGGAGTGCTTGGACACCTGCTGGAAGCAGTTATCGAAGATGGCGCAAGCGATTTGCAAACTTTTGCTCAAAAAGCTAAGCAATTACTCCTAGAAGAACGGGTGGCGGTAGTATTTGGATGCTGGACTTCTGCCAGTCGCAAAGCGGTACTTCCAGTGTTCGAGGAGTTCAATGGGTTGCTGTTTTATCCGTTACAGTACGAAGGACTCGAACAGTCTCGGCACATTTTCTACACTGGTGCTGCTCCCAATCAACAGATTGTACCTGGGGTGGATTACTTGCTGGGACTGTCGAAGCGGAAAATTTTTCTCCTGGGTTCGGATTATATTTTTCCGCGCACGGCAAATCAGATTGTGAAAGCTCAACTGGCGGCACTCTCCGGGGTGTTGGCGGGGGAAGTTTATCTACCACTGGGTTCGAGGAATGTTGATGAGGCGATCGCCCATATTCTAGCAGTGAAACCTGATGCCATTCTGAACACTCTCAACGGCGACAGCAATGTAGCTTTTTTCCAAAAGCTGCGGGAAGCCGGGGTGACGGCGGATCAGTTGCCGGTGATGTCGGTAAGTGTAGCAGAGGAAGAAGTACGGGCGATCGGAGCTGAAAACCTTGCGGGGCATTTGGTGGTTTGGAACTATTTTCAAACAGTAGATACACCAGAAAATCGTGAATTTGTGAAAGCCTATAAAGAAAAATATGGGCAAGATAGAGTGACAGATGACCCCATCGAAGCTGCTTATTTGAGCGTTTATCTGTGGAAAAAAGCAGTAGAAAAAGCGGGTTCGATAGAAGTAACAAAAGTGAGGGATGCTGCTAAAAATATTGAGTTTGCCGCACCCTCCGGCATGGTGAAAATAGATGCCAAAACCCAGCATACCTGGAAAACAGTGCGCATTGGGAAGGTGAGGTTAGATGGTCAAATTGATGAGATCTGGAATTCTGGCGCATCGGTGAGTCCCGATCCTTTCCTCAAAAATTATCCTTGGGCGGCAGCACTGGTTTCCAAGCAGATATCGGTGGGAACTCGCGCTTCTTTGATCGGGCTGTTTACGATCTTGGTATTGATAACTTGGATGGCTGTGGGCATCGGGTGGAGCGGTATTACGGAGATGCAAAACAATGTGCTGGCGATTAAATCAGTTTCAGTGGCAGGGGGAGTTTCTGACGAAGTAATGGCGGTGCTAGTGCAGCAGACTTTGGGGGTGGTGAGCCGCACTCAGCGTTGGCTGATGGGGGCTTGGATTTTGAGTTCGATCGCCGGCATAGTTGCTTTGGTGTCGGTTTCGGCACTGATTAGGAAGATTGGCTGGCTGCGAAAAACTGCGTCCATGATTGCCAGCGGTGATTTGACGGCTCGATCGCCGATTGTTTCTAATGATGCGATCGGCGTGCTATCTTCTACTCTCAATACAATGGCACAGCAAATTAGCAGTTTGCTCAACGGCTTGGAAGTCCGTAGCCAGCAGCTAGAGGAACGTAGCCGGGAATTAGAAATCGCTAAGGACGCTGCCGAAGCCGCCAACCGGGCTAAAAGTACATTTTTAGCAAATATGACCCACGAATTGCGAACACCTTTAAATGCGATTCTCGGCTATAGTGAGTTGCTGCAAGAAGAGGCTCAGGAACTAGGCGAAGAAGATTTTGTGATGGATTTAGCCAGCATTAATATAGCAGGCAAGCAGTTGCTAGGTATTATTAGCGACATCCTGGATATTTCTAAAATTGAGGCGGGAAAGATGACTCTGTTTTTGGAGACTTTCTTGGTGTCAAATGTGGTGGAAGAAGTGGTAACTACCGTTAAACCCCTGGCGCTGAAAAATAGTAATACTCTGGTGGTGGATTGCCAGCCCAATCTGGGCACGATGCGGGCTGATGCTGCCAAAGTGCGGCAAGCGCTGCTGAATTTGGCGAGTAATGCTGCTAAGTTTACTAATCGTGGTCAAATTACGATTAGTGTTTGGAAGGAAGAAACGGCGGTTTTTCCTAGCCAACATTCCGAGGAAAAACTCAATGTTGAGTCTAGGTTTCACCCGCAGTGGATCGTGTTTCAAGTCAGGGATACAGGCATTGGTATGACTGAGGATCAGATGATGAATCTGTTCGGGGCTTTTTCCCAAGCGGATGACTCTACTACTCGCAGGTACGGCGGTACTGGTTTGGGGCTAATCATTAGCAAGAAGTTTTGCCAGATGATGGGCGGTGATATTAGTGTTGAGAGCGAGTTTCAAAGCGGTTCTACTTTTACTATCCGGTTGCCGGTGGTAGTTAAAATCGAAACAGAAGCTGGGGGCGATCGAGAATTAGAAAATGAGTCTGATTTATATTCGGAAATAGATGTAGTAGAAGACGAAAACACGGAAGAAGTGAGAGCGGCTATTTCCCTAGAACCAAATGCTACAGTGCTGGTAATTGACGACGATCCAGACACACGGGATTTAATGACTCGCTGCTTGTCCAAACAGGGTTTTCAAGTGCATTCCTCCGCTAGCGGTGAAGGGGGGCTGCTGTTAGCTAAGGAGTTGCGGCCCGATGCGATTACTCTGGACGTAATGATGCCAAGCATGGATGGCTGGACGGTACTTTCTGCTTTGAAAGCAGACCCTGATTTGGCTGATATTCCGGTGATTATGATGACTTTTTTGGACGACAAAAATCAGGGTTTTAAGTTGGGGGCTGCGGAGTATTTGAGGAAGCCTTTTGATTACAAACGCTTTGCAGCTTTGTTGAATAAATATCAGCAACCAGCAAGTTAGTTGACTGTTAACGGTTGACTGTTGACTGTTGACTGTTGACTGTTGGCAATTGTTATATTAAATCCGGTTACACCGAAATAATATAGAGGAGACGGCTTTTGGAGTGTCCCTACCCAGATCAACTGTAGGGAAACGGCACTGCCGTCTCCTGGCTGTGAGTAATATTAATAATTCCGATGATACCGGATTTGATATAACTCATAAGCACTGTCAACAGTCAACGGACAACAGTCAACTGTCAACTAATAACTTAATCTAAAAATCCCATTAAAGTAGAGCTATCGTCAATGTCATTGGAGGCAATGGGGCGATTTCCACCCATGGTGGAGTAAACTTCATCAATGTGAAGAGTGCTGACACCCACAGGCCGCGCACCGGACATACTGAACATTTCACTGACTTGCATCGTGCTAGAGCCGATCGGGCGTCTCCCCAGGGTAGCGACTATTTCTAAGTCACTGGCTTCTACCGGGCGGTTGCCCACAATACCATAGGTTTCGCTGATTTGTAGGGTGTTAACGCCGATCGGGCGATTTCCCGAAATCGAGAGTGTCTCGCTGACGGTAAAGTCGTTTGGTCCCACAGGGCGGTGGGGCAAGGCAGGGGGTAGATAGAGTTGAATTCCTGTTGCTTTGGCCTCGCTGGCTGCTGTAGCTTCGCTCTTGGAAACTGCTTTACCACGACGGGCGATCGCATTACCTTTACCTTTGGGGCTGAGAGTCATAATTTTTTCCTGTTGAATTATTGGGCTTTTGATTGCTGGGTTCGGAAAGCGTCGGACTGGGACAACTGCTTTTCTAGGCTTTCTGCTTTCTATTTTGGTCAATGTTAAAATAGTATTATAAACTCTAACAATTTTCTCAACTAAATTGCAAATTAATTGCATTTTTGTTAATATTTATTAGTAATAGCTACATTTTCCTATGGTAACTGCGGCAGCATCTTTTCAATTACAAGCGCCCTTTGAGCCTACAGGCGACCAACCGCAAGCGATCGCCCAACTCGTCCACACCATCCAAGCAGGCGATCGATTTCAAACCTTACTCGGAGCCACAGGTACGGGCAAAACCTTTTCCATTGCCGCGGTGATAGAAAAGATCGGCAAGCCCACCTTAGTGCTCGCCCACAACAAAACCCTGGCGGCTCAACTTTGCAACGAACTGCGTAATTTTTTCCCCAACAATGCCGTCGAATATTTTGTCAGTTATTACGACTATTATCAACCAGAAGCCTACATCGCCGTCAGCGATACTTACATTGAAAAAACCGCAGCAATTAACGACGAGATCGATATGCTGCGACACTCAGCCACGCGATCGCTCTTTGAACGCCGCGATGTCATAGTCGTAGCATCCATTAGCTGCATCTACGGTTTAGGAATGCCCGCCGAATACCTGAAAGCTGCTATCCCTTTGCGAGTAGGAATGGAAATCAATCAGCGGCAAGTTTTGCGAGATTTAGTCAACATCCAATACAGCCGCAACGACATAGATTTAGGGAGAGGCAAATTTCGAGTCAAAGGCGATGTTTTAGAAATTGGCCCGGCTTATGAAGATAGAATTATTCGCATTGAATTCTTCGGCGATGAAATAGATACCATTCGCTACGTTGACCCGGTGACAGGTAAAATCATCCAAAGTGCAGATGCTTTAAATATTTATCCTGCCCGTCACTTTGTCACGGCAGAAGATAAATTAGAGGCAGCTTGTCAAGGAATAGAACTCGAATTAGAAGACCAACTGGCAGAATTTGAAAAAGCCGGGAAACTCTTAGAAGCTCAGCGGATAGAACAGCGCACCCGCTACGATTTGGAAATGCTGCGAGAAGTCGGCTACTGCAACGGAGTCGAGAATTATTCGCGCCATTTAGCCGGGAGAAATGCTGGAGAACCGCCAGAATGTTTGATTGATTATTTTCCCAAAGATTGGATGTTGGTGATAGATGAATCCCACGTCACAGTGCCGCAAATTCGGGGAATGTACAACGGCGACCAAGCGCGCAAAAAAGTATTGATCGAACACGGTTTTCGCTTGCCAAGTGCGGCTGATAATCGTCCTTTGAAAGCAGAGGAATTCTGGGCAAAAGAGAATCAGTGCATTTTTGTTTCTGCTACGCCTGGAGATTGGGAAATCGAGATTTCTGAAGGCAGAGTTGCCGAACAGGTAATCAGGCCGACGGCAGTAGTCGATCCGACGATTTTCGTGCGTCCGACGGAGGGACAAATTGACGATTTGTTGGGAGAAATCAATCAGAGAGTAAGTCTGAACGAGCGGGTTTTGGTGACGACTTTAACGAAGCGGATGGCGGAAGATTTAACTGAATATTTGCAGGAGAGGGCAATTAGAGTCCGGTATTTGCACTCGGAAATCCAGTCGATTCAACGCATCGAAATTATCCAAGATTTGCAGGATGGAAAGTTTGATGTTTTGATTGGGGTGAACTTGTTGCGGGAAGGTTTGGATTTGCCGGAGGTGTCTCTAGTTGTAATTTTGGATGCGGATAAGGAGGGGTTTTTGCGATCGGGACGTTCTTTGATTCAAACGATTGGGCGGGCGGCGCGGCACATTCAGGGACAGGCGATTTTGTATGCGGATAATTTGACGGATAGTATGGTTAGGGCGATCGATGAAACCGATCGCCGTCGGGGCATCCAGTTGGCGTATAATAAGATGCATGGGATTACGCCGCAGCCGATCGCCAAAAAGCGATCGAGTAATGCGATTTTGGCGTTTTTGGATGTGTCGCGGAAGCTGAATTCTCAGCAGTTGGAGGAGGTTTATGAACAGGTAAACGAGTTATCTTTGGATGAGATTCCTCAGTTGATTGGGCGGTTGGAAACTCAGATGAAGGAGGCGGCGAAGAAGTTGGAGTTTGAGGAGGCGGGTAAATTGCGCGATCGGATCAAGCTTTTGCGGGATAAGTTATTGGGACATTAGATATCGACCATATTTACCGTGGAACAGGCATCTTGCCTGTTCAAAATAGGCTTTTATGGAGATGTATTAAACCCGGCGGTTGAAACCGCGTCTACACGAACAAAACCCGCCTGCGCGGGTTGAAGAATGGGCGGAGATTGTGCGATCGCATTAAGCATCGGCGCGATAAACTGTTAGGTCATTAAGGAATAATTGAAAAATTGAATAGAGCTTTCAGTCCATCTGCGATCGGCTGATACTCTTCAGGAGTTAAAGTGCCAAGATAGCGCGATACTCGTCGCATATCTACAGCACGTATTTGATCCAGCAATACTGTCGAGTCGGAAATGAGATTTCCCACTCCTGCCGGAAGACTTGGGTATAAGATGGGATTTTGTGCAGCCCAATTTCCTGATTGTCTGGTTATCGGCACAACAATTACCAGCGGAAAACGTATCGCACCTGTTTGACTGGGTATCCCTACTACTAAAGCAGGACGTTTTCCTTGCTGTTCGTGAAATGGAGGTATTTGAGGGGCGAAATCAACCAGTACAATATCCCGGAGGGTTATATTAGACACTGGATTTTTCGACCCCTTCTTCTTCAACAATAACGCAACCTACCCCAGGTAGATAGCGCACGGCTTTACCAAGTGTCATGGGGTCTACATCTCCCCAATCATAGGGTGGAATTTCACCTTCTAGGTAAAGTTCGCGCCAAGTTGAGTTTTCCAACTCTTCGTCAGAAATATCAGGGAAAAGTATGAGCACTTCTCCAATACCGACAGGAAAACCATTGAGTTTGCTCAAGCCATCGATTACGGTAGCTAGAAGGGATAAGTCTATCTGGTGCAGATTTTCGGCTTTTTGGATCAGTTGGTAGATGGTTTCAGGATTGACTGTTTCGGGGATTACTTCTACCAAGCTGTCAGGGGTGAAACCTCGACTCTTAAGGTATTCAGCTAGTTGCAAACGAATTGTACTCATAGTTTTTGTGAGTAAAAATTTTTAGGCTAAAGTGCGATCGCCTTTTACCATTTTCCTATTTTTTGGATGGAAAGGGCGATCGTACTTTTTACCAGATTCCTAGTCTTTGGGCTGATTCGCGATCGTGACAATCTGCATTTGATGAACCATCGTTATCCCAGTCATTTGGCTGCCAATCACGTTCGCGCCTCAAGTCATCTATTTCTTGTTGCTGTTCAAGGACTTTTTGCTCAAAGGATTGGATAGTTTTATCCTTAGCTTTGATAGTTTTATCCTTTGCTTCGTTTTCCTCAAGAAGACTGCGGTTCCACTCCGCCAAAGCGCGGTTTGACTTCGCCAAAGCGCGGTTTGACTTCGCCAAAGCGCAGTACGACTTCGCCAAAGCGCGGTTCGATTCCGCCAAAACAGAGAGGGTTTTCTGAGTCCGCCGAAGGTTGGTGTACAACGACTCGCATTGTGAAGTATAATTGTGGGACATATATTTCAAAAGTTACGTTAACTTGTGGTGGTCTGAAGTTGAGATGTCAAACCACCGTGAGTTTGCTAGCTAAAGCAAGGCCTCTGTCTGAATCGTTACTTCAGGCGGGGCTTTTTCGTATCAGATATGATTTGCTATTGCAAAAACTACAAGACATTCAAGCATTGTCTTTCTTACACTTGGCAATGTGAAGAAGTTTTGTGCGATCTTGTATTTTCAGAATTTAACACTGGCAAGGTGAATTGTCAAGCGCTCAATAAGACCGTTTGTTTTCTTTATTACGGAGATTTAAACATCCGATTGCCGACATCCGATGCCGCTTTAATCTAATACGCTTGAATAGCCGCATATATACGGCTATAGGTAAAGTGGATGCCAACTCAACCTCAATTTGCCGACATCCGATGCCGCTTTAATCTAATAGGCTTAAATAGCGCGGTATACCGGGCTATGGGTAAAATGGATGCCACAATTAACCTAAATCTCTATTAAGAATTGAAACCTGAGTGAATTGATTGCGGGCAGATAGGGCAAGGGTTTCAGAAATATAAAAAAAGGTCGATCGCCCCAAACACCACCAAAACCCACTACTTGCTCAATACCGCAGCATCCGTACTGCTAGCAAAAGCCGGACTAATAAACTCCTCCTTCTCGAACAGCGTGATGTAACCCTTATCTACAGCTAGCTGCATCACTTCCTCAAGAAAACCTCTCAGGACATCTAATACGTGAGTGCGATCGAACTCAAAAACCTTTTCCCAACCAGAAACTCCAAACTTGCTCAAAGTACAGCTAATGCGATCGTCCGTGGGTACTAACTTGATACTTAGCGTACAACTTTCAGCAAAATCTATTTCTATTGGCTTACCTTGTGACAATTTCTTAATTTGTTCAGGGAGATCATCCTCCAAAATCATACAAATATCAGGGTCTAAAAATACCTGTATTTTCTCATCACCTATTTCTATTGATACTTTATGGTCGTATTCAAAACAAAAACGCCGGATAGCCATTTCAAAATGACTAAGTTCTCCCAAAGGATCTTCTGGAGGAGCGGCGTAATTTTCTAAGAAACGTTCTCCTAATTTAAAATGAAATTTTTGACTGTTATTCATACTCGCTCCTCCTATTTAATTATGAAAAATTTTAACTCTTTAGTACAGGATAACCGTACTTCAGCGTGCCATTAGGATTTCTTTTTATTTTTGCGCAAGTAACATTCTCAGTTATCGTTCCATCAGGATGGTAAACTATACCAATGGGACGTTGAAAATCAATGATATATTTACCGGAATATTTTGGTATCAATTGCTCGGCTATTATCCAATCCTCTGAATCTAGCCATTGTCCTTGATCCTTGTTGGAACTTGTCGCTCTTCCCATAAGTTCATGGGGTTTAAGTTTGGGGCCGTGATGGCGAGCAATATGGTCGTAAGCTTTCGTTGATTTAGGATTGTTCCACTGGGGTTCTACTCCTTTACCTGTCCATTCACACCCACTGCCAACTTCTACGCTTGAATTTATTATATCCTGTTCTATAATTTCTGCCACTTCGGTATTTTTGGGATTACTACAACATACATAATATTAAAAAAGTGGTAAGTTGGGCGAAGTAAAACCTAATGTTCGTCACCTCAACCCAACCTAATAATAGCAAATCCCGGTTAAATCCTCCCTCAAACTCTTAGTCTCGCGTTGCGCGGACATTGTTTGTGTAGAAGCGGTTTCAACCGCCGATTGAACCTACGGTGTCGGATTCGGATACTTAGCGTGCACCGCATTGATTTCTGCTACGATTTCCCGATCCAAATTCACATCCAAACTACCGATATTTTCCTCCAATTGTTCGAGACTTGTTGCACCAATAATTGTGCTCGTGACAAAAGGGCGCGATCGCACATAAGCCAAAGCCATCTGCGCCGGACTCAAATTGTATTTAGCAGCAATCTCAACATACGCTTGCACCGCATCATTCAGATTAGTTTTATCATAACGCTGACCGAAACCAGCGAACAAAGCCAGTCGCGAATTTTCAGGAATTCCCTGCAAATATTTACCAGTCAATAGCCCAAACCCCAAAGGACTGTAAGCCATCAATCCCACATTCTTAAAACGGCAAGTTTCCGCTAAATTTAGGTGAAAAGTCCGATTGCTCAAACTGAAAGCATTCTGAATCGAAACAACCTTCGGCAAGCCATGTTTTTCGGCCAAATTGCAAAACTCGCAAACTCCCCAAGGAGTCTCATTGCTCAAACCCAAATAGCGGATTTTCCCAGCTTTAATTAAATCAGCAAATACCTCTAATTGTTCCAGAATAGGTACGGTTTCGTGTTCTTGAGCGATGTCGTAATCCGGCGCACCAAATAGTGGCACATAGCGATCGGGCCAGTGGATCTGATAGAGGTCGATGTAGTCCGTTTGCAAGCGTTTGAGACTGTCATTCAGTGCTGTTTCGACATTTGGGCGATCGATCTGATTTTTCCCTTCCCGAATCCACTTTAATCGAGAACTGCGCCCAGCTATTTTAGTAGCTAAAATGACTTTATCCCGCTGCTGCTTCACCAACCATGCACCGATATATTCCTCAGTTTTCCCCTGAGTTTCTGGCTTAGCTGGCACAGGATACATTTCTGCTGTATCAATAAAATTGACACCTCTGTCTGTGGCAAAATCGAGTTGTTGTGCAGATTCCTCCACAGTATTTTGCTGACCATAAGTCATCGTACCCAAACAGATTTCAGACACTAATAAATCGCTATCGCCGAGTTGCTTGTATTCCATGAGTTTGATTTCGGAAAAATTATCTGATTCTATTTTAGCGGAAGATCATGAACTCGTTGACAATTCCCGAAAAACGCGATCGCTATTCTCCTCTCTTCCTCTTTTCCTCTGCGCTCTCTGCGCCCTCTGCGGTTAAAATAAATTCAAAAATATCCGCACTTCAATGTTAATATAAATAATTCGTATCCCTCAGAAGTATGAGTATTCGCCAGCCCAAAATTCCCCTAGTCAACCTCTCCCTGCAACACGAACCAATTAAATCCCAAATACAACAAATAATTGCCGAAATCATCGCTCAAGGCGACTTTATTTTAGGTCAAGCACTGGCAGAATTTGAAACAGCCTTTGCCGCAGCTTGTGGTGTACAATATGGTATAGGAGTAGCCTGTGGAACAGATGCGATCGCCCTCGGATTGCAAGCTTGCGGCATCCATCCAGGGGACGAGATTATTATCCCCGCCAACACCTTTATCGCCACCATAATTGGCGTGATTCAAGCCAAGGCTACACCTATTCTCGTAGATTGTGACCCAGAAACCGCCCTGATTGACCTCACAGCAGCCGCCAGAGCTATTACCTCAAAAACCAAAGCAATTATTCCGGTGCATTTATACGGTCAAATGGTGTCGCCTATCAAACTTTTAGACCTTGCCAACCGCCACAATTTAATCATCTTTGAAGATGCCGCCCAAGCCCATCTAGCTTCCAGAGAAGGATACCGTGCAGGTTCCTTTGGCAAAGCAGCAGCATTCAGCTTTTATCCTAGCAAAAACCTCGGCTCTTTTGGGGATGGTGGGATGTTAATTACCAACGATGCAAAGGTAGCACAAACAATGCGAACGTTACGAAATTACGGCGCACCAAGCAAATATTTACACACAGAAATCGGCACTAATAGCCGCCTCGACAATTTGCAAGCGGCCGTACTCAACGTTAAATTACCCTATTTAGAAACATGGAATCGCGGACGCACTTTAGCCGCCCAATACTACAATACCCTATTAGCACCCCTCAAACAAAAAGGCATTATACCGATCGCCAACCACAGTAGCAGCGGTCACATTTATCACCTCTACGTGATTCAAGTTACTGAGAAAAGCTCAATTAACCGCAATACCCTTCAAGCAAAACTCAGCGAAAATGGCATTCAAACAGGCATTCACTATCCCGTACCTTGTCACTTGCAACCAGCCTACCAAAACTTAGGCAATCCAGGGGACTTTCCCCATACAGAAACCCTGTGTCAACAGATATTGTCATTGCCAATGTATCCCGGATTGAGTAATACTCAAATTGAGCTGGTTGTTGAGGCGATCGCATCATCCTTTAATAGCTAATTGTTAATATAAGTTAAAGTGATGATGTATCAATCAGTATAAATTCCCTTGTCAATTTTTTTGAGTGTCAAATTAAAAACTGTTGAACTCAATAATCACAACTAAAAAAAATTAAAATGATGCAAATCCAGCGCCAAATTCGCCTCCTCAAGCGATACCTCCTAGAAGAAGGTATTACGGTACTCCTAGTGCTGCTGTATGCCCCCCTGGTATTACACTGGCATGACGGATGGTTCAACAAAAACATCAGCATAGAACACGAATACTTCAGTCACGGAATTATTGGTTTACCCTACGCAGCCTATATAGCTTGGACGAATCTAAATAGCTGGCGGAAGTTACCCAACTCCCCCCATCCTTTAGGATTAGTTTTACTGCTACTAGCGACCCTTTTTTATGTGAGTAGATTAAGCGATTTGGTAAATTTATCTCTGTCTTTAATGCTAGGCAGTATTTGCTTGTGTTTAAAAGGAATCCCCGGCTTGAAATTGCAGGGAATACCACTTTTTTTTATATGGCTAGCTTCGCCAAATCACATTCCTTACTTAATCGAACCCTACGCCTTGCCTTTGCAGCACTTAATTGCGGAAATATCCGGCTTAATTTTAATCAAAGCTGGTCTTAATGTCAGAGTAGAAGAAGTTTATCTGTATGTAAACGATCGCATTGTAGAGGTTGCACCCCACTGTGCTGGTCTAAAAATGCTGTTTACCAGTCTGTATGTTAGCTTAATGCTGCTGGACTGGACAGGAGTTGGGAATTCCTGCAAAAAAAGCATTTTATTTCTAGCGAGTACATCTATCATTAGTATCAGTTCAAATATCCTCCGCAATACTTTACTCACTTACTTTCACGGCACCGAGAAAGTAGGACTGTTTACTTGGCTACACGCAGGATGGGGTGGAGATTTATATTCGGCTTGTATACTAGGTTTATTGGTACTTTTGATCAACGGTATGGAAAAATATTTCCCAAGCCAGTCTGGCAATTAAAAAAATGATTTCAGCACGCAAACTAATAAGGCGATACCAGTTATTTAAAATTATCGTAATTATGTTTTTACTGGTACTGGTTGGGGCAGTAGCAATTCCGGGCTATGGTACGGGAAGGTGGCCATGGACAAATCAGCCCGCAGTGACCAACCTCAAGCAATTAAAAACTTTACGTCAAAATGGGTTGACACTTCCCGGCTGGGAGGTAATCCGGGTGCAGAATAACGTACTAATTGGCGGTCACAAGTGGTTAGTTCAAGAAATTAAAAATCCTCAAACAATGGCAATTTTATTAATGTTGCCTCAAAATGGCCCCAAAGACCAGCCCCAGGTGGAATGGCTGGATATCAAAGGGTTTCATCGGTGGCAAACAGATGCCGATCGCACTTTGCCGTTTATAGTTAATTTAAACCCAGTACCAAACGCCAAGACTACAACCATCAAAGCCAGATTTTTCCGCAGCCGGACTGCCCAACGCACCTTTGCGGTCTTACAATGGTACGCTTGGCAAAACGGAGGTTCGACCGCAACAAGTAGCTGGTTTTGGGAAGACAGCATGGCAAGACTGTCAAATCGTCGTGTCTCCTGGGTAGCTGTGTGCATCATTGTTCCCATTGAACCGGATACAGACATTAAAATAGCTGAACCCATCCTCAAATCTCTGGGTGAAATTGTGCAGGCTAAATTAATGGCAGAAACTTTTTGAAAAAATCGGGCAACCTCGACCCCCCCCCTGCCCCCCCCAAGGGGGGATTTGGGATGGGGAAAGGAATGGTTCAGGGGAAAATACAATTTATCAAAAATAATTTAATTAAGCATGAATTATAGACATTTTAAAATGAATAAAAATTATGTCGCTTTTTCCCTGACAGGTCTTTATTCAACTGTTTGGACTCTATGTTTTACAACTATATTTTGGGGTTTCAATGCCCAAGTTTTTCCTCAACAGACTTTAGCACAACCTGTGATTCCTAGTTCCGAATTGCTCGATCGCCCCCCACTACCAGTACCCACACCGCCACCAGCAAGACCTAACGCCGACATCAACCCAGCATTCCGCAATCGACCCTACCGACTAGGCCCAGGAGACCAGATTGCAATTCAAGTTCAGCGCTTCCCAGAGCTCAATTTTACAGGTGCTATCAGCCCCGAAGGCATAATTATCATGCCACTGATAGGCACTGTAAATGTGCGCGGCCTGACGGTGGAAGAAACACAACAGCGCCTCCGCGAACGTTTGGCCCAATTTCTGAAAAATCCCCAAGTCTTCGCATCCCTGCTAGTTCAGCGCCCTGTAGTCGTCACAGTCACAGGAGAAGTTGCCAGACCCGGTTTTTATCCCCTGCAAACCCCCCAAATTCCCGCAGCCCTAGCGGCAGCCAGCGGTACGACTCCGACTGCCGAACTGCGGGCGGTGCGGGTGCGGCGGACACTGCCCTCCGGCGCTATTGCCGAGCAAATAGTTGACATTTTGACACCGCTGCAAACTGGTGTTTCTCCCCCAGATTTGCGTTTAGAGGATGGAGATGCGATCGTCATACCTTATCAACAGACTACCCCCGATCGCAAATCCGATCAAGATTTAGCATCCAGGTACAGCCTCGCAGCAGCCAGTACCCCTGTCCAAGTCACTGTCACCGGAGAAGTCAGCAAACCTGGTTTTTACACGCTTCCGGCCGGTGGTGGGCGAATTTCTGCCGCTTTAGTCGCTGCGGGGGGAGCAACCACAAAAGCTGATTTGCGGGCGGTACGAGTGCGACGGACACTGGTGAACGGCACATCTGTGGAAGAACCCATCGACCTCTACACTCCCCTAGCAAGGGCTAGGGACTTGTTTGATTTCCCCCTAGCTTCTGGAGATGCGATTATTATTCCTGAACTGGATGCTACTCGGAAAAATCTGGACTACGACAAGACTTTGGTTTCGCGCTCTACCTTAATCAAACCCCGGATCTATGTTCGAGTTTTGAGTTACGCTAGTGGTGGTTTGACCTCTTTCTACATAGAAAATGGTAGTACCTTTTTGGATGCTCTCAATAACTTGCCTGTAAATCTTGCAGATATGCGGAACATTGCCTTGATTCGGTTTGACCAAAAGCAAGGTAGAGCTGTCAACCGCAAGATAGATGCTAAAGCTGCTTTGGAGGGAAATCTTTCTCAGAATCCAATGTTGCAAGATAATGATGTGATTGTGATTGGTAGGAATCTGGTAGAGCGAGTTGGTTTTGCTATCAATAGTTTTACTCGACCATTTCGCGATATTTTGGGTTTTATTTTGTTTTTTGAGCAGTTGAGAAATGGGGTAAACAATCTGTTCGTACCTAATGATTCTCGTAAGTAGTTATTGGGAATTGGGAATTGGGCATTGGGAATTGGGCATTGGGAATTGGGCATTGGGAATTGGGCATTGGGCATTGGGAATTGGGCCTAGGGAATTGGGCATTGGGCATTGGGAATTGGGCATTGGTTATGAGTTATGAGTTATGAGTTATTGGTTATTAAAAACCATAACTAACAGTCAACAGTCAACTGTCAACAGTCAACAGTCAACAGTCAACAATCCTTATGACTTTATCAGTTGTTAAACGTTATTTAATTGCTTTCGACCAATACAAATGGGTGGGATTGGCTACTTTAGCTGTGACTGTGGGCGTGTCGGGAGTAGTGGCAGTGCAGCCAACTCCGCTGCCAATTTACATAGCATCAGGTATGCTCGCCTACCGCCGCCCAACAGTGATTTTTTCAGCGACTACTACTAAAATTCAACAGGAAGGACAAGAAATAACTAAAGATATGTTGCTGGATAAAAAAGTGCTTGAAGGAGCAGCCGAAAAACTCATCCAAGCAGCAGCAAAAAAAGCTAATAAAGAATCAGCAGCAAAAATAAATAAGGAAGAAGCGGCAAAAGAACTAGAAGATGTGACTAAAAGGCTGGCAAAAAACGTGCAGGTAAAGATGCCGATTAAGAATAATGACCCCAGCGCTTTGATTCAAGTTTTATACAAAAATGCCGATCGCAAAAAAGCCGAAATAGTAGCAGAGATATTGATGAAAGAAATGGTAGAGCGCAGCCAAACCATTAATACTTCCCGACTGCGAGAGACCATAGCCCAAATTAACAAGCGTTTGCCAAAAGTCACTCAGGAACTCAGAGAGACAGAGGAAAAACTCGAAGCCTATGAAAAACGAGAACAAACCTCAATTTTAGCAGCTCAGAGCGGTACTTTGCCCCAAGCAATCACCAATAGCCAACAGCAGCAGCGACAACTGCGAGTGCAGTTGGGAGCAATTGAAGCTCAAATCAACAGCTTGCAAAATCGCTTGGGATTAAATGTGGATCAAGCTTACGTCTCTCAAGCACTCTCTGCCGATCCGATTATTGGCCAACTGCGAGTGCAAATTTTTTCCCTCGAATCTCAGCTCAAAATTCTGCGGAGCGACTTGCAGGAAGAACACCCAAAAATTGTAGAATTGGTCAAACAAAAACAAGCTTTTGACCAACAGTTGCAGCAGCGACAATCGGAGGTGCTAGGCGGTAACGGTGTCAGTGCTCCACTCCAAAGTGCCGATCGAATTCGAGTAGATTCTGCCTTAGATCCCGCCAGACAACAGTTAGCTCAAAATTTGATTGCTTTGCAAACACAAAAAGAAGTTGTGCAACAGCAAATCAAGGGAGTGGAGAAAACAGAACAAGAATTGCGCCGACAACACGCCACAATTCCTAATAAGCAATTAGAACAAGCGCGTTTAGCCCAGCAAGTCGGGTTCAAAAAAGCTCTCTACGATAAAATGCAGTCGGCTTTGGTAGATGCTGAAGCGGCGGTAGCCGAGACAACAGGTAGTTTGACAATTGCTCAATTGCCAAAAACTGATGATGTTGAGTCCACCAAGAGAGGTTTGCCGGTGATGCTGGCGGTGGGAGGCTTTGTGGGATTGCTGTTGGGCGGCGGGTTGATATTTGTGCTGGGGATGCTCAACGGCAAGTTTTATAGTTGGGAAGAAGTACGGGCTGCTTTGGCGGAAAAGGAAGTGGCAATACTGGGTGTGTTACCGGAAGTGTCTATCCTTGATTCCTACGGCTTGGAGATGCCGATCGCTCTGGATGCCAATTCGCCCTATTTAGAGTGTTACGAGCGGTTGCGCAGTAATTTACGCCGGATTGGTAACAAACCAGTCAAGGTGGTGTTGCTAACTTCCGCCTCGGCCGAGGAGGGAAAAACCTTTAGCGCTTACAATTTGGCTATTGCCTCAGCTCGATCGGGCAAACGGACTTTGTTAATTGAAGCAGATTTGCGCGAGGCTTCTCACATTGAATGTCTGAAAATCGCGATCGATCCTCTGGCGGCGGTAGAACCTTTACACTATTACGGCAATATCAGCGAGTGTGTCCGTTTAGTACCAAATGTGGAAAACCTATACGTCATACCGAGTCCGGGGTTTTTGCATCAGGCTGCGGGGGTACTCGAATCCAGCGAAATGCGGATATTGTTCCAGGATGTTCGCAATCGCTTCGATTTTGTGGTGGTGGACTCTCCGGCTTTGAGCGAGTGCAATGACGCCCTCACCCTGGAACCTTACACTGACGGTATGATTTTGGTGGCGAGGCCTGGTTACACTCTATCGAGTATGTTGTCGGAAGCTGCGGATCAGTTGCTCGAATCTGATGACGAGGAGTCGAGTAAATCCCCGCGCTTGTTGGGGGCGATTATTAATGGTGCTGACATTGCGGTGAAGTTCCGCCACGATATTGAGGAAGTGGAAAGGCCTTTGGGTGCGATCGACCATAGAGCCATAGAAGTGCGATCGAGCCGATTACCCCAGCAGCAGTCAAAGCTCAAAAAGAAAGCAACTAAATAGTATAGCCTTCTTCGCGGCGGTTAGCTCCCAAGCGAAAGCCCCGCACTCTAACGGTACTCCGTTGAGTGACGGGATGTAAGCGCGTCCTCTTCTGGGGTTCGATGCCCCGTAGATGGACT